>MERI01000189.1:8853-9123 GCA_001772005.1 Betaproteobacteria bacterium RIFCSPLOWO2_12_FULL_62_58 | reverse complement strand
TCCACAATCATCAGGAGAAGGAAACAATGAAATTCATTTCCGGTTGCCGTAAGAAACTACCTTTGCTGCTGGTCGCGTTGGGCCTGGCCATTCCGATGGCGCCCGCGCAGGCTGCGGACAATTATCCGAGCCGCTCGATCCGCCTCATCACGCCGGCGAATCCAGGCGGCACGACGGATTTTCTCGCCCGGCTGCTCGCAACGCATCTCAACAAGGCCTGGGGTCAACCGGCCATCGTGGATAACCGCGGCAGTGCTTCTGGTGTGAATG
>MERI01000189.1:0-8847 GCA_001772005.1 Betaproteobacteria bacterium RIFCSPLOWO2_12_FULL_62_58 | reverse complement strand
AGATCACCAAGAACGCCGCACCCGACGGCCACACGCTGTTCATGGCCTACCATCAACACACGGTGAATGCGGCCCTCATTGCCAAGCTGCCGTATCACCCGGTGAACGACTTTACGCCGATTACCCAGATGACGGAGGGCGGCCTGCTGCTGGTTGTCAACCCGTCGCACCCGGCGAAAAACGTCAAGGAATTCGTGCAGTGGGCCAAGACCACCAAGGACCCGATCAACATCGGCTCGGCCGGCATCGGCAGCGGCGGCCATCTGGCGGGAGAACTCTTCAAGCTGATGGCCGGGATCCAGGCACAGCATATTCCTTACAAAGGGACGGGGCCGGCAATCGTCGGCCTGCTGGGCGGGGAATATCACTTCAACTTCATGGGGCTGACGGGCGCGTTTGGTCAAGTGCGCGCGGGCAAGCTGCGTGCCATTGCGGTGAGCACATCCAAGCGCCTCGTGACGGCGCCGGACATCCCGTCGCTTAGCGAGGTGTTGCCCGGATTCGAGGTGGTGGGCTGGTATGGCGTGGCGGGGCCGGCGAAGATGCCCAAGCCGCTGGTTGCAAAGATACACGCCGGAATCCTGTCCCTTGTGAAGTCGCCTGAATTCATCAAGACCATGAGAAACAACGGCTCCGAGGCCGTCAGCAGCACGCCCGAAGAGTTCCGTCAGTTCATGCTCAACGACATGAAGAAGTGGGCGGACGTGGTGAAACGCGCCGGCATTAAAGCGCGGTGACCCTATTACGGCAGTTCATGATCGATGGTTTGTCGCCGTGATGGTCTGCTGAAACACGGGAATAAGAGCGAAGAAGGGGCGGAGTGATCCGCCCCTTCTTTTTGCGATTTCTCCCGGTCTTGATTTTCACTTGACGTGCGGCGTACCGGCGGCTTGTTGAAAGCACCGCTTTTCCGCCTTAAACCGCTGTTTTCGGGTCGGAAACCCGGTGACCAGTGACCGGTGACTGGGGAACCCCGTGACTCGTGAATCGTGATCCGACGAATTCAAGAAGCGCCAAGCTCACTCTTGCTATGCTTCACTGATCCGGCGCATGCGCATAGGAATTTCAAACATCATTTTTCAGCCAACGGCGCTCTATCCCCCGCCCAGCGACTGGTCAACCGCGTGAAAAATTCACTGAAGCCCCACTATTTCCCCTAAACCTCTGCCTATCGCAGCGTCCAATCTTCCTCGATCCGCACGCCGGCACGCGCGCAAGCCGAGCCGAGTTATCCGCTCTGGCCAAAACCAATCCGGGTTTGCGAATCAAGCCGCCCGAAACAAATCGAACCGCCGCGCCGCTGCCCATGGCGGCGGTTGCGCCGACAATCCCAGATACGTGAGTATGCGCTCGATCACCGCGGGCTCTTCGATCGCAGCGATGATCTTCGAGTTACGCCAAGAGCAACAGATTTACGCGCTCTTGGCGGGCGGGGTTATGACCGTTCGGGATGAATCTTGAGTGTAACCGGGATCGGCAGCAGTTGGCCGGTTCCTGCCTTTGACGGCGAGAAAGCCTCGACTCCATCGGACACCGTCTGTCAGATGGAGTGTCGACCACTACAAATTAAAGGGGCCAGCCGATGCTGCCCGAGCGCGTGAAGCTGGCGCTCATCGAATCGGGAGTTAAGACGGCGTAAACCGAAACAGCGATTTCAGAATTGGGGTTTTGAAGTCGGCCGCGGACGGGAGATCGCCCGCGGTTTCATTTTCCAGGGAGGCTCGTGGTGAGCCCTTCGACTCCGCTCAGGACAGGCCCTTCGACTCCGCTCAGGACAGGCCCTTCGACTCCACTCAGGACAGGCCTGTCGAACCATGAACAGCCCGAAGTCATTTTGCCGGCGTTTCCAGGATACGTAGCGCGCGTACCCGCACGTTTCGGCGCGCGAAAAACCGGGGCTCGAAGCCCCGCTTTTTTTGCAGGCCGCGTTAGAATGGCTGCATGAAAAAAGGAAAGTCCCCGCGCTGCGAAGTTGCCATGCTGGTCGACGAAGAGACCGGCACGCGGTTGAAGTCGGGGCGTTTCGTGCCGGACCGCCATAGCGTGGAAGCGTATGTCTTCGAGTCTCTGCGCGCGAGCTATCGCAATGTCGCGATCGTGCCGTTCGATCCGAAGATCGTCGCCACCATCGAGGCGCTGCGGGCATTGAAGCCCCGCATCGTGTTCAATCTGACGGAATGGATCGAAGGCGACCGCACGCTCGATCAAGCCATCACCGGCCTGCTGGGCATCATGAAGCTGAGATACACCGGCACGGGGCCGGATGGGATGCAGCTCGCTCGCGACAAGGCGCTGTCGAAAACCATTGTGGCCCGGCTCGGCGTTGATGTTCCGCGTCATTTCGTGCTGCACCGCGGCGATCGCATCCGCAACCCCGGGCTCGCCTATCCGCTGATCGTCAAGCCCCAGTTCGGCGACGCCTCGGAGGAGATCCGCATGAATTCGGTTGTGAGAAGCGAACTGGAGCTGCGCACCCGGGTCAAGGTCATGCGTAACAGAATCGGCGAGCCGTTGATCTGCGAGGAATTCATCCCGGGCCGTGACTTGTATGTCGCGCTGCTCGGCAACGAGCCACACGTCATGCACCCGGTGGAGCTGGTGATCGGAAAAAAAGGGGCGTCAGCGCCGCAGTTTGCGACGTATCGGTTGAAAAACGACGGGAGTTATCGCACCAAGTGGCGCGTCCGCTGGCGGCCGGCGACACTGGAAGACAAGGTTGTGAAGTCCATCGAAAAGGCCAGCGGGGCGATTTTTCACGCGCTCAAGCTGCGTGACTATGCGCGCCTCGATTACCGGCTGACACCCGATAACCGGGTCGTGTTCCTGGAAGCCAACCCCAACCCCGACCTTCACCCGCACGCGATGGGCATCAATCTATGCTTTGCCGGCGTGAACCACGGAGACGCGGTGCGGCGGATCGTGGAGGCGGCGCGGCGGCGGCGGACCTGATTTGTCAGGGGAGCTGCAACCGCGATGTTGAAACCCAAGTTCTGGGCGGTCGGGCCAAGCCAACCGCACGGTGCGCCGGCGCCGGCCGTTTGATCTAAATCAACTCCGTCTCGCCGGTTTGGCCTTAGAGTTTGAATCGGAGGATTCCGCGGTCTGTTCGGCGCGCGTCCAGGGAGCGAAGGGAGCGATGACAACGGGTACCACGTTGGTGCGGGACATGAGAAAGGCACTCAAGATCTTCATATTGCTTGCGGGGGCGGCGGTGATGGCTGCGGCCGCGCTGGACGCGGTTCGAGGCGCCGAGAACCCGGCGAGCCAGGCAACCGAGCGAGAGGTGATTCCGGGCGCGGACCGGATGACCAGCGCTGAGCGCGAGGCCTATCGGCGCCGCATGGAGGCAGCCACCACGCCGGAAGAGAAAGCGAGAATCCGTGCCGAGTATGCCAAAGCCGTGGACGAACGTGCGCGGGCTCGTCCGTTGGTCGGAGACCCGGCAAGAGGCGCCTTGCTGCATCGAGTATGCTTTTCCTGTCACGGCATCGAGCGCTACACCGCGCCGGTAACCCACGCGGCGGCTACCTTTATCGATTCGGTGCTCAGGGCCAGCGGGCTTTCCGACATGCCTCCTCCGGAACCCACCCGGTTCAAGGGGAGGATCAGGTCGCTCGCGGCGCTCCGAGAAGCAGTGGCCCGGCGCAACGACTATCTCAACCCGCAGATGACGCCGCAGGAGATCGAGGACGTCGTTGCGTATCTGAACGCGACCTACTACAAGTTTCCGCAGAAGGATTAGGGTCAGACTCGAAGTTCCGTTGCGTTCAGCCACGCTGCTTCAGTATCGGTGCAGTGAGATCAGACAGGCGCAGGCGCTGCCGGCCTTGCGCGTCGAAGTTGTCGGGGGCGAGCCAGCGGGTGAACGCCTTGTCGAGTTCCGGCCACTCGCTGTCGATCATCGCGTACCACGCGGTGTCGCGGTTGCGACCTTTGTACATGGTCGCCTGGCGGAAGATGCCTTCGTAGGAAAACCCCAGCCGCTGCGCGGCGGCGCGCGAGGGCGCGTTGAGCGAGTCGCACTTCCATTCGTAGCGCCGGTAGCCCAACTGAAACGCGCGCTTCATCATGAGGTACATCGCTTCCGTCGCGGCGGGCTTGCGCTGCAGCAGTGGCGAGTAGTTGATGTGTCCGACTTCGATCACGCCATTTTTCGGGTCGATGCGTAGGTAGCTTGCGACGCCGACCGCTTTGCCGGTCGAGGCATCGATGATCGCATGGAACAACGGATCGTCACCGAGACAGGATGCCTTCATCCAGTCCCGGTAAGCGTCGAGGGAATCGAACGGACCGTAAGCCATGTAAGTCCAGGCGCGGTTCGTGGCATCCAGCGCGTTCGCCCTGTAGAGATCATCCGCGTGATGAGCGGGGTCCAGCGGTTCCACGCGACAGTAGTGGCCGACCGTGGTCTCGCGCGACGGTCGGTCGGGCGGCTGCCATCCCGGGAGCGGGAAGCCGATCGGCTGGCCGAGATGGTTCTGATGATCGGTCATGACGGCCATCGAACTTGTATTGCAATGGGCAGCGATGGTCTACGCCGGCCGGATGCCTAGATGGCAAAAGTTGAGCGCGTGGTTGGGCGTCATGACGCCTGCGAGCAGCCGTGAATCGGGCAGCGGCGTACTGTTTGAGACTTGGAAGGGTATGACGCCGACCCAGATCGGAAGCCGATAGTCTTTCTCGTCATCGATTGGTCCGCCAGTCCTCACCTTGGCCGAGGCCTCTTTAATCGGCATATAGAGCACCGTGGTTGCCTTCAGTTCTTTTCGGGTCACAGGTCGCAGCTCTTTCCAGCGCCCCGGGTAGATGCGCTCGACAAAGTTTTCCATCGCGCGCAGCTTGTGCGCCTCGTCTTCCACCTGGTGCGGCTTACCGAAGATCATCACCGAGCGGTAGTTGATGGAGTGATGAAAGCCCGAGCGGGCGACCACCAGCCCGTCGAGGTGGGTGACGGTCAGGCAGACGTTGTGATTCGCTGCCTTGGCGGGCATGCGGCTCGCGCGCGAGCCGTGCCAGTACACATGGTCCCCCTCGCGCCAGTAGGCGGTGGGGGTCACGAACGGCTGTCCGCCGACCACGTAGCCGACGTGGCAGATGAAGCCGGCGTCGAGGATCGAATAGACGGTCTCGACGTCGTAATGCGCGCGCTTGGGCAGCCGCCGTACGCGGGTTTTCTCGGTTCTTGGAAAGTTTTTCAATGGGTTCTCCGACAGGGGCTAACCGAAATGCAAAAGCGAACGAAACCGCCGATGAAATCGGGATCGGGATACACGACATCCCCGGCGCGCACGCTCGCCTTGCCGCTTTTCGCGGCGAGGATTTTTCAACTGCCGTCATTCCTGGGGAACGGGGGATCATGAGAGACAAAGCGTGGAGTCTCGGCGATGCCTCGGGGGGCGTCAAGGTCATTGATTCTCCGGCCTGAGTGCTATCATGCGATCTCGAAGGCGGAGAGATAGGGGAACGGGCTCATGCCGATGCGCGAGGAGGCGTTGCATATGAGAATTGCCCAGAGGAACCAGGGACGGTTGACGCTTTCCGGTGTGATACTCGCGGCGCTGTGCGCATGCGCATTGCCCGTGTTTTCCGCGGACTGGAAGCCCGAAAAACGGGCCGAGATCGTCGTGACGACCGGGGCAGGCGGCGGCAATGACCGCATTGCCCGGATGGTCCAGAAGATCATCCAGGATAACCGGCTGGTTGACGTCGTAACCACCGTAGTCAACAAACCCGGCGGCGGACAGGTCGTGGGGCTTGTCTACTTGAACCAGCACGCCGGCGACGGTCACTACCTGGCGATCAACTCGGTGTCGTTCCTTGCCAACTATGTATTGGGCCGCAGTCCCATCGGCCCGACCGATGTGGTCCCGATCGCATTGCTGTTCAGCGAATACGTCGGGTTCGCCGTGCGGCCGGACTCCAGCATCAAGACCGCGAAGGATCTCATGGGGCTGCTCGCAGCGGACGCCGGCTCGGTCAGCGCCGCCATCGCGGGCAGCATTGGAAACCACAATTACGTCGCGCTTGGCGCGGTCACACGCGCTGTCGGAGGCGACCTGAAGAAGCTCAAGGTGGCGGTGTTCACTTCCGGCCACGAGTCCATCACGGCGCTCCTTGGCGGGCACGTGGATCTGCTGGTCGCACCTGCTGCCACCACGCTGCCCCAGCTCCAGGCCGGCAAGCTGCGTCTGATCGGGATCGCCGCGCCGCGCCGCCTGCGAGGGGCGTTCGCAGAGATTCCAACCTGGTCCGAGCTGGGCGTAAACGCGGTGGTGGACAACTGGCGCATCATGATGGGACCGCGCGGCATGACGCCGTCGCAGTCTGCCTATTGGGAAGGTGTCTTCGCGAAGGTAGTCGAGACCGGCGAGTGGAAGACGATGCTGGAGCGGGACCTCCTTTCGAACGATTTCCGACGGGGCGCAGAGGCGCGTGCCTATCTCAACGCGCAACACGAGGAGCTGCGGACAGTACTGGGTGCATTCGGGCTGGTGAAATAGCGGCGATGGGGTCAGCGGCGATGGGGTCAGGTCTTGCTTTTTGCCTCACGAGGTTTCCAAGAGGAATCGCGTCTAGGCCGTGCGCAAAAGACAAGACCCTTGACCCTACGCACTAGGCTGAAGAATAGAGTGTGCGGAGCGAGCGGACGTTTCCGAGGTCCTGGATGTCGAAAAGTGCGGCGATCAGCGCGCGGCTTCGTGTCTTCCCGAGCACCGGACCCATCAAGTCGAGCGCCTTTTCCGTCACTTCATCACGGTTTAGCGGATTATCGGGACTGCCCTTGGCCGCCATGGTCTGGTGCGTGAGCTTGCGCCCGTCCTTCAGCGTCACTTCCATCACGCAGCGCCAGCCGCGCACCGCGCTGGGGATGCTCGGATCGGCGATGGCCTCGATCCGCTCCCGTAGCTTGAGTACCTTCGGGTCCTTTGCGCGCCGGTAGTTATGCGCAGCGGCAAAGGTCATCGTACCGTCGAGCAGCATGACGGTCAGCAGGTGCTGCAGCGAGATATCGACCATCTCGCGGTTGTCGACTATCTTCAGCTCGGTCTCCGGCACGCGTGCAACGAGCTTTTCAACCTGGTCCGCCTTGAACCGATGCTCGCAAATGAGATCGTAGAGCACGTGCAATGGCCCCTGGCACGGTCCCCCCACTGACCAGCGCTTGATGCCGCCCCGCAAGATCTCGTAGTCGCGCCCCAAGCCGCGAACCAGCGCGTCGCGGTCCGCGTCTCCGATGAAGATCGAGAAGAAATTCGGTTCACCCGAAAACACGTCTTCCACGCCCGTAAAGCCGTGCGCCGCCATCAGCGCGGAGGACAGTCCGTCGTGCGCCGGCATGCCGCCCATCGCATAGGCTTTCTCGATATGTTGCGTATCGCGGAACATGGTCGCGATCCCGCCCACGTGCTCCGCAGCGTAGGACAGCGCGTAGCGCACCTTGCGCGGGCTGAGCTTGAGCAGTGCCGCTGCCGCCGCGGCAGCGCCGAAAGTCTGGCCCATCGCGCCGGCGTGACGCCCGGTACGCGCATACTTCGTGGCGTCCAGCGCCAGCAAGGTCCGCGCACAGATGTCGTACCCGAGCACCATCGCCCGCAGCATGCGTTCACCCGGTAGCTGCTGCCACTCCGAAAGCGCAAGCGCGGTGGGGACAACGCTGGTGCCGGGATGCGACCGCGTCGGCGGATGGGTGTCGTCGGTCTCGTCGGCGTGCCCGAACGTTCCGTTCGCCAGCACGGCATTAAGCGTGGTCGTGACCATGCGGGTGCCGATCACGCCCGCTTGCCGTGTGCCGCCGAGCGGTTTGATATAGGCGATGGCGCGCTTGCCGGGGAGCAGCCGCGAGCCGGAAAGCATGGACGCGATGACGTCGACGAGATGAAGCCTGCCGCGCTCGGCGACTTCCTCGGGCAATTTGCGCTTGAGCGCGCCCGCTATATAGGTGCTCAATTCGTGTGTTAGGGGCGAAACAGACGGGTTCTTGTTCTTGCTCATGGGCATGCTCGCAAAGAAATGCAGTGTCGGCGATGCCACAGGAGTTTGTCGGACTTCCGGCCGACAAACTCCTGATGCAAAACCGCCTGCAAGAATACAGGAAAAATTTACTGAACGGCGCCTCAATCTCACCCGAATGCCATATTGTACCCAGAGAGCGGTCATTAATCCTGAAGCTTCATCCGGAAGTCTGCAGGCGGTTTTGCAGTTAGCAGTTAGTAGCTTGTCGCAGCGTCGAGTCTGACAGGCTGCTGAGAGTGTCAAGGCAATGGGACGAACGCCTACTGTGAAGCATCAAGCGGATGGCTTCACAGAAGTGTCGCGATCGGCGCCGGACACGCGATGCCGAATCCCTGCACGTAATCGATACCGATTTCACGCAACTTGTCGAGCGTTTCCTTGGTCTCGACCGATTCAGCTACGATGCGCATACCGGCCTTCTGGCATACGGTGTTGATGGCGCGCGTTTTCGCGAGCTCAGCCGGATCGCGCACAAGGTTCCGGATGATCGAGCCGTCGATCTTCAGAAAATCGACCGCGAGTCCCGTGAGATAGGAAAACGATACCTTGGCGCCGCCAAAGTCGTCAATGCTGAAGCGGCAGCCCGCGGGTCTCAACGCGGCAATGAGGCGCCGCACGCCGTCGTTATGTTTGATCACGTCCGGTTCGCTGATCTCGAAGCACAGCGCGCGTGCCGGAAAATCCGTACGCTCGAGCTCTTGGCGCACGAAGCCGGCGAATTCGGGACTGATGACGGAGGCTCCCGATAAGTTGATGCAGAACAGCGGCATCCGCCAGCCGGGAGCGCTCCGGTGTTTGTCGAGACACCACGCAATCAGGCTGCGCACCACCCAG
>MERI01000188.1 GCA_001772005.1 Betaproteobacteria bacterium RIFCSPLOWO2_12_FULL_62_58 | reverse complement strand
TCCGAAGTAGGATGCATGAATTATTACGCATCTCCTCGGGAAAGTCCAGAAAATTCACGTGCCTATCCCGCGTATGTCAGGAGCCCTGAAGTTAGATTTCGGCCCGCCCTCGATTCGCTGGGCAAACGGTTGCAGTAATCTGCTTCCGTGAATCACGGCCGCTACGAGAATACGTTCGGCCTCAACGCGATAAATGATTCGGTAGCTGTAAACAAACCGCTCGCGAATTGCGCCGTCGCCGATCTCCGGAACAACCCGCCCCATTTCAGGATAATCAGGAATCGTCTCGGCCGTCTCGACGATCCTTGAGGCGACCGCCTTTGCATACCACAATGAATCACGCTCTATATAAGAGGCGATGGACTCGATGTCTTCGATGGCTTCCGGCGACCAGACTAAGCGGCGAGCCATTTGTTGAGGCGAACCTTGGCGTCCTCGTGAGACACAGCGCCCTCCGTTTCAGCCCGCTCGATACCGCGTTTGACCTTTTCGAGAACGTACAGATGGTACTGAATATCCTCGAAGCTGCTGTCGTCCGGCAGGGCTTCAAGCATCGAGGTTACCTCCGCTTTTGGTGTGCTCATGGCGCCTCCACAGTGCCAATACTGATTTCCAATGCTACACCGATGCTGTAGCGAAATCTAACGTTCGCGCTAGCTCGCGCGCGCCGCTCTTGCGCGCGTCGAGGTTGAGCGCGGGGATACTTATTTATGGCCCCCTCGCTGTCAACGGGCTTGGCAGGGTTTAGCTACCATCCCAGTGCGGTCATGTGACCGCGTGAATAGGAGCGACAGGAGGGAGCCGATGAGTGTTAGGCACGCTGCGCATGAAGCATCAGTGAGAAAGCGTTCCAGGTGGCGCACCTATCAATGACTCAATGCCGTCCTCATCAATGGTCTTGAGTGCTTCATCCAGCGCTGCGCGATCGCTTGCAAAGGGCTCATCCCACACGGTGGAGTTCCAATATTCATCAACCACCTCTAAAAGCCAACCAACTTCACCATCTTCGTAGATGTCGACGCGTACAGTCTTGCCATCTCGTGTCACCGATTGAGCGAGCGGCGAGAGCTTGGGGGTTTGTTCGTCTTTAGTCATTTCTGAGTTCGCGCGATATTGCGGCCGGACTTGTCTCGTGCCTAACGAGTCTGTAGAAAAAGCCCAAAACATCGAGGTTCTGACCCCCTCGCAAAATCACCGCGTTTTTGTTGGTGCTCAGGAACGTTGCCGCTACCGCGCCCGACGATTCGCGCCAGGAGGAGATCGAGATGTAGTCGATCATTTCCGTCCAATCTTACCGAAGCGCTGCTCATATCGCGTCTAAATCGGTCGATTACGTGGCTACCGCCTTGTCCAGGAGGGCGGATTTCGCAACCTCTAACACTGCCACCGCGTGCTCACGCGAAACGCTTGGAAAATCCGCAAGGAAATCGTCCAGCGAATCTCCGGCTTCGAGGTATTCGACCAGCGTCTGTACCGGCACCGGGGTTCCCGCGAAGACCGGGGTTCCACTAAGGCGATCGGGGGACGTGGTAATGAGCGGATCGGGCGCCGACATGGTGGTCTCCTCTGTGTCGGATCAACTGTAGCACGGACGATAAGAGCAGTGAACGGTGAACAGTGAACAGAAAAACCCTGGTCCGATTCTTGTTCTTCCTTTGTGTACCCCTCAAGGGGGTATTGACAGGAATCCTTCGCGTACCCCTCAAGGGGGTATTGAAAAGAATCCTTAGTGGTTCAGCTTTGTTCTTGTCGGCGTTCATCTGCGGCTGAATATTCCTTGTTTTTCCTTGGCATTTTGGCGGTTCATTCCGCCTCGCGAATCTCGAAGTCATGAGTAATCTCGGCGGTCTTGGCCAGCATGATCGAAGCTGAGCAATACTTTTCCGCTGACAGGTGAACCGCGCGCTCGACCTGCTGCGCTTTCAGCCCTTTGCCGGCGACGATGAAATGGAAATGGATCCTGGTGAACACTTTGGGGTCTTCCGGCGCGCGCTCGGCATCGATCTCGACCACGCAGTCCGTCACCGGCGCACGGCTTTTTCGCAGGATGTGCACGACGTCGTATGCGGTGCAGCCGCCGGTGCCCATGAGCACCGTCTCCATCGGCCGCGGCCCCAGGTTGCGTCCGCCGCCTTCCAGCGCGCCGTCCATCACGATGGCGTGGCCGCTTTCGGACTCGCCGACGAAACTGACGTTTTCAATCCACTTGATGCGAACTTTCATGACGAACTCCAAGCCGCGCAGGCGGGACCCGCGACGGGTTTATCTCCAGCGCGCGATACCAAATTGTAATTGATACAGCAGAAAACCCGGCGGCATGAGCGCCGAAGCGAGCGTATTGCGTATCAGCCAATCCATGTTAACTCGTTGTTTCGGATACCTTCCTGTACCAAGCGCCCGAACCTGCGCGCCGGCCGGGCGGTTTGACACAGACGCCTGATTTGCAATAGAATTCGCGGTTTCCTAAAACGCTTACAAGCAGCGGGATTACACCATGAAGACGTTTTCCGCCAAGTCGCACGAAGTAAAGCGCGACTGGTACATCGTGGACGCTTCCGGCAAGGTGCTGGGACGGCTCGCGGCCGAGATCGCGAGGCGCCTGCGCGGCAAGCACAAACCCGAATTCACGCCGCACGTCGACACCGGCGATTATATCGTTGTGGTGAATAGCGACAAATTACGCGTGACCGGCAACAAGGGGCGGGACAAACTGTATCATCGCCACACCACTTATCCGGGCGGCATCTACACTACCAACTTCTCCAAGCTGCATGCGCGGCATCCCCGTCGTGTGCTGGAAATGGCGGTCAAGGGCATGCTGCCGAAGGGCCCGCTGGGGTATGCGATGTTGAAGAAGATGAAAGTCTATGCCGGCAGCGACCACCCGCACGTGGCGCAACAACCGAAACCACTGGACATCTGAGGCGAATAGATCATGGCAGTGCAGCACAACTACGGCACCGGCCGGCGCAAGAGCGCGGTGGCGCGGGTGTTTTTGAGGCCCGGCAAGGGCGCCATCACGGTCAACGGCAAACCGGTCGATGATTTCTTCTCGCGCGAAACCGGACGCATGATCGTGCGCCAGCCGCTCGCGCTGACGAACCACCTTGCGACTTTCGACATCATGATCAACGTGGACGGCGGCGGCGAGTCAGGCCAGGCCGGCGCGGTGCGGCACGGCATCACGCGGGCGCTGATCGAATACGACGCGGCATTGAAACCCGCGCTCAAGAAGGCGGGGCTCGTCACGCGTGATGCGCGCGAAGTCGAGCGCAAGAAAGTCGGGCTGCACAAGGCGCGGCGCCGCAAGCAGTTCTCGAAGCGTTAAGGGTTTGCCCGCAAGGCAAAGCCGCCTGCGGGCGGCTTTGTTGTTTCTGGACCTATAATTTAGGATCGGCAAATTGAACACGGACGTTCGCTAGCGAGCGCCGGTTAATTTGCGAAACCAGCGATTGGCTCTTTGGACGCGGAATGACGCAGAAAGCGATCAAGATCGGCATCGTCGGCGGCACCGGCTACACCGGGGTCGAACTGCTGCGGCTGCTCGCCCAGCACCCGGCGAGCGAACTCAAGGTCATCACTTCGCGCAAGGAAGCGGGCATGGCGGTCGCCGAAATGTTCCCCAATCTGCGCGGCAGGGTGGCGCTCAAGTTTACCGAGCCTTCGGCCGGCGCGCTCGCCGCGTGCGACTTGGTGTTCTTTGCCACGCCCAACGGCGTGGCGATGGGCGAGGCGCGCGCGCTCTTCGAGGCCGGCGTGCGCGTCATCGATATCGCCGCCGATTTCCGCATCAAGGACGTGGCGCTGTGGGAGCAGTGGTACGGGATGAAACACGCCTGCCCGGATCTCGTCGCCCAAGCGATTTACGGCCTGCCCGAAGTCAACCGCGCGCGGATCAAGGATGCGCGCATCGTTGCCAATCCGGGATGCTATCCGACAGCGGTGCAACTCGGTTTCCTGCCGCTCGTCGAGGCCGGCATCGTCGACCTCGATCATCTGATCGCCGACGCCAAGTCCGGCGTGTCGGGCGCCGGCCGCAAGGCCGAGGTGCAAACGCTGCTCGCCGAAGCCTCGGACAATTTCAAAGCCTATGGCGTGCCCGGACATCGTCATCTGCCGGAAATCACGCAAGGCCTGGCACAGCTCGCCGGCAAGCCGGTGAGAGTGGTGTTCACGCCGCATCTCACCCCGATGATCCGTGGCATTCATGCCACGCTCTACGCGCGGCTTACCACCGAGGCCGACCTGCAGGCGCTCTACGAGAAGCGCTACGCAAAGGAGCCGTTCGTCGACGTGATGCCCGCGGGCAGCCATCCCGACACGCGCTCGGTGCGTGGCGCCAATACGTGCCGCATCGCCGTGCATCGGCCGCAGGGCGGCGACATCGTGGTGGTATTGTCGGTGATCGACAACCTGGTGAAAGGCGCCGCGGGGCAGGCGGTGCAGAACATGAATATCATGTTCGGCCTGCCGGAAACCACAGGATTGGAGCAGGTTGCGCTGCTTCCATGAACGACGATGCAACTGCTGAAGACGCTCAAACGCAAGTTCGGCATTTCAGCGTCGCGCGTTGCGGTGCATGCGCACGTGCCCTGGTATCTGCGCTGGCTGGGCATCATTGCGGTCGGCGCGCTGGTGGTAGGCGTGGGGTGGGCGACCTATGACTTCGGCATGGAGTTTGCGGGGTTCCGGCAGGGCGAAGCCGACCGTGCGCTGGCGAAGCTGAACGAGGCCATCAAGCGCCAGCAGGACGAGCTTGCCGAGCTGCGCGCCAAAGTCGCCGCCGCCGAGCGCCAGTTGCAGATCGAACGCGCAACCTACGGCGATCTCGCGAAGCAGGTGAAGTCATTGACGGAAGAAAACGCGACCCTGAAGGAAGATCTCGCGTTCTTCCAGTCGCTGATGCCGGCGGCCGGAAAGGACGGTGCGATCACGATCAATCGTTTCAAATTGCAACCAGGAGCTTTGCCCGGCGAATACCGCTATCAGTTGCTGCTGGTGCACGCCGGACAGCGCGCCAAGGAGTTTCAGGGCAGCCTGCAATTCGTATTGAATTTGCAGCAGCACGACCGGAAAGTGGTGCTGACGCTGCCGCCGGAGAACGACAGGAACGCGCGGGAATACCGGCTTGACTTCAAGTTTTTTCAGCGCCTCGAGGGCACGTTCAAGATCGACGCCGATGCGGAGGTCAAGGGCCTGCAGGTGCGGGTCTTTGAAAACGGCAGCAATGCGCCTAAACTAACGCAAACCGTCAACATTTCCTGAGGGGTATGCCGCCATGTTCGGGAACAAGAGCAACAAGCCGAAAAATCGCATCGACTGCCTGATCGGCGCCGGCACGACGATCGAGGGCAACATCACTTTTGCAGGAGGTCTGCGGGTCGACGGGCACGTGCGCGGTAACGTGCTGACGACCGATGGCAAACCGAGCACGCTGGTGGTGTCCGAGCAGGCGCAGATCGAAGGCGAAATCCGCGTTTCCCATGTGGTTATCAACGGCACAGTGGCGGGGCCGGTGCACGCCGCCGAATACGTTGAACTGCAGCCGAAAGCGAATGTCACAGGGGACGTATACTACAAAACGCTCGAAATACAACTGGGCGCCGTGGTGCAGGGACGGCTGGTGTATCAGAACGACAGCAAATCCGACAAAGTCGTGCAGTTCAAACCGGCTGCTGGGGATTGAACGTCACCGTCCCGTGCCGGATAATGGTGGGAACGATGATCGCAGGAGCATGATATGAACGCAGTGACCGAACAGATGCCGGATCCCCTGGTGTTCACCGATAACGCGGCGAACAAGGTCAGGCAATTGATTGAAGAAGAGGGCAACCCCGATTTGAAACTGCGGGTCTTCGTGACGGGCGGCGGTTGCTCCGGATTTCAGTACGGCTTCACTTTCGACGAGTCGACCAGCGAAGACGATACCTCGATGCAGAAAGGGGGCGTAACCCTGCTGATCGATCCGATGAGTCTGCAGTACCTGGCGGGGGCCGAGATCGACTATCAGGAAGGCATCGAAGGCGCGCAGTTCGTGATCAAGAACCCGAACGCGACTTCAACCTGCGGCTGCGGATCGTCGTTTTCCGCGTAACCGGAAAATTCAGGACAAGAAAAAGGCGGCGGTTGCCGCCTTTTTTATGTACCGGGGGGCGGCCCCGGTGCCGGTGACTTTCTTTTGCGCGCCCAAAAGAAAGTCACCAAACGCTTCTTAGTCGAGCCTGGCGAGATTGGTTCCGCGCAGGAGTTGAAGGCGCAGCGCCAGCGGCTGCGCCGCGGCCTCGAACGCAGCTTGGACTTCCGGCGTGATCGGCGGCGCGGAAGGCATCACCACACGCAACGGGTCCTGGTGCACGTCGTTGATGCGGAACTCGTAATGCAGATGCGGTCCGGTTGCGAGCCCCGTCGCGCCGACGAAGCCGATTACCTCACCCTGGGGAACGCGGCTGCCCTTGCGCAAGCCCTTGGCGAACGCCGACAGATGGCCGTACCACGTGGTGTACCTCGACTGGTGACGTAGCACCACGACATTGCCGTATCCGCCCTGCCGGCCGGCGAACTCGACTACGCCGTCCGCAGTCGCTTTCACGCGGGCGCCGGTTGGCGCGGCGTAATCGATGCCCTTGTGCGCGCGCCATTGCTGGAGCACCGGATGGAAACGCGCGTTGGTGAAGCCCGAGGAAATGCGCGAGAACTCGAGCGGCGAGCGCAGGAATGCCTTGCGGATATTCTTGCCTTCGGGCGTGTAATAACCGCCCTCGCCTTCGGAATTCCGGAAGTAGACCGCCTGGTACACCTTGCCCTGGTTGATGAATTCAGCTGCCAGCACACGTCCGCTCTTGACCATCTCGCCCTGATGGTAGAACGCCTCGTAGACGACGGTGAAGCGGTCTCCCCTGCGCAGGTCCCTGTGAAAATCGATGTCGGTGGAGAAGACATCGGCGATCTGGATTGCCACAGCATCGGAGAGATTGGCGGCATCGGTGGCGGCAAACAGCGAGCTTCTGATCTCGCCTGACCTCATCAAGGTGCGTGTCTCAAGCTGCGCCGGCTGCTGGGTGACGGTGAACGCCGCACCCGCGCGCTCAACGGCAAACAGGCTGTTGCCGGCCAGATAGCGCAGCGCGAGCAACCTGCCCTCAGCGGTGATTTTTGCGCGTATCGTCTTGCCCGGCACCAGTTGATAGAGGGCTTTGGCTTCGTGCGTGCCGCGCAGCGTCTGGACCGCGTCCGGATCATCCACCTGCAGCCGCGCGAGCACGCTGGCGATGGTGTCGCCGCGCTGGAGGCGCTCTTCTTGCCAGTACGCCTCGTCGCGATTTCCGCCGGCCGGGAGGTGGGGCAACGCGACTTCCTCGATCACCTTGGAAACAACCGGCTTTTCGGTGACGGTACCGGGCGCGATCCCAAAAGCGGCAAGCACGCCGACAAAGGGCAATATAGCGGCCAAGACCAGCCGGCTTATCTTGTTGTTATGAGCCAGCCGCAGCAGGTTTTGCGCTAAAATCGCGCTTCCAGCTTGCTGCATGATTTCCCTGAGTTTTTTTGGAAGAGGCAAGCTTAGCAGAAACAGGCCGGATGACAAGCCAAAAATTCCCGGATTTCGCATCGTGAAATGGCGGGGTGGTCAGGAGCCATGACGGCGATCGAGGCACAACTCGAAATCATCAAACGCGGTTGCGACGAGCTGCTGGTCGAAAGCGACCTTGCGGGCAAGCTCGAGTCGGGGCACGCGCTGCGCGTGAAGGCGGGGTTCGATCCCACCGCACCCGACCTCCATCTGGGCCACACCGTGCTCATCAACAAACTCAGGCAGCTGCAGGATCTCGGCCACCATGTCCTGTTCCTGATCGGCGATTTCACGGGCATGATCGGCGACCCCAGCGGCAAGAATGCGACGCGGCCGCCGCTGTCGCGCGAAGAGGTCGCGCAGAACGCCGGAACCTACACCGACCAGGTGTTCCGGATCCTCGACCGCGAGAAAACGGAGGTCGTGTTCAACTCGGCGTGGATGGACAAGTTTTCCGCCGCGGACATGATCAGGTTGGCCGCCACCCACACCGTGGCGCGCATGCTCGAGCGCGACGATTTCAGCAAGCGCTATCGCGGCAGCCAGCCGATCGCGATCCACGAGTTCCTCTACCCGCTGGTGCAGGGCTACGACTCGGTGGCGTTGAAAGCCGACCTCGAACTCGGCGGCACCGACCAGAAGTTCAATCTGCTGATGGGCAGGGAACTGCAGAAGCACTTCGGCCAGCCGCCGCAGGTGATCCTCACCATGCCGCTCCTGGAAGGCCTGGACGGGGTCAACAAGATGTCGAAGTCGCTCGGCAACTACATCGGCATCAGCGAGCCGCCGAACGAGATTTTCGGCAAACTGATGTCGATCTCGGACGAACTGATGTGGCGTTACATCGAGCTGCTATCTTTTGAGTCGCCTCAAAAGATAAACGAAAAAAAACGAGCTATCGAGCAAGGCGGCAACCCACGGAATGTGAAATTTGATTTTGCGAAAGAAATTGTTACCCGATTTCACGGCCTTCAAGCGGCGGAGGCCGCCGCTGCAGATTTCGAGGCCCGTTTCAAGCGCGACGAAATTCCGGACAATATTCCGGAAGTCAGGCTGATATCGAGCGGCGACGGCTTGGCGATTCCGCAAGTACTGAAGCAGGCGGGGCTGACCGCCAGCACTTCCGAGGCGCTGCGCATGATCGAACAGGGCGGCGTCAGGCTAAACGGCGAAAAAGTGAGCGACAAGACGCTCCGGCTGGGCAAAGGTGAAACCGCCATATTGCAGGTGGGCAAGCGCAAGTTCGCGCGTGTGATCATCGCCTAAAAAAACGGGCGCCCCGGTCTTTCGACCAGGCACGCCCGTGTTACCAAGATTGCTCGTTAGGTGTTGGTTCGTCCTTGTGGCGGACGATTAGCCGAGCTGCGGCTGCTCCGGTTTCTTGTCTTCGTCACCTTCCGACAGGATGAGCTGGGAATCCGGTTTCTTGTCCTCGTCGCCTTCGGCGATCAGTTGGGACGACTCGGGCTTCTTAACTTCATCGCCTTCCGCGATCAGTTGGGACGACTCGGGCTTCTTGTCTTCGTCGCCTTCGGCCAGGAGTTGAGGCTGTTCCGGTTTCTTGTCCTCGTCGCCTTCGGCGTAGACGTTGGACATTGGGGCGGCGAACACGCTGGCAAGCGCGAGCGCCAGTATAGTCTTGCGATTCATGTAAACCTCCTATAAATATCAAAGTTAAACATTGTCGATTCGGCCAACGATCCGTTGGACGAGCGAAAGATATTCGAGATTTACACGTAGTGCGTATTCTTACGAACATGTAATCTGCACGTAACGCCGATGTAAGTACTGGCTTGAATCGTGGCGGGACCTTACACGCAGCTTACAGACTTGCGGCCGATGTCGCCTGTTCAGCGCACGGCAAGCCCGCCGGCGACGGCGGCGTCCAGGCGGTTCTCTGCCTTCCTCAGGAGCGAAACGGAGAAGTGGCGCCGCGTAGCGAAAACGACTGGCGTCTATCAGAGCCAGTGAACTTGATCGACCCGTTGCGGCGTTGCGTCGCGGGTGACGCCCGGCGCGTCGCGCGCGGGATACGTTCTTGCGCCACCGTCACTGGCGGCATGAAAGCGGACGGTGACGCGAAGGCCGGGGTGGTTGTCCGACAACTCGACCGCCGCGCCGTGCAGGTCGGCAACGGCCTTCACGAGCGCGAGGCCGAGACCGCTGCCCGGCGTGGTCCGGCTTGCCTCAAGCCGATAGAAGCGGCGAAATACTTTATCGCGCTCTGATGCGGGGATGCCGGGTCCGGTATCGGCGACGCACAGTACCGGCCTACCGCCTTCCTGTCGCAGCTCGACCGTGATCCCCACCCCGGCCGGACAGTGACGGATCGGGTTTTCGATGAGGTTGGCCACCATTTGCGTCAGAAGCTCGCGGTCGCCGTGGACGGACAGGGTGCGGTCGATAACGGTCTCCAGTCGCTGACTGCGATCTTCCGCGACGGGAGCATACGCTTCGGAGACGGTGGACACGATCTGTCCCAGACTCACGTCGGAAAAAGCCGCGCGCCGGGCTCCGGCCTCGATTTGGGCAAT
Source organism: Betaproteobacteria bacterium RIFCSPLOWO2_12_FULL_62_58 (assembly GCA_001772005.1). GTDB lineage: Bacteria > Pseudomonadota > Gammaproteobacteria > Burkholderiales > SG8-41 > DSOT01. Next base: position 8,613 of record MERI01000188.1, on the reverse strand, counting down.
GCGCAACAGCGCTGAAAATGTCTCCAGTATGGCGTCGAGTTCCGCGATGGATTGCTCGATGACCGGCTCCGCGTCCGATCCCGCCTTCTGCCGCGCAGCCTCGAGCCCGTGACGCAGGCGGCTCAGCGGCGTCCGCAGATCGTGCGCAATGTCGTCGGAAACTTGCTTTAGACTTTTCATCAGCACCTGGATCCGGTCGAGCATGGCGTTCAGGTTGATCGCCAAGTGGTCCATCTCGTCGCCGCCGCCCCGCGTCGGCACGCGCTGGGACAGATCCCCATCCATGATGGAGCGGGTGGTACGGTTGACCTCCTCGATGCGGCGCAGGAACCCGGCCCCGAGTACCGCGCCGCCACCCGCGGCCAGCAGCACCGTGATCGCGATGCCCCAGACGAGCGCGTGGAGGATCGCTTCCTGCGCTTTCACCGCCCGGTAACGGTTCTCGCCCACGAGCAGAAATTCGCCGTTGTCGAGCCGGCGCCCCTGGGCGACGACAGGATACGCATCGGCCGGGTCATCCGGCTTCGAGCGCCGGTCCGGGAACAGGTAGGACACGGGGAGCGCCATCTCACCCTCGGTGGGTTTCATCGGGGGTAGATTCCCTGAAATGCGCATTCCGGCCGCATCCTGCAGCAGGTAGTACCGCCGTGGTGGCCGTAGTTCCACTACCCTCAGTTGGATCGCGCGGACGACACTGTCGAGACCGCGACCGCGATACAGCTCGACGAGCACCTGCGCCTCCCGCTCCACGGAATCGCTGAGCTGCTCGTCGAGCGCGGCAAGCGTGATCCAGTAGACGATGAAGAGCAGGATCGCGACCGACGCCCCGAAGACTGCGACATACCACGCGAGAAGGCGGAAGCTTGTGCTGCGAAAAAAGCTATGTGGAGACACGAACGGAGTATCCGGAGCCGCGCACCGTATGGATCAACTCTTCGCCGAACTCCCGATCAACCTTGGCGCGCAGCCGGCTGATGTGGGTCTCGACCACACTGGTGTGCGGGTCGAAGTGGAATTCCCAGACGTTCTCCAGAAGCATGGTCCGCGTCACCACCTGTCCGGCATTGCGCATCAGATACTCGAGCAGCCTGAATTCCTGCGGCTGCAGTTCGATTCGCTTGCCGCCTCGGATCACCGTGCGTTTCAGCCGGTTCAGCTCGAGATCTCCGACGCGCAGCACCGTCGCTTCGTCCGCCATGGGCGGGCGACGGGCGAGCGCGTTCACCCGGGCGTGCAGTTCGGAGAAAGCAAAGGGCTTGGTGAGGTAATCATCCGCGCCGGCCTCTAGTCCCTCGACGCGGTCGTTAACCCCCCCCAGTGTAGTGAGCAGGAGCACTGGTGTCTTGATTCCCGCGGCGCGGATCGTCTTGACGATGGCGAGACCGTCGACGCTGGGCAGCATGCGGTCTATGACCATAATGTCGTAGCCGCCCCCGGAGGCGAGGAAAAGCCCGTCGCGGCCGCTCGTCGAGTGATCCACGACGTGCCCTTGCTCACGCAGTCCGTTCGCTACGTACGCCGAGGTTTGCGGATCGTCTTCGATCAAGAGAATCTTCATCATTAGGCATATTGGGTGACGATGCTACAGAGGGACCGGCAGGCCGCGCACAGGATGTTGAAGGCCAGCCGCTGCGTCCCCTTGATTCTGCACGGGGGAGACACCCTGTGGCATCGCCCATCCCATTGGTTCGTAAGATAGCGCAGCAGCGCCCGCCACACAAGCAACCTCCCATGCCCCCGGACGTCCGCTTACCGAACCGTAAACGTCAGGTAACCGACCGGAAAACAACGCTGGTGTGCTGTCCTTCTCGCCGATCCATATCACGAAAAGCAGATTGTCATGGCGCACCGCATACACGCCCGATTTCGGGCGTGCGTGGCCGACCACGCTTGCGATGTCTCCCGCTGCCAACGCGTTGGGATGGGAAACCGATTGCAGCGCGTCGTTCACCGCGACGAAGCCGTGCGCGTCGGTCGCGTAGCGGGGCCGGTCCGAATCGACGGAGAATCTCCACATGGGTGTGCCCGCCGCCTGACAGCAGCAGACGCTTCACAAACGGGAGTTTCCGGTTTGGCGGGGATGCAAACGATGCAAATAAGACGGATAATTCCGCATTCTAAAGCATCAAGCGGGAGGATCTTTCATGCACCGAGTCACCCTCACCCAATATCTGATCGAACAGCAGCGCAACTACGGCAAGGTTTCGCCGGAGTTGCGGCTGCTGATCGAGATCATCGCTCGCGCGTGCAAGGCGATCAGTCATGCCGTAAGCAAAGGCCCGCTGGCGGGCATCGGGGATATGGTCGGCACGAACAACGTGCAGGGCGAGGCGCAGAAGAAGCTGGACGTGATTGCGAACGAGGTGCTGGTGGAGGCGAACGAGTGGGGCGGGCACCTTGCCGCGATGGTGTCCGAGGAGATGGAGGCGCCGTACAAGATCCCGAACCGTTATCCCAAGGGCGGGTTCCTGTTGCTGATGGACCCGCTGGACGGTTCATCCAATCTCGACGTCAACATTTCCGTCGGAACGATATTCTCGGTGCTGCGCTGCCCGGAAGGCGTGACGGATCCCGACGACAAGGCGTTCCTGCAGCCGGGCGCGAAGCAGGTGGCGGCCGGCTTCGCGGTCTATGGCGCCGCCACCATACTCGTGCTGACCGTCGGCAACGGTGTCGTCGGTTTCACGCTCGACCGCGAGCTCGGTTCGTTCGTGATGACGCAGGAGCGCATCGTCATTCCCGAGGACACTCAGGAATTCGCGATCAACGCGTCCAATGCGCGCAACTGGGACGCGCCGGTAAAGCGTTACATCGACGAGTGCCTGGCCGGCAAGACCGGGCCCAGGGGCAAGGACTTCAACATGCGCTGGGTGGCGTCCATGGTGGCCGATGTCTACCGTATCCTCTCGCGCGGCGGGATTTTCATGTATCCGCGCGATGCGAAATACAAGGACGGGCGCTTGAGGCTCATGTACGAAGCGAATCCGATGTCCTTCATTGTCGAGCAGGCGGGAGGCGCGGCAACCAACGGCCGGAGCCGCATCCTCGACATCCAGCCCGAAGGCCTGCACCAGCGCGTCGGCGTCATCCTCGGCTCGAGCAACGAAGTCGAGCGCGTCACGCGTTATCACACGCAGGGCTGAACGCCGCCTAATTGCCGCGCTTGCCCCACAGTTCTTCGTGGTAGAAGATTGCCGAGCGGTACTGCGAGCCATGGTCGCAGAACTGCCCGTCGCGCTGCGTCGGATCGATGTTGCGCTAGAACACTTCCAGCAGTTTCTCATAGCTGACCTTCGCGGGATCGTACTCGACCTGCACCGCTTCGGCGTGCCCGGTGCGCCCCGCTGAGACCTGCTCATAAGTCGGCTTCCTGGTGTTGCCCCCGATGTAGCCGGATACGGTCGAGATCACTCCGGGCGCTTTGTCGAAGGCCTCTTCGACGCACCAGAAGCAGCCCCCGGCGAATGTGGCCTTGAGCGCCGCCGGCGGCGCGGGCTCAGGCTTGGGCGCCTGGGCGTTGAGAGGGGATGCCGCGGCCAGGCCGGCCGCGATGAGCGTGGCGAACAGCAGTGTGCGGGTGCTGGTCATAGGGTGACTCCTGAAATTAGCGCAACGCGGCGCATGCGGCTTTGGTCGCACCGCCGCGCGCGGACTTACAACTTGCGGTTGCAGCCCGGCAAGTTGACCGCTGCCGGCTTACTTCTTGCGTCGCCGCATTTCGGCGAACGCCTGCAGTTCCCAGTGGCGGATGGCGACCAGCAGGCTCATCGCCGAGCGCTCGGCGAGCGGCAAGCGCATGTCCTCGTTGTGCAACTCCGAGAATTCCCGCGCGACACGTTTGAGCCGCGTCACTATAGCCGCGCTGGAGGTCTTCGACAACATGCCGTTCACCACCACCATGAATTCCTCGGGCCGGTCGAAACGGGAACGGAAGTATTCGTTGTGCGCCTGCTGGTTGAAGAACCGCTGAATCGGTCCGTCGGGCAGCCATGAGAAGGTGCGCGAGACCAGCAGCCTGATCCGGTTGTTGGGCTGCAGCTCGATGAATTTCAGGCGGTCGAGCCGCATCAGCAGCTGGATGCACTCGGCTCTCGGGATATCGTAGGCGTTGACGATCTGCTCGAACGTCACGTGATTCAGCGCACATACCGCGACCAGGAACAGTTTCTTGTTGGCGACGATTTCCTTTTCCTGCTCGGGGGTGAGCTGCGAAATCTGCGTTTCTTCCTGGTTCAGGGTGCGCGTGAGTTCCGAAAACTCGAGGTGCGCCACCCGGCAAATCGCGTCGAGCCGTTTCAGCGTGAAGTTCTTCCGGGAAAACATGCGCTTCACGCTGGCTTCGCTCATGCCGAGCTCGCGCGCCGCCCGCGCGTAGGTGATGCCGCGCGCTTTGAGTTCGCGCTTCAGCACGTCGACCAACGCTGCGCTGCCTGCCATCGCTCCCTCCGCCGCGAGTGCCCCCGGTCGAAAGTATCACCCAATAATACCGGCAGGTAAATCGGTAGCAACTTTTCGCGCGGTGCTTGCGTCGACCCGCCGCTTGCGCTGAGATCACGCTCAGGTGCCGCCCGTACGGCGGCGTTTTTTCAACCGCCAGGAGGAAGCCATGACACACTGCATACCGAGCAGCACGCACAGCCAACGCGAACAGCCGTCCGCGCACCAAGTGATCACGCGCCACAACGGACTGATCTTCTACGGCCTGGCGGCGGCCTCCTTTCTCGAAACGGCAATCCCGCTGCACGCCGATGCGCTGCTGAGCATCTTTGCCGACGATCACGACATGCGGCATTGGATTGAACAGAGCTGGTGGCCGGTCAAAGCCGAGCATGCGCGCGAAACCCGCGCTTATGTGGAGGCGATGTGGCCCGAGTTCGACTGGAGCTCGGCTTACGGTGAATTTTACGAGACCTATCGGCCGCTGGTTTGCTCGGGCCGCGCCGGGCTGCAGCCGGCGCGCGAAGCCCTCGCGCGCAGCGTCGCGGCGGTACAGGCGGCCGCGTTCTACCGCTGTCTGGGTACGGCTGCCGATGACCCCGGGCTGCGGCGACTGCTGTACGGAATGAGCGGTGAGGAAGGAGCGCACTTCGACTGTTTCCGGCGCGCCTTCGAGCTCCACGACCGCCGCGACCGCCTGGGGCTGCTGACGACATACCGCACGATCGTGACTTGCGCCACGCGCGCCCGCGACGTCGATGTGCAACTCGCGTTCTCACGGCTCGGTGCTCCCCATTGGTATGGCAGCGCGCCGTTTCCGGAGCTCGAATACCGGGACTTCGTGTTGCGGATGCGTGAAGTCATACGCCGGCATCTGCCGCTCGGACCCGCGATGCGCGTGCTGTTCAGGCCCTGGTTGCGGGCGCGGCGGCTGCCGCTTCGGCCCGCCCCGACCGCCGCTCAGGGGGGGAGCCGTCCGCCGGCAGCGCCTCGAATGCAACTGGGCGCTTCTCTGCGGTAAGGTTGGACGGCGCCGCTCGACTATAATCGGGGCGACCCAGCGCGCCTGCCGCGGCGCGCCGCGGATAGCGGGCTTTTCCCACTACATTTCACGACAGGAGTCCGACATGGCGCAAACCGGCCCGACGGCCACAGCAGGAGGCCAGGAGATCGCAACGCTCGGCGGCGGCTGCTTCTGGTGTCTCGAAGCGGTGTTCGACGGTTTGAAGGGCGTCACCTCCGTCGAATCGGGCTACATGGGCGGGAACCAGCCAAATCCGACTTACGAAGAGATATGCTCCGGCCGCACCGGCCATGCCGAAGTGGTTCAGGTTACGTTCGACCCCGGAGTGGTGTCGTTCAGGGGAATCCTGGAAGTGTTCTTTGTGATTCACGATCCCACGACTCTCAACCGTCAGGGCAACGACGTCGGCACCCAGTACCGTTCGGCGATCTTCTATCACGCGCCGGAACAGAAAGCGCTCTCGGAACACGTCATCGCGAAGCTCAACGGCGCCGGGCTCCGGAGCGATCCCATCGTGACCGAGGTTGTGCCGGCGTCGGTGTTTTACGTCGCCGAAAGCTATCACCAGGAATATTTCGAGCGCAACCCGTATCAGCCGTACTGCCAGTTCGTCGTAGCGCCGAAAGTCGCCAAGTTCCGCAAGCATTTTCTGAAGAAGCTCAAGAAGACGGGTTAGCGTTCAACGCCCGCCTAGGCGGTGCCGGAGTGCCGGCAAGCGGAAGCTGCTTGGGCATGAATGGACCCTGCGCGCCTGGGTCCGGATTCGGACTTACCAGCTGCCTGAGCTGCCGCCGCCGCCCGAGCTTCCGCCCCCGCCCGAAAAGCCGCCGGAGCTCGAGCTCCACGACGAGCCGCCCGATCTGTCGCCACCGAGGGTGAAACCCCCGACCGTGGCCTTGCCCTTGGTCTTCAAATCGTTCCTGGCCTTTTCGTACCACGAAGCGCGCGCCACCAGCAGCTTGGCGAGCGGGAAACCGATGAGATAGGTGATGAGCAACGCCAGCGCGCCGTCGGTGCCGACCACCACGATCGGGAACATCGCCCAGAACGGGATCAGGAACACATAGAGAAACCAGCCCATGCCCGGCGTGACAATGCCGAGGAAAGTGAACAATCCAATGATGCCGAAGATGAATGCGCCGATGAGGATCCGCTCGGTGAGCGGCAGATCGGGCGCCTGGATCCCGGACAGGCCGGACTGCTTGGCGGCGGATGTGGTGCCCGCTGCCGGCTCCGCCGCCACGGCGCCTTTTCCTTCGAGCTGGGCGACGATCGCCGTGACGCCGTCTTCCACGCCCTGGTCGAAGTTGCCGGCCTTGAACTGCGGCGCCATCAGGTTGCGGATGATGCGGCTCGCGGTGACATCGGTGAGCGTGCCTTCAAGCCCATAACCCACCTCGATGCGCATCCTGCGGTCCTGCGGGACTACAACCAGCAGCACGCCGTTGTCCTTGCCTTTTTGCCCGAGCTGCCACGCCTCGAATACCTTGAGCGCGTATTCCTCGACGCTCTCGCCGTGGATGGTCGGGACCGTCAGCACGGCGAGCTGGTTGCCGGTGCGTCCCTCGTGCGCCTTGAGCGCCGCGGTGATGCGCTCGCGAATAGCGGCGGACAGGATTTCCGCGTTGTCCACCACGCGGCCGCTGAGATAAGGGACCTCGGCGGCGGGCACGGGCAGTGCCGTTGCGAGCATGAGCCAGCCGGCGCATAGCACGCTGTGCAACACGGTCATGGGCCGCGCTCCTGCACTACGGTGTCCGCGAGCTCGTTGCCGTGAGCATCCGCCGGTGTGAGCTTGTCGTGCAACAACGCCGCCAGCGCTGTCAGCCCGGCCTTGGCGGCGGCCACGATCCGCCGCTCGGCCAGCAGCGGCGTCATCTGCGCGATGACCGATTCGATCTGCTCATCGGTGACATGCCGGCGGATGCCGGCATCGGGCAGGATAACGACTTTGCGCTCGAACAGGCTCACGAGGACCAGCACCCCGATCCGTTCATGGGTCTGGAACACTCCGCGCTCGAGAAACATCGCCTGCGCATACTGCCGCACCTCTGTCTCGGCGCGCAGCCGGTCGAGGTACAGCCGTGCAAACGGGGGCGCGAATATCGTCAGCAGGCCAAGCGCGGCGCCGGCGCCCAGGATGACGACCACGCCGGATAGCGCAGAGTGAATGCTCGCCCAATCCGGGTGCAGCAACGCGTCCGCCATGACGAACAACGCGGCCGCCGCCGCCCCGAGAGCGAACGCTTTCCACGGAATATCAGGGTAAGCATCCGCCTTGCCGATGACGGCGAGCAGCACCTGAGCGCCACTCTTTGCTTCAACTTCGGCGACTAGCTCATTGATTTGCTGTTGCTCTTGTTCCGTCAGGTGCATCGCGCGCCCTCCCGTGCCGCCGGCATATTGTGAATGGATCGGCGCCCGGTTTCAAACCGCGCTGCGGATTCCGGCAAAGCGCGTTCGATCGGCGCGTCCGCAACGCTATTTGCAAGCGGCTCGCCCGGATGTGAAAAGAGATTGACAAGTGTGTGTGGGCTCGGCATTCTTCCGTCACCGTGCCAACGGTACATGCAATGCCAACCAACCAGCTACTATCATCACACCACTGAACGGGAGACACTCAATGGCTGCAAAGAAAAAATCCAGGAAATCCGCTGCAAAGAAAAAAGGTGGGGCGAAACGTAAACCGAATGCCGCGTTCATGAAACCGATGCAGCCCAGTGCTGCGCTCGGTGCGGTGATCGGCGGCAACCCGATGCCGCGCACCGAAGTCACCAAGAAAATCTGGGGCTACATCAAGCGCAACGGCCTGCAGGACAGCAAGAACCGACGCATGATCAATGCCGATGACAAGCTGAAAGAAGTGTTCGGCGGCAAGCGCCAGGTATCGATGTTCGAAATGACCAAGCTGGTCAACAAACACCTCAAGTAATCACTGTTCATCCTGCGGCCGGCCATCGCGCGCGAGCGCGGTGGCCGGCCGTTTCTTTTTACGCACCGCGGTGGAGGTTCATTTGAGCGGTGCGCCAAAAAAGTGCGGGAGTATACCGTGGGCCTGAATGAAGCGGATAATGCCGATCCGGGCTACACTTACGCTCTCAGAACGAAAGGGAGGGCGGTGACCGGCCATCCGGCGCATCGTGTCGGGCGGG
>MERI01000187.1 GCA_001772005.1 Betaproteobacteria bacterium RIFCSPLOWO2_12_FULL_62_58 | reverse complement strand
CACCTTCAACAATTATTTCGAGCCCGAGAACGCACGAGCCGCGCTCGCGGTGCTGCAGGCGGCGGGCTGCACCGTGCGCCTCCCGCGCGCCGCGGACGGCGCGCGGCCGCTGTGCTGCGGCCGTACTTTTCTATCCTGTGGATTGGTGGATGAAGCCAGGCACGAAGCGCAGCGCATGCTCGATGCGCTGAAACCTTACGTCGAGCGCGGTGTGCCGATCGTGGGGCTCGAACCGTCCTGTCTGTTCGGATTGCGCGATGAGTTCCTCTCGATGTTCCCCGGCGGCGAAACCGGCAGGCTCGCGATGAACGCGTTCCTGTTCGAAGAGTTCATTGCGCGCGAGGTCGAAGCGGGGCGCCTCAAGCTTGACCTCAAGGCTCTCCCGCAGAAGAAAGCGTTGTTGCACGGCCACTGTCATCAGAAGGCCTTCGCCGTGATGCCCGCGGTACAACAGGTGCTCGAGTTCGTTCCCGGACTCGAAGTGGAGGTAATCGACTCGAGTTGCTGCGGCATGGCGGGCAGCTTCGGCTTCGACGCCGAGCACTACGAGGTGTCGATGAAAATAGCCGAGCTGTCCCTGCTGCCGAAAGTGCGCAAAGCCGACGCCGGCACGCTGATCGTCGCCGACGGCACAAGCTGTCGGCATCAGATTCACGACGGCGCCGCCCGCGATGCCGTGCATGTCGCACGAGTCCTGGAATCAGCGTTGAATGTGTGACATTGCTGAAGGGCTTGGACGTGCACCGCGGCTCGGCACGGACGCTTCTTGACCTCTGTGCTTGACAATTTCCCTGTCGGTCAATAGCCTGACCTGACTATAACCAGAATTTCCCGCCGGAGGATGGATCAACCTACCGTGACTGCAGCGGCGCCCGCTGCAGCAACGCAGAGCCCTTGGCTGCTCGAAGTCGAGGATTTGCACGTCCATTTCGTGACCACGCGCGGCGTGGTGCGCGCGGTCGAGGGCATTTCCTACAAGGTCAGGGCCGGCGAGGTCGTGGCCCTGGTCGGCGAATCGGGCTGCGGCAAGTCGGTGTCCGCGCTTGCGATCATGCGGCTGCTCGCCAAGCCCGCCGGCCGCATCGTCGCCGGCCGCATCCTGTTTCAGGGCCGCAATCTCCTCGATCTTTCGGAAGACGAGATGCGCGAGATTCGCGGGCGCGACATCGCGATGATCTTCCAGGAGCCGATGACCTCGCTCAACCCGGTGCTCACCATCGGCTTCCAGATCATGGAGCCGCTGCTGATCCACATGGGAATGACGGAGGAAGCGGCGCGCGCGCGGGCGGTTGACCTAATGAAGATGGTCGGGATTCCCGACCCGGAGCGCCGGCTCGACCAGTATCCGCACCAGTTCTCGGGCGGCATGCGCCAGCGCGTGATGATCGCGATCGGACTTTCCTGCAATCCCAAGCTGCTGATCGCGGACGAGCCCACCACCGCGCTCGACGTCACCATCCAGGCGCAGATCCTGCAGCTCATGAAGGAGCTCTCGCGCGATCTGGGCATCGCGCTGGTGGTGATCACGCACAACCTGGGGATCGTGGCGCGCTACGCCAACCGCGTGAACGTGATGTATGCAGCGCGCTTGGCGGAACAGGGGAGCGCCGCCGATGTCTTCGCCAGGCCCATTCATCCCTACACCGCGGGGTTGCTGCGCTCGGTGCCGCGGCTCGACCAGCCGCGCGGGCGCAAGCTCGAAACCATCGATGGCCTGCCGCCCAACCTGCTCGAGCCGCCGCCGGGCTGCCGTTTCGCGCCGCGCTGCCGGGCGCAGCAGGATGCGTGCGTGAGGACGATGCCCGAACTGGAAAACGTCTTGCCGCACCGTTACTCGGCGTGCATCCGCGCCCGGGAGATGGCACAGGTCGGACCGACCGGGATGGGTCTGCAGAGCGCAACGCTGGAGCCGCCCGCGCCCAAGCCGCTCGACCGCGCAAAGCCGCTCCTCGCGGTGCGCGGGCTCAAGACCTATTTCGAGGTGGCGACCGGCTTCAAGGCGCTCGCGGCCGGCCACGCCGTCGTGCGCGCGGTCGACGATGTGTCGTTTGACGTATTCCGCGGCGAGACAGTCGGATTGGTCGGCGAGTCGGGGTGCGGCAAGACCACGGTCGGCCGCACGCTGTTGAGGCTCGAGAATGCCACTGCCGGATCGATCGCATTCGACGGCAAGGATGTCACCGCAATTTCCGGCGACACGCTCAAGAGCTACCGGCGCCGGATCCAGGTCATCTTCCAGGACCCGTACAGCTCGCTCAATCCGCGCATGACCATCGGGGAGATCATCGCCGAACCGATGCTGGTCTACAAGCTCCAACCCGGCAAGACCGCAGCGAAAGCCAAGGTCGCGGAGCTGCTCGCGCAGGTGGGGCTTTTCGAATACATGGCCGAGCGTTATCCGCACGAACTCTCCGGCGGCCAGCGCCAGCGCGTCGGCATTGCGCGCGCGCTGGCGATGCGGCCGTCGTTCATCGTGTGCGACGAGCCGGTGTCGGCGCTCGATGTATCGATCCAGGCGCAGATCATCAACCTGCTGGAAGATCTGCAGCAGAAGTTCGGGCTCACGTATCTTTTTATCGCGCACGATCTCGCTGTAGTGCGGCATATCTCCGACCGCGTGATCGTCATGTATCTTGGCAAGGTGATGGAGGTCGCAGACCGCGACACGCTGTACGCCGATCCGCTGCATCCCTACACCAGGGCGCTGCTCGACGCGGTGCCGATTCCTGATCCCGCGCTCGAGGCGCGCCGCGAACACCACGTGCTTGGCGGAGAAGTGCCGAGCCCGCTTAATCCGCCGCGCGGGTGCGTGTTCCACACGCGCTGCCCGCTGGCAAGTGAAGAGTGTAAGATGGGCGTCCCGCCTCTGCGGGAAGTGCGTCCGCGGCACTACGCGGCGTGCATCAAGCTCTAGAAACCGTGAATGAGTGAACAAGTGAACGAGTGAATGGGTGAGAAAGCAAACACCCTCTCCCCGTACCCGGGGAGAGGGATGGGGTGAGGGGGTTCACTCGTTCACTTGTTCACCCCGATGGATAAAAAGGAGGAGGGAAATGAAATTTTCCGTTTTGTTGCTAAGTGCTGTGACGATGGCCGCTGCGGGCACCATGGCGGCGGAAACGCCGAAATCAGGCGGCGTGCTCAGATTCGCGGTGAGCGCCGAGCCGCCCAACTACGACTGTCACGCCAACTCGTCGTTCGCCTTCATTCATCCGGTGCGGCCGCACTATTCAACATTACTCAAGTTCGATACCGCGAAGTATCCCGCGGTGAAGGGCGATCTCGCCGAATCCTGGACCGTGGCGAAAGACGGCCTCGCCTACACCTTCAAGTTGAGGAAGGGCGTCAAGTTCCACGACGGCTCGACTTTCAGCTCCGAGGACATCAGGGCGACCTACGATCGGCTGCGCAACCCGCCGCCGGGCGTGCGTTCGCTGCGCCAGGGAACCTATGCGGACATCGCGGCGATCGAGACCCCGGATCCGCTGACCGTGGTATTCAAATTGAAGAAGCCGAACGCGTCCATGCTGGCGAATTTCGCTTCGCCATGGGACTGCGTCTACAGCGCGGCGAAATTGAAGCAGGATCCCAAGTTCCCCGAGCGCAACATCATGGGCACCGGGCCATTCAGCTTTGTCGAGCACGTGGCGGGATCGCACTGGACCGGCCGCAAGTTCGAGGGCTATTTCGAAAAGGACAAGCCCTATCTCAACGGGTATCTCGCGGTTTTCATCGCCGGCGCACCGATGGTGAACGCGCTTGCTGCGGGCGAGGTGATGGTGGAATTCCGCGGGCATTCGCCGGCTGACCGCGACCGCATCGTTAAAGCGCTCGGCGACAGGGCGGTGGTGCAGGAGACACCGTGGGTGTGCAGCCTGGTCGTGACTTTCAACACCAGGAAGAAACCGTTTGACGACGCGCGTGTGCGGCGCGCGCTATCGCTTGCCGTCGACCGCTGGAGCGGCGCGCAGGCGCTGTCCAAGGTCGCGCTGGTGCGCCACGTCGGCGGCATCCTGCGACCGGGCTACGACCTCGCGGCCTCCGAGAAGGAGCTCGTGCAGTTGCCCGGGTGGTCCAGGGACATCAATGCTGCTCGCGCGGAAGCGAGGAAGCTGCTGCAGGCGGCAGGCGTCCCTAATCTCACGTTCGCGCTCACCAACCGCACTGTCGCCATGCCCTACACGCCGGTGGGCGTATACCTGATCGACCAGTGGCGGCAGATCGGGGTGAACGTCAAGCACGAACAGCTCGAAACCCGGCTCTATCTCGCCGCGCAGCAGCGCGACAAGCCCACGTTTGATGCAGCGCTGGATTTCAATTGCGACTTCATGGATGAACCCAACCTGCAGCTTCAGAAATACCTGTCGCACGACCGCTCGGCGATCAACTACGCCCAGCAGACCGATCGCGTGTTGGACGACCTCTACGACAAGCAGTCTGGCGAACTCGACAGGAAGAAGCGCTACGCCATCCTGCGCGAGTTCGAGAAGCGCGCGCTCGATCAGGCGTACACCGTCCCGACCATCTGGTGGCACCGCATCATCGTGCACCACAAGGTCCTGAAGGGCTGGAACATCCTGCCCAGCCACTACGCGGGGCAGGATCTGACGGATGTCTGGCTCGACCAATGAGGCAGGATTCAGGATTCAGGATTGAGGATTGAGTTTCAGCCGCGTTGCGCCGGGCCTTTGTCTTTCCCTCGATCCTGATCGCTCAATCCTCGATCCTCAATCCTCGATCCTATGTTGCGCTACACGATCCATCGCATCTTCCTGATGATTCCGACGCTGGTCGGCGTCGCGATCCTGGTGTTCTTCCTGCTGCGGCTCATGCCGGGCGATCCGGTGGCCACCATGCTGCTGGGGGATGCGGGCGGAGCGAACATCCCGAAACAGGTGCTGGACGCGGAGCGCGTGCGGCTCGGCCTCGATCAGCCGCTCTGGGTGCAGTTCTTCAAGTGGTTCTGGGGCGTGTTGCAGGGGGACTTCGGATTCTCGATGTGGACCGGCAAGCCCGTCACCTACGAGATCGCGATCCGGCTCGAGTTGTCGCTGCAGGTCGCCATCATGGCCACCATCCTCGCCGTCCTGCTCGCGTTGCCGTTGGGCACGCTTTCGGCGATCTTCAAGGACAGTTGGATCGACCAGTCGATACGCGTGTTCTCGATTGCGGGACTCGCGGTGCCGTCGTTCTGGCTGGGCATGATCGTCATCCTGCTGCTGCTCACGTACTTCTCGTGGATCCCGCCGCTCACTTTCACGTCGCTTTGGGAAGATCCCTGGAAGAACCTTTCGCAGCTCATCTGGCCGGCGCTCGCGGTGGGCTACCGCTACTCTGCGGTCGCGACCCGCATGATGCGCTCCTCGATCCTCGAAGTGCTGCAGGAGGACTACATCCGGACCGCGCGCGCGAAGGGCGTCAGGGAGCGGCTGGTGGTGGCGCGCCACGCGATGCGCAACGCGCTGCTGCCGGTGGTAACGGTGATCGGCCTCGAGTTCGCGTTCCTGATCGGGGGGCTGGTCGTGACCGAGCAGGTATTCAACCTCAACGGCATCGGCAGGCTTTTCGTGCAGGCGGTCGCGCGCAGCGACTTCACCATGATCCAGGCGCTGGTGCTGCTGGTGTCGGTGTTTTTCGTGCTGATCAACTTCGCGATCGACATGCTCTACGCGCTCCTCGATCCGAGAATTCGCTATGGCTAAAGATCAAAAGCTGGAACGCAAAGGACGCAAAGTTAATGAACATCAGGATTTTCTTGGCGACCTTCGTTTTTTCTTCGCGTCCTTCGCGCTGAAAGGTTTGGGCTTGTGAGCACCGCCGCTGCCACGATCACCTACAAGGTTCCGAAGCGACGCCACCCGGTGCTGCAGTTCATATTGCAGCAGCCGCTCGGCGCCGGCGGACTCGTCTTCATCATCGTGATGGGGATCTGCGCGCTGTTCGCGCCGTGGGTGGCACCATACGATCCCCTCACGGTGGACTATGCCGGGATGCTCGCCAGGCCGTCGTGGGAACACTGGGTCGGCACCGATTCCTTCGGCCGTGACGTGCTCTCGCGCGTTATCTACGGCGCGCGTACCGCGCTCGCGATCGGCTTCATCGCTTCGTTCTGGGGCTCGACGGTAGGCGCCGTGATCGGCGTCGTCTCCGCCTACTTCGGCGGCAAGATAGACATGGTGATCCAGCGCATCATGGACGTGCTGCTCGCCTTCCCGATCATCGTGTTGGCGATCACGGTGGTGGCGGTACTCGGCAAGAACATCGTGTTCGGCGTCGACATCAATCTCATCATCGCCATCGGGCTGCCAATGGCGCCGAAGGTGGCGCGCGTGGTGCGCTCCTCGGCGCTCGCGATCCGGGAACTGCCCTACATCGACGCGGCGCGCGCGGCGGGCTATTCACACACACGCATCATCTTCCGCCACATCATCCCCAACGTGGTCGCGCCCTATCTCATCATGCTGACCGCGTTCATGGCGCAGGCGATCCTCGCCGAAGCCTCACTGTCGTTTTTGGGGTTGGGGGTGACCGAACCGACGCCATCGTGGGGGCTGATGCTCTCGGGGGCGGCGGCCGATTTCTACCAGCAGGCGCCCTGGATGATCGTGTTTCCGGGGCTGGCGATCAGCTTCGCGGTGTTTGCCTTCAATCTGTTCGGCGATTCGCTACGCGACTGGCTGGATCCCAAGATCAAGCTTTGAAAGAGGTGACAAAAAGAGGTGACGAAATGGGGTGATGAAAAGGGGTGACGAAAAATCGTAACGGAAACGCGCTGTCAGGCACGTCACCATCACTTCGTCACCAGTATTCGTCACTTCTTCTCGTCACTTTTTTCCATCACCCGTTACGCGAACTCAGAGCTTCCCGATCTTCTCGATCGCCGCCGCCAGGCGCTTGTAGTCGGCGTCGAAAAACTTCCTGAACTCCGGTTCGTCCCTGTAGTCGGGCACGACCTGGACGTTTTCCAATGCCTGCTTGAAAAGCGGATCGGCCGCCGCTTTGCCGATCATTTGTCGCATCTTGACGCGAATGGCCTCCGGCACGTTCGCTCCGGTAAACAACCCCACCCACAGGTATGCTTCGATGCCTATGCCCATCGACTTGAATGTCGGCACGTTCGGAAGCGCCGGGTACGGCTTGACACCCCAGCTCGCGATCGGGCGCAGCTTGCCCGATTGGATGTGCGGATAGACGGCCGCCGGCCCGCCGCCGGTGAGCTGTGCGTGGCCGCCCAGCGCCTGCGTGATGGCGGGGCCGCCGCCCGTGGTCGGCAGATGGCGCATCTTGAGCCCCGTGGCGTCGAGGAACATCGCGGTGGGCGTATGCGTGATGCCGTAAGGGCCTGAGGACGAGAAGACGATCTCGTTCGGCTTCGCCTTGGCGAGGGCGACGAGTTCCTTCACGTTTTTCACCGGCAACGAGGGATGGACGACCATGATCAGGGGGTCGGCGCTAAGCAGTGCAAGCAGCGCGATCTGATCGAGCGAATAAGGCGACTTGATGCCGTAGAGCTTGTCCTTCTCGAGCACGAGAAACAGGTTAGGCGTCGTCACCAGTACGTTGTGGCCGTCGGGCGGAGCGTTGGCCACGGAAGCGGTCCCGACCGCCCCAGTTCCACCGGGCCGGTTGATGACCGGAGCGGGCTGATTGGTGAGTTTCTCGAGTACTGCGGACAGCGGTTGCGCGTGGATCTGATTCATGCCGCCCGGCGGATTTGGAACGACGATGTTGATTGCCTTCGACGGATACTCCTGTGGGTGGCCGCCCAACGGAACAATCAACAACGCAATCGCCGCAATCAATCTGTTTGTCATGGCTTCCCTCCTCCTGACGGTGCGGCCACGGCGTGACCGCGATTGGCCTGCTCTGCAAGACGTTAGCCGATGTCCGGTTCGTTGGCAAGCGAAACGCTCGCCCGTTGCCCGCCAAGACCGTACACTACGGGTCGAATTCAAACCAGCAATACGGCCTCGCCGGCGCGCGCTCGAACCTTGACCAAGACGGACGACAGCACCACCACACGGGTGCTGCGCGATGAGCGTTACGGCCGGCCCGCGATCTATCTCGCCGCGCACCTCATCTCCATGACCGGCTGGGCGGCGGCGATGCGGCGCTGTCCCGAACTTCCCGGGACGCAGCGCATGCCGTACTTCATCGGCTTCGCGCTCACCTGCGTGCTGGTGAGCGTGGCGTCGTGTCCCATCGGTTTCTATCTGTCCAGTGCGTTTCCGCCGCTGCTGCGGCTCGGTTTCGTATTTCTGACGCCGGTCTACTTTTTCGTGATCCTGATCGGCGACGTGCGCACGCGGCTCGCTGCGGTGGCGCTGGCCTGCGGCGCGCTGGCGGGGCCGCTGTTTCATCTGGTCAGTGCGCAGTGGGGCATATTGCTGTCGGGCTTTGTCGGCGGCACCATCGCCTACCTGATTCAGCGGCGATTGAGGCAGCCCCATGCCTGAACTGTGGCTGCTGGTGCTCGCGTGCGCGGTGGGGACTTACCTGTGGCGGGGCCTGGGCGTGCCGCTCTCGGGGCGGATCGAGACCGACAGCGAGCTTTTCAACTGGATCGCCTGCGTCGCCTACGCAATGGTGGCCGGTCTCATCACGCGCATCATCGTCATGCCGACCGGCATGCTGGCTCACAGCCTTCTTATGGACCGCCTGTTGGCCTGTGCGCTGGCGCTCATTGCGTTCCATGCCAGCCGCCGCAATCTGTTTGTCGGCGTGGGCGGCGGCGTCCTGACGCTGATCGTGCTTGGCTACGCGCGCAGCCTATTAGGCTAAAATAGCCCGTTTCGCCGCCGATCCGATATGACTCAAGGCATACTCGTCGCGCGCGACGGCGCCATCGCGACCGTTTCGCTCGACAATCCCGACAGGCTCAACGCGCTCACCGTTGTCATGTGGCAGCAACTCGCGCGCGTGATGAACGAACTATCAGCCAACGATGACCTGCGCTGCATCGTCTTGCGCGGCGCCGGGCAGGAGGCGTTCGCGGCGGGCGCGGACATCGCGGAATTCGCGCGCGAGCGCGACAACGTCGAGCAGGGGAAGCGCTATCACCGTGAACTCGTCCATGGCGCACTCAAGGCGGTCGGCGAATGCCGCCATCCCACGGTCGCCATGATTCACGGCCCGTGTGTGGGCGGCGGTCTGGAAATCGCATGCCAGTGCGATTTGAGACTTTCCGGCGAGTCCGGTCGCTTCGGCGTGCCGATCAACCGCCTGGGTTTTCCCATAGCCTACGATGAACTCGCGGCACTGCTGCCGCTTGTCGGGCGTGCGGTGGCGCTGGAAATCCTCATCGAGGGAAGAGTCTGGGATGCACAGGAGGCGTTTGCCAAGGGCCTGCTCACGCGGGTCGTGCCCGATGCCGGTCTGAGGGATGAGGCGTACGCGACGGCGCAACGCATCGCCGAGGGCGCGCCGCTCGTGGCGCGCTGGCACAAGCAGTTCGTGCGGCGCCTGACGCCGCAGCCGGAGGCGCTTACCGCAGCCGAGATCGAGGAGAACTTCGCTTATTTCAATACCGAGGACTACCGCATCGGCTACGATGCGTTCATGAGCAAGAAGAAACCGAAGTTCGTGGGAAGGTGAAGAAAAAAGTGACGATAAGTAGTGATGATAAGAAGTGACGATAAGAGGTGACGAGCTGCCCATCACTTTTTTTCATCACCCGTCACCATCACTCCTTTTCATCACCTGTTACCATTACCGAAGGTAATTTATGGCAGGACCACTATCTCATATCAGGGTGCTCGATCTCTCGCGCGTGCTCGCCGCGCCGTGGACCGGGCAGAATCTCGCCGATCTGGGCGCCGAGGTGATCAAAGTCGAACGGCCGAAAAGCGGCGATGATTCACGCGCCTTCGGCCCGCCCTGGCTCAAGGACGGCGCTGGCCGCGACACCACCGAGTCGGCGTACTTCCTGGCCGCCAATCGCGGCAAGAAATCGATCACCGTGAATCTCTCGAAACCCGAAGGGCAGAACATCGTGCGCAGCCTCGCCGCCCGGTGCGATGTGCTGCTCGAAAACTACAAGTTCGGCGATCTCGCGCGCTACGGCCTGGGATACGACGATCTTGAAGCGCTCAATCCGCGGCTTATCTATTGCTCGGTGACCGGCTTCGGCCACAGCGGGCCCTACCGCGAGCGCCCGGGCTATGACTTCATGATCCAGGGCATGGGCGGACTCATGAGCATTACCGGCGAGCGCGACGATCTGCCGGGCGGAGGCCCGCAGCGGGTCGGGGTGCCCATCGTCGACATCATGACCGGCATGTACGCGACGATCGCGGTATGCGCGGCGCTCGCCCACCGCGAGAAGAGCGGCGTCGGCCAGCATCTCGACCTCGCGCTTCTCGACACCCAGGTCGCTTTTCTCGCCAATCAGGCGATGAACTACCTGGCGAGCGGAGAAATTCCCGGCCGCCTTGGCAATGCGCATCCCAACATCGTGCCGTACCAGACGTTCAAGACCCGCGACGGCGACATCATTCTCGCCTGCGGCAACGACAACCTGTTCAATAAGTTCTGCGAAGTCGCGGGCTGCCGGCATCTCGCTCAGGATGCGCGCTTTGCCACCAACGGCAAACGTGTCGAAAACCGTGCGGCACTGGTGCCGCTGCTCGAGGGAGTGTTCAAGAGTCGCGCCACGCGCGAGTGGGTGGAGGCGCTGGAATCCGCCGGCGTGCCGAACGGTCCGATCAACAATATCGAGCAGGTGTTCGAAGAGCCGCAGGTAGTGGCGCGCGGCATGAGGATCGAGCTCGATCACCCGCTCGCCGGCAAGGTGCCTTTGGTGGCGAGCCCGATGCGCTTTTCGGCGACGCCGCTCAAGTGCGAAGCGCCGCCGCCGACGCTGGGGCAGCACACCGATGAGATCCTGCGCGGCATGCTCAGGCTCTCCGATGCGGAAATCGCGCAGCTACGCGCGGAAGGGGTTGTTTGATGGTCCGTCACCGGCTATCGCCTCGCAGTGAAAAGCGCGATCGAGGAGCGCATCATGGCACTGCACCATGAAAAGCATGCGCTTGCGGAGGGTTTGTTCGCGGGCGAAGAATTCGGCGCCGCAGTGTCGGTCGAGGAACTGGTGCGGCTGATGCGGGAGGCGTGAGACGCGGGCGGGCTGCGCGCCCACCACATGGGCCGGGGGCGGCTAAGCTATGACTTCACGATCCAAGGCATGGGCGGGCTCATGAGCGTCACCGGCGAGCGCGATGACCTGCCCGACGGTAGCCCGCAGCGACAAGGTAATTTGACGTAGCAAAATAGACCGCTTTCAGGAAGCATGCGGAGCGCCGCCTCGTGCGCATCAAGCAACTCGGCTTGAGCCTGGGGCCGAACGGTGAGACGAAACGTCACGCCCCGCTCGTGAGCTTCTGGCGTACCTCGTCCCAGGGAATAGCAGTGTGGGGGTCGGCAAGGTGTTCCGCGAGCCGCCGGTCCAACTCCGCCGTTTGCTCGGGAGTCAGAACTATCTCGGCCTCACGCTGTGCTTCATCGAGACTGTCCCAAAGCGCCATTGCAAGCTCGGCCCGCTCGCGGGGTGAGAGTTTGAGGAGTTCAGAGAGCGTATTCGGCATCATTTTTTCATCTTGCCACTGAAAGGCGGATTCGACAAGGGTCCTCCGGCATAGAAGCTTTCGGGACACCTGCGAAAGCGATTCATGCAATAAACTCCCTCAGCACTTCCGGACGGGTTGCTCCCCACGCCCACCGCATGGGCCAGCAGCGGCCAGTGGCTGCCTATTGGGGGGTGGC
Source organism: Betaproteobacteria bacterium RIFCSPLOWO2_12_FULL_62_58 (assembly GCA_001772005.1). GTDB lineage: Bacteria > Pseudomonadota > Gammaproteobacteria > Burkholderiales > SG8-41 > DSOT01. Next base: position 14,310 of record MERI01000187.1, on the reverse strand, counting down.
GAAGGGTGCCACGGCGCAAGCCGAACTGCCGGAACGCGGTCTCGTTGGCCTGAGCACGGACCCACTCACTCATGGTTTGCGAGGCTTGCGCTGGATGCGCGCGGGCTGCATGACTTCAAGGGACATGGCCGCTTCCTTGAGGAGCTTGCATGGATCAATCCCGATCGCCATCGCCACACGCAGGTACTCAAGCACATCGAGGCGCCGCTCGGCTTTTTCGTATTTCGCGACAAAGGACTGCGGGCAACCCAGCCGGTCGGCCAATGCTTGTTGCGTCAGACCGGCGTCTTTGCGGCTCTCCTTGAGCCGTCGCACCAGCACTGTGTACGGCTTGGCGTAGATCGTCTTCACGGGAATGCGGGATTGCGCTTTCCCACATTCCTAATCCCTTTTTGGGATTATCCCGAATCAGGATAAAAAGCGTCACCGGCAGGACAAGCAAATTTGCCTGATTCCTTGCTGACGAAGATCCTTAACCGTTCCGCGGCTGTAGCGAGCCTGATGAATTGCTTACGCCTTCGATCGACTTTATTCATGCGGACGTGCGTAGCTTCCGGCCAACAACGCGCTATTCTGCGATCTGCTCAACTGGATTGTTTGACTATTTTGGTGACCGATTTTTTGTTCGCATGCTGAAACGCCTTGGTGACTTCGTTACCGATGGGGGTCGTATTCTTGTCGGCAACTTCTCACCAGAGAACCCGCCGCGTGGAGTAATGGCTTGTGCTGGTTGGAGGCTCTTTGAACGCTTTGTCGAGCGACTTAAGGAGCTTGCATGTACGGCTGGCTACTCGTCATCGCAGATTTCCGTTACAGCGGAACCGAATGGAATAAATCTGTTCCTGGAAATAACAACCGGAAACCGAAACTGAGAGGGGTTTTCGCATCACGTCAGAGTCGCAGCAGCCGCGCGGCGGTTTTTCCGAGGATCAGCTCGCGCTCCGCGACGGACAACTCGTCCAGTCGGTTGACGCTCGCGACCGGATGCTCGTCGCCGATCGCAAAGCAGTAATCGCTGCCCATCACGATGCGGTCGACGCCGACCTGCCGGATGACGTTCATCATGAGCGCATCGTTATGCGCGATGGTGTCGTAGTAGAAACGGCGCAGGTACGCGGAGGGCGGCTCTTTCGCTTGCCTCATTTCCTCCCGCACTTCGGCGCCATGGTCCCAGCGTCCGATCAGCGGTGGAAACATGCCGCCGGCGTGCGGCAGCACCACGTCGAGCTTCGGGAATCTGTCCATCACGCCCCCGAAAATGAGTGAAGCTGCGGCGACCGCCGTCGCGTAGGGAAAGCCGATCACGTTGCGCAGGTAATAACGGTCGAGGCGTTCGGCATGTAACGGATCGAGCGGGTGCAGGAAAACCGGCCAGCCGAGTTCCTCGCATCTCGCGTAGATCGGGAAGAACGACCTCTCGTCGAGGTTCTGTTTGTTTATGTGCGTTCCGAGGTACAGCCCGCGCATGCCCGGAAGCTTCGCGGCCCGCTCCAGTTCCCCCAGGGCGAAGTCCGGCGCCTGCATCGGCAGCACCGCCATGCCGACGAAGCGCTTCGGATGCTCGACGCAGGCGGCGGAGCAGCTGTCGTTGAACGTCTGCGCGAGTTTGAGCCCGAAAGCAGGCGGCGCCCAGTAGACCATCGGAGTGGTGAGCGACAGCGAATGCACGTCGATCCCCTCGGCGTCCATGGCCTCGATCCGCACGCCGAGCTCGATGAATCCCGGTGAGAACACCTGCCTGATCCCGGGATAGGCGAAGGTGACCGCGCCGTGCTCGTTCTTGCCCATGGTCGCGCCGTGATCCGGAGCTTCGCGCTCCAGCAGGCGAACCCATTCCTCGGGAAAGAAGTGGGTATGGGTGTCGATCACTGTCATGCCGTTGTCTTCTCTCTTCTTCCGTATACGGGCGCGGGGCGGCGTGTGGCGCCGGTCTCCTGATGCAATGCTTGCTACCGCGAACGGATTGTATTAGCTTGCCGGCTTCGGAGGAAACTACGTTGAATACGACGAATCAGGCGGATGTTCTGGTACGGAACATCGATTGGTTGATCACCGTCGATGAGAAGCGGCGCATCATCCGCGACGCGGCCATCGCGGTCAAGAACGGGAAGTTTGCGGCGATCGGCAAGACCGCGGCCGTCAGCGAGGCGTGGCGCGCGGACCGCGTGATAGACGGAAGCGGCACCGTGGTGACGCCCGGTCTGATCGACAATCACCTTCACTCCTCGTTCCAGCTCGCGCGCGGCCTGGCGGACGAATCGAATGCGCAGTCCTTCCTGTTCGAACACATGTACCCCTACGAGGCGGCGATGCAGGAAGAGGACGTCTACACCAGTGTCTCGCTCGCGACCGTGGAGATGCTGCGCCATGGGGTCACCTGCTACATCGAGCCGGGAAACTACTTTCCTGACGCGACCGTGCGCGCCGTCACGGGCGCGGGCATGCGCATGGTGCTCGCAGCAAGCTGCTTCGACCAAAACAAGGCGGTGACGGGCCTCATGCCGGAGAACATGATCGAGGATACCGGCCGGTGCATCGCCAAAACGGAAGAACTCTTCGACAAGTATCCCGGCAAGTACGAGGGGCGGGTAACGGTGAGTGCCTCGTTCCGCGGCATGAATAATTCCTCGGACAAACTGATACTCGCCCTTAAAGATATCGCGCAGCGGCACGATGCGATCCTGCAGACCCACGCCTGCTACTCGTACTTCACGCACGACGCAAGCATCGTTCAGCACGGAAAGCCCGAGATCGAGCGCCTGGAGTCGCTCGGCGTGCTGGACGATAAGATGCTCATCCTGCATGCGGGCTGGCTCGAGCCCCACGAGGTCGCGATCCTCACCCGGCGCAAGCCGACGCTCGTCTGCTGCCCGTCATCGTCGCTGCACAACGGCTATGGAAATCTCGCCGTCGGAATGCACCCCGAGCTGATGGCGTTGGGCATCAACGTGAGCCTCGGTGCCGACCACGCCAGTTCGGGCACCGTCGACCTGGTGCAGGAGATGCGCTACTGCGCGTGCAGCTACAAGGAGATCCGGCTCAACCCGCGCCTGATGCCGCCGGAACAGGCAATCGAGATGGCGACCCTCAACGGCGCGCGCGGCGCCGGCCTCGCGCACCGCATCGGCTCGATCGAGACGGGCAAGGAGGCTGATTTCGTGCTGTTCGACGCCACAGTCTCCGAGTGGCAGCCGCTCTACAACCCCGTTTCGAACCTGGTTTACTGCGCGACCGGCAACACGGTGAAACACGTCTTCGTGGGCGGCGAACAGGTGGTGCGCGATGGGCGTCTTGCCCGGATCGATCAGGATGAAATCATGCGCGAAGTAGTGAAGGCCGGCGAGCGCATCACGCGACGCTTGAACATGAAGAAGGTCATGAAACTCCGCTGGCCGGTGGAGTAGGGCGGACGCGAAGAGGCCGTCGCTGGTGGTGCGGTAACCGAGAGGGGGAGCGCAATGAAACGATTCTTCGGCAACGTGGCTGCAGCAGTCATTGCGGCTCTAACGGCGGCAAGCGCGTGCGCGCAAACGTTTCCGGCGAAGCCGATCCGGCTCGTCGTATCGTTTCCGCCCGGTGGGGCGACTGACACCTTTTCCCGTGTGCTGGCGGCGGAGATGGCCCAGAGCCTGGGCCAGCAGGTGCTCGTGGAAAACCGCGCGGGCGCGGGCACGATCATTGCGGCCGAACTCATCGCAAAGGCCGCGCCGGACGGCTATACATTGCTGTTCACGGATCTCTCCACCCATGCGATCACGGGGTCGATCTATCCCAAGCTGAAATACCACCCCTTGCGGGATTTTGCCGCGGTGGCGGCAGTGAATTCCTCGCCGCTGCTGCTGGTCTCCCATCCGTCCGTCAATGTGAAATCGGTCCGCGAGCTGGTCGCGCTGGCGAAGCGGCACCCGGGCATCACTTTCGGCAACTCGGGCATCGGCACCGTCACTCACATGACTGCCGAAAAATTCCGGCTGCGCGCCGGGATCCAGGTCACGCCAGTGAGCTACAAGGGCGGCGCCCTTCCCGTGACAGCATTGCTGAGCGGCGAGATTGCCATGGTGATGGCAACCATCCCGGCAAGCATCCAGCACGTGCAGAAAGGAAAGCTGGTCGCCCTCGGGCTTGCCGCCGAGCGGCGTTCACCGTTTCTGCCGGACATTCCCGCGATCGGCGAGACACTGAAGGGCGTGGAGGGCGCCGTGATTTCCGGCGTGCTTGCGCCGGCCGGCACGCCGCGTGAAGTAATCGAGCGCTTATACGCCGAGTTCGCCAAGGCTTCTGAGAGCCCGAAAGCGAGAGAGATCTTCGCCGCTAACGCCGCCGAGACGCTGAAGATGAACCCGAATGAAGTGCAGCGGTCGCTCGAACGCGAGGCCAAGGAGTGGGCGGAAGTCGTCAAGGCGACCGGGGTCATCGCGAACTAAGCCACGATGACGAGTGATGGGTGACGGGTGATGGGTGACGGGGACGCAAGGTACCGTCAAAGCCCGGCGCCACAAGAGAGGAGGACATATGAAGCTCGCTTCAAAGCTGATGTTCATTGTCGCGTGCGCGGGGCTCGCGCATTCAGCCGTACCGCCAACCGCCGCACAGGGCTATCCGGCCAAGCCGATCCGGATGATCTCTCCCTCGGGAGCCGGCGGGCCGGTAGATATCACCTGCCGGGCAGTATCCCAGGCGTTGTCCGAAGTGGTGGGCCAGCAGATCGTGGTGGAAAATCGCGTGGGCGCAGCCGGACTGATCGGCACCGAGCTCGTGGCCAAGGCGCCGCCGGACGGCTACACGTTGCTCTTCGGATTTTCGGGCCCGCTCGCGATCGTGCCCAACCTCAACGCCAACACTCCCTACGATGTGCTGCGGGACCTCGTGCCGATCTCGCAGGTCGCGGCCCAACCGTACATACTGCTCGTGCACCCGAGCGTGCCTGCAAAATCGGTAAAGGAACTCGTGGCGCTGGCCAGAGCGAGGCCGGGGGCGATGAACTTTTCCTCCGGCGGCACGGGGGTGGGGATCCATATGGCGGGCGAGCTTTTCAACATCGCAGCGCGCGTGAAAATCGTGCACGTGCCCTACAAGGGGGCCGCACCCGCGATGACGGCGCTCATGGCGGGCGAGGTGGACATGATGTTCAACACCATCGCCCCGGCGCTGCCGCATATTCGAAGCGGCAAGCTGCGTGCGCTCGCCGTGGGCGGCGACAAGCGCGTGGCGTTGTTCCCCGGCCTGCCGATCTTCAAGGAGAGCGGGTATGACTTCAAGACGGGGGGATGGTACGGGGTGCTGGCGCCAAAGGGTGTCCCGCAGCCGGTTGTAACCACCCTGCAGAATGGTCTCGTCAAGGCGCTCGCCAGCCCGGAGATCAAAACGCTCTTCGAGAAGCTCGCGATCGATATCATCGTCACTTCCCCACAGGAGTTCGCCGATCTCATCCGCGTGGAAAGCGCTCAGTGGGCGAAGGTGATCAAGGCTGCCGGCATCAAGGTGAAGTAGCCTGATTTGCCGGACACGGGCGAGGGAGAACAATTGAAACCGAGAATTAACGCGAAGCGGGCCGCGGTGCTGGTCCTGGATGTCCAGAACGACCTGGTGCAGATTACGCCGCGCATCAAGGAAAACCGGATCCTCGAGAATATCGCGGCGGTCATCGCGGCCGCGCGGCGCAGGCGGGTGCCGGTAATCCACATTACGGCATCGGTGCGGGGCGATTTTCTCGACATCCCGCGCGACAATCCGCTATGGGACGGCCTGCGCAAGTCGCGGCAGCTGATCTTCGGCACGAGGGGGGCGGCGATACACCGCAAGGTACGGCCGCTTAAGAACGAGCTGGTGCTCAACAAGACCTGCGTCGACCCGTTCCTCACGACCAACCTGGGTCAGGCCTTGCAGAACCACGATGTGAACGCCGTGATCCTGACGGGCCTCTGGACCAACTGGGTGGTGGAAGCGACCGCCCGGCACGCGAGCGACATGGGCTACCGGGTGTTTATCGCGCGGGAATGCGTGGCGAGCAACACCGCGGAAAACCACGAATTTGCGATCAACCACATCCTGCCGACGATCTGCTACGTGGTGGGCGTGAAGGATGTGCTGTCAGCGTTGAGGTGATGAGTAACGGGTGACGCGTGACACAGAATGTCTAGGACCTGCCTCACGTCACGCATCACCCCAAGCGCAGAAGGCGCGCGGCGTTGTCCCAAAGGATTTGTGAGCGCTGCTTGTCGGTGAGCGATCGCATCCGGGTGACAAACTTGACCGGTTCCTCGTAGGCGATATCGAAGCAGTAGTCGCTGCCGATCATGATGCGGTCGGCCCCCACCAGCTTGATGAGGTCCTGCAGGATATCTTCCGAATAGCTGATCGTGTCGTAGGTGAAGCGCTTGAGGTACTCGCTCGGCGGCCGCGTGATGGTCTTGCATTCGCCGCGCACATGGAAGCCGCGGTCCATGCGCCCGCGCAGGATCGGCAACGCTCCGCCGGCGTGCGGCAGGCTGACCTCCAGCGTCGGGAAAGCGTCCATCACGCCGCCGAAGACGAGATGCGCCGCCGCGATCGCCGTGTCAAACGGATTGCCGCAAAGATTGATCAGATAGTACTGCTTGAGACGCTCGTTGTTGACCATCATCGGGTGCAGGAATATCGGCAGACCGAGGCCGGCGATGCGCTCGTAGACCGGGAAGAAGCTGCGGTCGGAAAGTTCGCGGTCGCGCACGGCGGTTGCCATGTAAATGCCGCGGATGCCCGGCAGCTTGGCCGCGCGCTCGAGTTCCGCCAGCGCGAGGCCCGGATTCTGGAACGGCAGGCATGCAAAACCGATGAAACGGTCCGGGTGCCTGACATGCGCGGCGCTGATCGCGTCATTGAAAGCGACGCACAGCTTCAGTCCCAGGTCGTCGTCCGCCCAGTAAACCATCGGTTGCGTCAGCGACAGCGCGTGCATCCCGACCCCTTGGCGGTCCATGATCTTCAGCCGTTCATCGAGATCGTAGAAGGGGCGGATAATGGGGCCGGTGCGCAGCAGCAGCCCGACCTGGATGAACGTCGCTCCGGAGCTATCGGTGGTCACCGTGGTGCCGCAGCGCCTGCCGTGATCGGCGATCAGCTTCAAGTAGGTTTCCGGAAAATAATGGGTGTGGGTGTCGATGGTCGGTGCGGTGGCCACGGCCTCTCCTCCTGACTTTGGTGACTGGTACCCCTCAAGGGGGTATTGAAAAGAATGAATCGTGACTGGTAAGGCGTGACTGGTGACTCGTGACCGGTTTACTTAATCCTGAATCCTGAATCCTGGAGAATTCCCATGATGAATTCCCACTCGGCGGGATCGACCGGCGTGATCGACAGGCGGTTGCCGCGCGCGAGCACGCGCATCTTCGCAAGCGGCTTGTGGCTCCGCAGCTCCTCAAGGGAAACACGCCGGGTGTTCCTGATGAATTTAACATCGACGTTGAGCCAGCGCGGATCGTCGCGCTTCGAATCCGGGTCGTAATACTTGCTCTTGCGGTCGAATTGGGTCGCGTCGGGATGCGCAGGCTTGCATACCTCGACGACGCCTACGATGCCCGGTTCCCCGCAGTTGGAGTGGTAGAAGAACGCGAGGTCACCGACTCGCATCTGATCGCGCATGAAGTTGCGTGCCTGAAAATTGCGTACGCCGTTCCAGGCCGTGGTCTTGTCCCTGGCCAGGTCATCGATGCCATAGGCCGACGGTTCGGACTTCATCAACCAGTAGCGCATGTGCTGGTGAATCGTAAATGGTGAATGGTGAATGGGGAACGCGAGCGAGCAGTAAATGGTGTGGGATAATGAACGCTGGGGAGCCGTTCTTTGCCATCTATTATTTCCCATAAAAAATGCGGCACCCGCCGCATTTTTTAAGGGGACCCCCGCCTGTGCCGTCAGACCTGCATCTTGAACCGACGGTTCAAGGTGGTCGCCTCCCGAGCCCATTAGGCGCTTCCTGTCGGACGCGCACACCGGTGCTGCTTAAGTCGGCAACCAGATCAAGTATATTGGTTCAAAGACTCTAAGGCCTTAACGGGCACCGCAGGGGAAACTTAGAACAGTTCGTTCTGATCGGACATCGCCTCATCAAGAACTGTTTCCATGCCGGCCATTCTACGCTTTATGTCCGCGATGTCAAAACCGCCGCCGACCTTGGTCGAAAGAAATTCGTGCGCAATATTGAGCGCCGCCATGATCGCAATGCGCTCGAGCCCGATCACTTTGCCGCCGCCCTTGATCTCCTGCATTTTCTGGTTGAGATACTCGACGGCTTCGAGCAGGCCTTTCTGGTCTTCCTCCGGGCACGCGACGCGAAATTCGCGCCCCATGATATTGATCTGCAGGCCTTTTGGTTCAGCGCTCATGCGTTGTCTTCAGGGATCTGATTAAGCAGACTCTCCAAGCGGCTCGTCGCGTTGCTTATTTTTTCTTCGAGCTGCCGCTTTTCGTCGAGAACTGCGGCCAACTGTTGCCGCAATTGCTGGTTGTCTGCACGCATGCGCTGGCACAGCTCGACGAACTGATTTATTTTCTTCTCGAGCGACTTGAGTTCCGCTTCCATGCGTACACTATAGTTTCAAAAATCCTGTTAAGTCAACTGCTAACGGGAATTTTTGAATGTGATTTGGCACCTACGAGTTTGTCGAACTCAAGCTCGACAAACTCGTTAATGCAAAACCGGCGCCAGGAAAATTGCAAAAGGGGATGACGGATATGCGAATTCATCCCCGCTCTCCTTCATATTCGGCCGCTTCGGGTGGGTTTCCCTCCGGATTGTCAGCCGGTTTTGCTTTTAGCAGCCTGTCGGACTGTTAAGTCCGACAGGCTGCTAGTGGTAGAATTAACGGTGTTTCGGTCGGCTCGCTGTCCGTAAGTGAACGCTGGCCAAAACCCAGTTCCGGGTGCCTGCATTTGCCTGATTGAAGCAGGTTAAACGGGAAACAGGTGCGGCTGACGAGGATTGAGGTACTAGGATCGAGGATCGAGGGCTTGGAGTAGGCGGTGTCTGCTCAATCCTCAATCCTGAATCCTCAATCCTGCTCCAACTCCTGTGCTGCCCCCGCAACGGTAAGCGAGCGTGGGTTTGCCAAGGCAGTCTCTCTAACACGACGGATCAGAACGTCCGTCTGAGAGGTGCCAGCCACTGAGCAGCAGTTTGTCGGAATTTCGTTCCGACACCCTGCTAAGGAGTGGGTCGGACGGAAGTCCGGGCCACTCCTCTTGGGAAGGCGGCGAACTAAATTCTCGCGAGCCCGTATACCGGCCCGAGCTGGTGGTGTGGAAATGCCGCGGGGAGGCGGCGGACCCGGTTCCGATCGGTTTTCGTTTTTCTTCCTGTGGTTTTCCCGCGTTCGATCAGCCGGCATGCGGCGGGCATGCCCGAGTCCGGGACAACGACATGAGAATCAGGAAGGAAATCGCTGCCGCGCTGTCGGCCGCGGCATGGTCTGTATTCGCCGCCGCCCCACCCATTACACAAACCGAACCGGTCATCGTCACCGCCACGCGCTTCAGCGATCCGGCGCAGCGGTTCCCGATCGGCGTCACGGTGATCGCCGGGGAGGAAATACGCCACAGCACGGTTTCCACCGTGCCCGAGTTACTCGGCCAGTTGCCGGGTGTCCGCACCCGCGATCTGTCGGGGTCGCCCAATCTGCAGGTCGACGTGCGCGGATTCGGCATTTTCGGCGACCAGAACACGCTGGTGCTGCTCGACGGACAGCGCATCAGCGAGAACGAGCAGGCCGCGGTCAACTGGTCGGCGATCCCGCTCTCGGCGATCGAGCGCATCGAGATTCTGCGCGGCAGCGGCGCCGTGCTCTACGGCGGCGGCGCGACCGGCGGCACCATCAACATCATCACCAGGGCGCCGCAGCGCAACGAACGTTCTGCGTTTGTCTATGGCGGCGCCGGGACCTACGGCACAGCAGAGGTCCGCGCCGGCATCCATCTCGCCGGCGACAGCGTCGGCATGCGCGTGCATGCCAGTCATCTCGACACCGACAATTACCGCGACAACAATCGCCTGCGCCAGGGCAACGCGCAGGCGGATATTCGCCTGTTCGGCGACGGCCGATCGATTACCCTCAAGGCCGGCGCCGACGATCAACGGCTCGGTCTGCCGGGGGCGATCAGCGAAGCCAAGATCGCCGCCAACCGCCGCCAGGCGGAATTCCCGAACGACGCCAGCACGCTGCGCGGCGGGTATCTCAACCTGGGCAGCGAGGTGAAGCTCGGCTCGGGTGAACTGGCCGCCAACCTGGGCTATCGCGAGAAAGACGCCGATGCCTCGTTCTTCGTCGGCACGCCGTTTCGCAACAACGTCGAAACCCATGTCAACGTCTGGTCGTTCACGCCGCGGCTCAAGCTGCCGCACCGCTGGGGCGGCTGGGACCACAACCTGGTGGCCGGCGTCGACGTCGACGACTGGGATTTCAACTCAACCGCGGGACCCGCCATCGTCGGCCGGCCGCATGCAACGCAACGCAACACCGCCGTTTACCTTCAGCACACCACGGCGTTTTCGCGCGGCACGTCGCTCGCGTTGGGCTGGCGCGCGCAGCGCGTGACCTACGGCGTCGCCGACGCGGCCAATCCCGGGGCCGCGGATACGCGCAAGCGCAGTCTCACCGCCTACGAGATCGCCGCCCGCCGGCGTTTGCTCGAGGAACTCTCGGTATACGGCAAGCTCGGGCGCAGCTTCCGCGTGCCGAACGTGAACGACATCTACAGCCTGTTCACGGCAACCGTCACCATGCTGGAGCCGCAGACCTCGCATGACCGCGAGATCGGCGTCGATATCCAATCCGGCCCGGGCCGTTACCGCATCGCGTTTTATCACATGGATGTTGACAACGAGATCTTCCTCGACCCGATCGCGTTTGCGAACCGCAATCTGCCGCCGACGCGCCGTTACGGCGTCGAGGCCGAGGCCAGGTGGCGCGTGGGCGATGGGCTCGACGTATTCGCGAACTATACCTACGCGGTGTCGAAATTCCGCGCCGGCAGTTTCGGCGGCATCCCGATCGCGGGCAACGATGTGCCGCTGGTGCCGCGCCACGCGTTCAACGCCGGCGTGGGATGGGCGTTTACGCCGCGCGCGCGCCTGGATGCCGTGCTGCGCTACATGGGTGAGCAGGTGTTCGACGGCGACGAGACCAACACCTTCGGCCGCAGGATTCCGGCCTACACCGTGGTCGATCTCAAGCTCGCGCGCGAATCCGGCGGCTGGCTGCTCGCCGCCGGCATCCGCAATCTTTTCGACGAGAAGTACTTCAGCTACGGCGTGTTCACCGGTTTTCCGACGTTTTCGGCGCTGCCGGCGCCGCAGCGTGCCGCGTTCGTCTCGGCGCAGTACACGTTCAAATAGCGCACAACCTGTCCCGGCCGCCACCCGATGACGGCGGAATAGGCGGCCGCCGTTGTGCAGCCGCCGCGCGATGCCGCGGCTTTTTTCATTCTGGTCAAAATGCTATTGTTCGTTCCGTGCAAACGATGACCAGCACCGGGCTTTATCTGCGACTGCTGAAGTATGTCGCACCCTACCGGAGCGTGTTCGGTCTGGCGCTCGCCGGCATGGTGATCGTCGCCGCGACCGAGCCGGCGTTGCCGGCGATCCTCAAGCCGCTGCTCGATGGCACCTTCGTGGAGAAGGACGCGACCATCATGCGTTGGATGCCACTGCTGATCGTCGCGCTGTTCGTGGTGCGGGGACCCGCCGAGTACCTCGCCCACTATTCCATCGCCTGGGTTGGCCAGAAGGTGGTGATGGACCTGCGCAACGCGATGTTCAAGAAACTCCTGGAACTTCCCACGCCGTATTACGACGACCACCCGACCGGCAACCTGATTTCCAAGCTCACTTTCGACGTCACCCAGGTGACCGCGGCGGCGACCAGCGTGCTCACCGTGATATTCAAGGACGCGCTGTCCATCGTCGGGCTGCTCGCCTGGATGCTGTGGCTCAACTGGAAACTGACGCTGCTCTCGCTCGTCATTGCGCCCATCATCATCATCGTGGTGCGTCTGATCAGCGTGCGATTGCGTCGCGCGAGCCGCGATGCCCAGCACGCGATGGGCGACATCACGCAGGTGCTGGGGGAAGCGGCCGACGGCCACAAGGTGGTGAAGCTCTTCGGCGGCCAGCAGTATGAAGCCGGGCGCTTCGACGGCCAGGCCAACCGCCTGCGGCGGCTGGCGATGAAGCAGGCTGCGGCAGCGGCCGCGAGCGTGCCGATCGTGCAATTGGTCGCGGCGGTCGCGCTCGCCGTCATCATCTATCTCGCGACCCGGCAATCGGGCGCCGACGAAATCACTGTCGGCGGCTTCGTCTCGTTCATCACCGCGATGCTCATGCTGACGGCGCCGCTGAAGCGCATCACCAGCGTCAACGAGCCGCTGCAGCGCGGGCTGGCGGCGGCGGAAAGCGTGTTCGAGCTCATCGATCAGGTAGGCGAGCCCGATCCCGGCACGGCCGAGATGACGCGCGCGCGGGGTGAGATCCGTTTCGAAACCGTGTGTTTTACCTACGGCGATCCGCAACGGCTGGCGCTCGATTCCGTCGATCTCGCGATCGCGCCCGGCGAGACGGTGGCGCTGGTCGGCGCCTCAGGCAGCGGCAAAAGCACGCTTGCCAACCTGGTGCCGCGTTTTTACCACCCGACGCGCGGGCGCATCACGCTCGACGGCCACGACCTGGAGACGCTCAAGCTCGCGAGCCTGCGCGCCAGCATCGCGCTGGTGAGCCAGGATGTGGTGCTCTTCAACGACACAGTGGCGGCGAACATCGCTTACGGCGCGATGAACGGCACCGGCGAATCCGATATCGTCGCCGCGGCGGAGGCCGCCCACGCGATGGAGTTCATCCGCAATATGCCCGAGGGGCTCGGGACGCTGGTCGGCGAGAACGGCGTCAAGCTCTCAGGCGGCCAGCGCCAGCGCATCGCCATCGCGCGGGCGCTCCTGAAGAACGCGCCGGTGCTGATCCTGGATGAGGCGACCTCGGCGCTCGACTCCGAGTCCGAGCGCCACGTGCAGGCCGCTCTGGAAACGCTGATGCAAGGCCGCACCACCATCGTCATCGCGCATCGGCTTTCCACCGTGGAGCGCGCCGACCGCATCGTGGTGCTCGACCGCGGCCGCGTCGCGGAGGTCGGCAGCCATCGCGAGCTGTTGGAACGCAGTGGGATCTACGCCAAACTGTATCGCATCCAGTTCGAGTCCGGCGGTTTGAGCGTTTTCCCGGCGCCGCAACTGTAATAAACATGGGTCATGAGGCCGCGGGACGGCGCAGGTAGGCCAGCATGTCGTGCCCGCGCCCGAGGAGCCGTGCCGGTAAATTCAGGAGCTCCGCTACCGCTTTGCCGGGGGCATAAATCCAGGCCGGCGTTTCGGCCTTCTCGTGAAATTTGACGCGCGCGGTCTCGATGCGCTCGACGGTGTAGCCGCAGTTCGCGGACAGGCGGCGGATCGAGGCGGGGTTGTAGAAACTGATATGGCCGCCGTCCTTGGCCATGTGAAAGTAGTCCCAGCGCGAACCCATCGCCGCCGCCGTCCAGCTTGCGGCATTGCCGGTGCTGATGACAAGAATGCCGCCAGGTTTAAGGATGCGGTGGCATTCGTCGAGCAGTGTGCGCGGCGCCTTGAGATGCTCGACGACCTCGAACAGCGTGGCCGCGTCGAACGATCCTGCGGGGAAACCGATGTCCTCGAGCAAGCCCTGATGGACCTTGATCCCGGCCGCTTGGGCGGCTGCCGCGATCTGCGGTGCCGGCTCCACGCCTTCCGCCTCGAAACCCATCCCGCCCGCGGCCTGCACGAACTGTCCGCGCGAACAGCCGACATCAACCAGGCGGATCGGAGCCGGCCTGCCGGCGAGCAGCATGGCGATCGTCCCGAGTCGCCGGCGCGCAACCGCAAAGCGGCGTTCGAGTTCCCGCCCTGCGGGCTGGTTGAAATCCGAACGGTCGAACTGCGCCATGGTTTCCCAGTAGCGCGCGGCGCTGGCCTGGCTCACAAGCTGGCCGCAGTCGGCGCAGCGCAGTAACGGCCCTTCCGGCAGCACGATGTCGGTGGCGACGAGCGGCGCGGCGCAGCCCACCGGGCACGACTCAATATAACGTTCTTGCACGATGTTCATTCAGGGAATAGGGAATGGGTAATGGGTAATGGTAAGAAAACCGGACCGTCAGGCCACTCATCACCCATCACTCATCACTGCTTCTATGGCGGCGATCACCCTGGCCGCGGGCAACTGTTGCAGGCAATCGCTGAAACTCGCGATGTTGCGCCCGCAGCCTTCGAGCAGGCACG
>MERI01000186.1 GCA_001772005.1 Betaproteobacteria bacterium RIFCSPLOWO2_12_FULL_62_58 | reverse complement strand
GAAGCACGATCTTGTGCGCTTCGACGTTGCGCGCCTCGAGCAGATGCAGGGCATCCGCCGCGCGGGTGAGCGGCAGCCGGTGACTGATGTAGAGGTCGGGGTCGACAGCGCGTTTGGCGACGAGATCAAGGCACGGGGCGAACGCCTGGAAATTGCCGCGCGAGAAAGTAAGGTCGATTTCGCGGTCCTTGAGATACGCGATCGGGATCATCGCCTTGTTCTCGGGGAACGTGCCCACGACGGTGATCTGTCCACCGCGCTTCACCAGGTCGACCGCCATCTGCACGGTCTTCTCCTGAAACCCGCCGACACACTCCACCACCTTGTCAAAGCCGTTGCCGCCGGTCAGCGCGAGCGCCTCCCCGCGCACATCGATTTTCGAGGGATCAAGCGCACGCTCAATCCCCAGCTTGAGCGCCATGGCAAGACGGTAATCGAGCAACTCGAAAATCGTCACGTCGGCGCCCAGCGACTTCGCGACCAGCGCCGCGCCCAGCCCGATCGGACCGGCGCCGATCACGGCGACGCGTTCTCCGGGCCCGGGCTTAACCCGATGCGCGACGGCGTGGTAGCTGATGCCGAGCACCTGCACCGCGGAAGCCTGGTCGTAGCTCACGTTCTCGGGCAGCGGATAGAGATTGCCGGCCGGCACTGCGACGTATTCCGCGTAAGCGCCGTCGCGATCGAACCCCATCGTCCGCAGTTTCTCGCAGATGTTGGTGCGCCCCTCCCGGCACGGTCCGCACTGCCCGCAGAAGATATCGATATCGCAGCATGCTCGCTGGCCGAGCGGCACCCCCTTGACGCCGGAGCCGAGCGCCACCACCTCTCCGGCAAACTCGTGTCCGAGGATGCGCGGGAACACGAGACGCGGGTGCTTGCCGTGAAACCCGTGCAGGTCGGAGCCGCAAATCGAGCAGGCGTGAACCTTGACGATCACGTCGCGCGCTGCGGGAGCGGGATCGGGCACCGTCTCGTAGCGCAAGTCGGCTGCGCCGTGCAACACCGCCGCTTTCACGGTTGTTGTCTCCCTCTGCGGTTCATGAAGCGGGCCCCCACCCAAAGAACGGCGTGGCATCCCCGGACGCCGATCATCCCGCCTCTCCCCTCTCGCCACCCGCCTCACTCTTTATCACGGCTGGGCCTTGAGTTTCTCGGGAAGCGTGATGCCCTGTTCCTCGAAGTAACGGACCGCACCCGGGTGCAACGGCACGGTCGCGTACACGATGTTCTTCGCCTCCATCCGCGCGAATGCTTTGTGCGCAGCGGCGAGCTGATCCTTCTTGGCGAAGGTGGCTTTGGCCAGTGCGTAAACCAGGCTGTCGGGCAGGTCCTTGTGCACGATGTAGATGTTATACGAGGCAACCGTCGGAACGGGTCGGGTTTGCCCCTTGTAGGAGTTGGCCGGGATGTCGTACGCAAACAGCGCGGTGTGCTTGGCCAGGTATTTTTGTTGCTCCTCTTTGGACATCGGGATCAACACCATCTCGTGGTTCACTTCGAATTCCGACAGCGCCGGATGCGGGATGGCGCCCGCCGCCGCGGCGATATCGAGCCGGCCGTCGCCGAGCAGGGTATTGGCGTCGTTCGGGCCGACGTTGGAAATGCGCCCGGGCTTCAAGCCCAGGATTTCGACCATGTCGCGCAGGACGTTATCGGTCCACGAGCGGCGGCGGCTCGGATTGACCGACTTGCCGTTGAGGTCGGTGAGGGCGCTGATCCCGGATTTACGAGTGGTGTAGAGCTGCATCACCCAGGGATCGAGCACCACCAGCGCGCGCTGGGCGCGGATCTGGCGGCCCTTGGTCCAATCGGCGCCGTTCCAGCCTTCAAGCGAGGTGTCGCCGGCTGACAATCCGACCTCCGCTTTCTTGTCCTCGATCATGAGCGGGTTGACCTGGAGACCGGTAGTCGCCTCCACCGAAATGGGAATCCCCACCTCGGCGCCGACCGCGGATGCCCATGCGCTGCCGGTCGGAAAGCCGAATCCCCCGGCGGGTCCCGTCACAAACGTTAAACGCGCCGGCCATTTCGATTTGTCGGGAGCTTGCGCCAGTGTATCGAGGTTAAGACAGATTGTGCCGGCGCACGCCAACACGACCGCAAGAACGCGAGTGCGTATCATGATTGCCTCCTCCTCAGGTGCAAACAGAAGTCATCTTATCGATCTTCACTATTCGCTATTTACCATTCACTGCCTGATCTGCCGGTCGAACGGGTAGCGCGTTGCGCCACCGCGCTCTGCCAGGCCATGACGCCGGCCATTACCGCGATTCCGGCAAGGTTCACCGCCCAGTCCCGGTGCAGCACTGCGATCGCGGCTGCAAACATGCTGAAGCGCCAGAACGGGTGAAAGTTGCTGTTGGCTGCGCCCGCCAGGCCGTAGGCGCTGGCGCAGGCCATCACGGTCGCACGCAGGATATCGTACCACGGGCCCGACCACAGGATGGTCGGGTTGAAGATGAATACAAACGGAACGATATAGGCCGCGATGGACAGGCGCGTGGCGAGCCACCCGGTCTTGTTGGGATCCGCTCCGGCGATGCCGGCGGCCGTGAACGCGGCGAGCGCGACCGGCGGCGTGAGCGTGGAAACGCAGGCGTAATACATGATGAACATGTGCGCCGCGAGCATCGGCACGCCGAGCTTCACCATGACCGGCGCGCCGACTGCCGCCGTCAGAATGTAGGCGGGCACGGTCGGCAGCGGAAAGCCGAGCAGTATCGTCACGAGCATGACGATGATCAGCGTCAGCACGAGGTACTGCTGGCCATAGGCGAGCACTAGGTCGACGAAGCGGTTGCCGAGTCCGGTGAGGATGAACACGCCGACCAGAATGCCCGCACACGCGCAAGCCGCGACCGCTTCGAGCGAGCCGGCCGCGCCTTCCCTTAACGCGGCCTTGATCGTCTCCCGCTTCATGAAACGACGCCGCCGGATGAAATCAACGGCCAGCGCCACCAGGATGCTGACAATGGCCGACTGCATGACCGAGCGCCCGGCCACCACGATCATCCCCACCAGAGTGGCGATCGGCGCGAGCAGCAGCCACCCTTCGCGCAGCACCTTGCCGAGCTGCGGCATGTCTTCCCTGGGTGTCGCCTTGAGGCCGAGCTTGATCGCCTCGAAATCGATCACGAACCACATCGCCGCGAAATAACAGATCGCCGGAATCAGGGCGGCGAGCATGACGTCGCGGTATGGCGTCTGCGTTGCTTCGGCGAGCACGAACGCCACCGAACCCATGACCGGCGGCATGATCTGCCCACCGGTGGACGCCGCCGCTTCCACGGCGCCGGCGAAGGCGGGACTGTAGCCGACGCGCTTCATCAGCGGAATGGTGAAAGTGCCCACTGCGGCGACGTTGCTCATCGAGCTTCCCGAGATGGTGCCGAACAGCGCGCTGGCGAAAATCGCGACCTTGGCGGGGCCGCCACGCTGGCGGCCGGCGAGGGCGGTGGCAAGCTGGATGAAGAAATGTCCGACGTTGGTGGCGCGCAGGAACGCGCCGAAGGTGACAAACAGCACGATATAGGTCGCGGCGGCGGCCATCGCAAAACCAAAAATGCCTTCGGTGCTGACCAGGGTCGCCATGGTGCGGTCGAACTCATAGCCGCGGTGGCCGAGAAAACCGGGGAGCGCCCCGCCCCACAGCGCGTAGGCGATGAAGACGAGCGCCAGGATCGGGAATGACCATCCCAGCACGCGGCGCGACATCTCGATCGTGAGCGCGACCGCGGTCAGTCCGAAAATCCAGTCCGCGGTGTTGGGTTCGTAACCGGTACGCAGGTACATGCCCTCGTATTCGATCCCCAGGTAAACCATCGCTGCGACTGAGACCGCGCACAAGATAACGTCAAGCGCTTGCACCCGGCCCCGGCCGGCGGCGGTAGCGGGAAACAACAGAAACGCGAGTATCCAGAACAGGCCCAGGCTGAAACCGAGAAACAGCCACGGATCGATGGAAACGACGGTCAGCGCGAGAATGTGGTAGAGCGTGGTGATTATGGCAAGCGCTGAAAACACCTTGGCCCATGAACCGCCGAGTTCCCGCGCCGCACCCGTGCGTTCCTCAAGCGGCACGCTGGAAAACGGCGCGTTCGGTTGGGTCATGGATTGTTTTAGCAACGGTTTGAACGGGCTCCGTCACTTGACGCGGAAGCGTTGCACCTGCGATTCTTTAACCTCGACGCCCAGCCCGGGGCCGCGCGGCCGATGGATCGCACCGTGCTCGATGCGAATCGGCGTCTCGCAAAGATCTTCGGCGAGATAATGATTGGTGACGCTGATGCCCCAGTTCAAGTTGGGCGCGATGCTTCCCAGTTGCACCAGCCCCGCCGCGGCGATGCTCGACTCGGCGACCTTGCACGCCAGATTGATGTTGAGCCCGAGCGCCGCGCACACCGACATCGCGTGCACTGTCGCGCCGACGCCGCCCATCTTGATGGTCTTGATATTCGCGCCCTGGATCGCCCCGGCGCGGTGCAGCGCGAGGATGCTCGCCACGCTGCCGATCGATTCATCCCCATTGAGCGGGATGGGACTTACGCGCGCCAGCGCCGCCATGCCGTCGAAGTCGTCGTCGCGCAGCGGCTGCTCGAGGAACATCAGCCCGGCGTCACGCGCACGCTCCACGAACAGCCTTGCATTCTGAAAAGTCATTCCCATGTTGGCATCGGCGCACAACGCGATGTCGGCGCCGATCTTGCGGCGAATCTCCACCGCTGCCGCCGCCTCTTCCGCCGGATGCTTGATGCCGACCTTGAGCTTGAAGAACGTGAATCCTTCCTTTATTTTCTTCTGCGCCTCGGCAATGTCGTCTTCGACCTTCGGATTGCCGAGGAGATACATCGGCAGCATCGTTTCCCGCACGGGACCGCCGTAGAGGTGAGCGAGCGAGACGCCGAAATGGCGTCCCACGAGATCGGCCAGCGCCAAGTCCACTGCGGACTTCGGCCCGCCGTTTCCATGCAGTGCGTGCGCGCAGCGCAGCGCGAGCTCGGCGCGCCGCAGCGCGTCCTGACCGAGAACCAGCGGCGCGAGGTGATCGTTGACGGCCTCCACCATGCCCGACAGCAGATCTCCGGTCATCATCGGTGCGACCGAGGCCTCGCCCCAGCCGGTAAGCCCGCCGGCCGCTTCGGCCCGCACGATCAGGTTGCAGGCTTTCTCGATGCGTACCCCCGCCATGGTCACCGGCTTCCCGAGCGGGATCGCGATCGGGATCGCCTCCAGGCGGGTGATGATGAGCGGTTTCGCGGCCGGGTCTTCGCGTAGAGGCCTGACGACGGTCCTGGTCTGGGTCATGGTTCGCTCCTCCTTGTTTACGGAACTCCGGAAAAAGTCACGGCCCGAAATTTCTCACCCAAGCTCCTCCCTCGAAACAGGAGAGGGAAGATTCATTTTGTCGGCTGCTCCCAGGAGTTTGTCGGACTCAGACCCGACAAACTCCTGAGGCAAAACCGCCTGCAAGAAAACGGCAAAAAACGATGATGAATACCTGAACACGACTCCAATCTCGTCCTTAACGGCGGACGGAGAGTGGATGTTTGGTCAGGTTCATCCTAAATCCTTAGGCGGTTTTGCTTTAGCAGCCTGTCGAACTGCCAAGTCCGACAGGCTGCTAGAGCGGCTTGACCACCTTGAAGCGCGCCCAGTCGAAGTCCTCGCCGCCCTCGATCAACCCGGCGGGCGACAGCAGGTACGCCTTGTCCCGGACGCGCATGTGAAGACTTTTATTCTGCGTGAAGCTTCCTCCGCGCATCAGCACCGCGACGTCGCCGTTCTTGTCGGGCTTGGCGGAAAGCAGCACCGCCGGGCTGCCTTGGCCGGATGCCCCCGATGAGCTGATACTTTCCGCGGCCGCAAGCTGCACCGGGAGCGCTACGTTGCCGAGCACCTGGATGCCGACACGGTGCTGGTCGTAGCGGTCTTTGATAAAGCGGCGGATGATACCCACACGACAAGCCGTGGCAGTCTCGGGGCGGACCCCAAGCAGGCTGCCAATCCGCAGCCAGTCGCCTTTCACCTGCGGCACGATTGCGCCGTAGCCACCGTCGCTCGCGTTGAAGACGATCCAACTCTCCGAGGCCGCGGGATCGCTGAATTCAAGCGAGCTCGTATCCATGACCGCCTCGGTCCAGCGCAGAATTTCCCGGAAGCCCGGCACGACCGTAATCCGCGTCGCGAGTTCGCGACGCTGCTTGCCGCGCAGGGGCGGCTTGCCTGCCCAGTACTGGGCGAGATGCGCGAACACCGACAGAACGGTCTCTTTGTCGAAGTTTCCGCCAAAATTGACGCCGCTCGGAACACCGTCTTTTTCCCCAATCTCGCGAACGAGGTCGCGCAACCCTTGTGCGGCGTCGCCGGCGCCAAAGAAACGCACCATCGGACCCAGCGCCATGCCTTTGTGCACTCGCGCCGGCGGTTGGTGCATCGAAAGATCGAAGAAGAAATGGCAGCCCGGCGTGGCCTTCGCCTGCAACGCGAAGCGGCTGCCGAAGTGCGCTACCGCGCGCTCGGCGATGTGGAGCTTGCGCGGCGGCAAACTGTCGGGCGAGGACATCACGAGCATCAACGCCTTGAGGAATTCTTCCTGCGCGCTGGACTCCCCGTGCTGTCCGAGATAGATCACGGCACGCTGGCCGGCGAATCCCTGGCTCTCGGCGAAGGCGTATGCGCGTCCGAGGTCGCGCCAGATTCGCTCCTCGATCAGGCCATAGCGCAGCAGAATCCACCTGAGCTGCACGGTCAACGCCCGCAGCGCGCGCCCGGCCATCATCGGCAGGTCCTTCTTCACCGCGCCTGAACCGGGGGCGCCGGCCTGGAACTGCTCGATGCACTGGAGATAGGCCGTCCCCAGCATCTTCCAGAACCCGAACGACGCGTTCCAGAGCCGGTGTTCGTAGGCTTTCTGTAAACGCGGCGCGTCGAGATATTCCTGCCCGAGCTTGGACTGGTGACTCTTTGCACCCCGGTCGATCAGGTCGACGAGCGCCAGGCGATGGTCGAGCTTGAAGCCCTCGGTGCCACCGACCGAATCGAGCCAGGACGTGGCTTCCTCGAGCACTTTCAGCGAGTCCTGGCCCAGCATCTCGGCGACCAGCTCGCGCGCCCTCTTCATGTCGGCCATCGGATGATCGGGCTTGCTGCCGGTGAACCAACTGAGCATCGTGGACCCCCTTCGGAAACGGTTCTATGCCCCTATCATAGCCAAAAGCCTGACCGGAAGCGCGATTTCGCCCATCCCGGACCGGATAATACCGCGGTCAGATGACAAACATATCGACGAACTCGTTCACCGGGGTATTTTCCAGTTCACCGGCGTCGTCGCAAAGCATCAGTATCCGCTTGCGCCGCTTGGACGAAAATCTGCGTGCGAGACTCGCTTCAAGCTTGGCTTTCAATACCGGGAGGACCTCGGCGCGGCGTTGCGGGTGTCCGATCGGATACTCGATCTCCACTTTGGGTGTGCTCGAACCGTCCCTGAAAAAAACCTGCACCGCATTGGCACTCGAACGTTTCTGCGGGTCGTAGAAATCCTTGCTGTATCGCGCATCCTCGACCACGGTCGTTTTTTCGCGCAGCGTATCGATGCGCGGGTCCGCCGCGACGCGATCCTCGAAGTCGTCCGCGGTAAGCCGCCCGAATATGAGCCCCACCGCAACAACGTATTGAGCGCAATGGTCGCGATCAGCCGGGTTGTAAAGCGGGCCGGTCTTGTCCATGATGCCCATTAACGCCCGCTGACTGCGAATGACGACGCGCTCGACGTCATCCAGGCGATCTGTGACCAGAGGATGGAGCCGCAATGCGCACTCGACCGCCGACTGGCTGTGCATGCCGGCGGTGACGAACTTGAACATGGAGTGCTGGATCACGTAATCCCCGTACGGGCGCTGGAACCTGAACGGTTTGCCCCCGAATCGCGCGTCGTACAATCCGTATTTCTTCGCGGTCAGCACCGACGGATACCCCATCTCCCCCCTGACCGCCATCATCGCCAGCCGCACCGCGTTGAAGCTCGCGTCGGCGGCAGCCCAGCTCTTGCGCCAGCCGGTGTTCGGGGCATGACGATAGACCGCGAGGCTGTCGTCCACCCACGCATTCGATACCGCATTGATGATCTCCTCGCGTGTGCCGCCCAGCATCGAGGTCAGCACGGCGGTGCTCGCCACCCGCGTCAGCAGCGGATGGTCGATGCCCGCCTGCTGGAAGTCGTTTTCGATCGCGATACAGCCCTGGATTTCGTAGGCTTTGATCAACCCGTGAAGCACATCGCTGATCCGCAGCGGATCGCGGCCCGCCGCAACTCGCCGGCGGCTGAGGTGATCGGCCAGCATGAGAATGCCCGCCAGGTTGTCGGACGGATGACTACCCTGGGCGGCGGTGAACGTGTCGTTGAAATCGAGCCAGCGTATCATGCAGCCGAAGTTGAACGTCGCGGTCGCCGGGTCGAGCTTGTAGCGCGTTCCCGGCACGCGCGAGGCATGCGGCACGACAGTGCCGGGTACCACAGAGCCCAGCAGCTTGGTGCATTCCCTGTGATGAAGCGCGTCGAGTGCGCACGCCAGGGTGTCGGTCATGCACAGGCGGGCTGCATCGATCGCTTCTCGCCTGGGGATCTTGTACTTCAGAACATAATCCGCGATATCGACCAGAACCTGGTCCGGGTCGGGCCGGATATTCGAGTCTATCGATGCCATAAAGCTATATGTTCAGCGTCAGTTTCTGCTTGACGGCTGACACCACCTTTTCAAGAAAGAGCCGGTAAGCAGCGCCGCTGTCTACGAGATCGTCGTGCTCGATCTGAAAACTGACGGATCCCAAACCGTTCCAAACCTTTACCGTGTGGGTTCCGGCAACCGGTTCCAGCTTGCCGTCGTCCCAAAGTATGCTGAGATCAACGTCACAACGATCGTGAATGTCCTTCGTGGCGCGCGATATCAAATCCTGGTAGGCAAACAGATCTTGACGCTTCATGGCGGTCACCATTTGGGTCCTTCCTTATCGAGCATTACTAACTGCATTACACTGCTCGACCCTCACCCCCGCCCCTCTCCCGAGGGGAGAGGGGAGCGTTGAGCGAAATCGGATTGTCATCCGGTTTCGTAAACATCAATGCGCCATCCTGCGGCGATGACACGAGACCTCGAGGGCGGAGGGCCGGGAGCCGGTCTGTTGACGCCGCCTGTTCTCCCGCGGGGGTACTGCCTTATTCGCCCTCCTTCACGTAAGACTACTCCCCCGAGGGCGTGCGGCATTGACCTAGCGCAAAGTTTTGTTTTGCCGGCTACACAACCTCGTCCGCGCGAGAAAACGGGGTAAACCCACAACTTCAGGATTCAGGATTCAGGATTCAGCAAAACCGACCTTGACCCTTGACCTTTGATCCTTGATCCTTGATCCTTGATCCTGCTTTTTCACAACGCCCGCAAGGACTCGACCACCTTCCGCTCGAGCACGATGCCTTCCTTGCGTCTGCGCTCACGCTCGCGATAGGCGCGCTCGGAGGGCACTCGAATCTCGTCCACACCGGGTTGGCGTGGCGTTGCCTTGATGCTCGTTACCAGTTCCGTCATCTGCTGCGGGAACTCGCCCCCGGGCAGCAACAAATCCGGATTGATCGCCCAGAACAGGAACCCGTAATCCTGAACTTTGCCGCGCGCCAGAGCCGCGCCGGCCAGCAGCCCCAACGCCTGCGCCGCAAAGGACAGGCCGTAGCCCTTGTGACCCGCGAATGGCACGACGCCGCCTTTGAGCGCGGCGTCGGCGTCTCGGGTCGGATGTCCCTGTTCGTCGAAACCCACGCCCTCGGGAAGCGGCCATCCCAGGTGCGCGTGCAGCATGACCTCGCCCCACATGAGCGAGGCGGTGCCCATGTCGAACACCACCGGACCCTTGGACGAAGGGAACCCAAAACAAATCGGGTTGGTGCCGAGCGCCGGCTTTGTGCCGCCCATCGGCAGCACCCGCGGCTGGGCGCTTGCGACATGGAATACGACCAACCCCGCGCGCACGATTTTCTCGACAAAGTACGCGTTGCGCCCGCTGTAGTAGCTGTTATAGACGCCAACTGCCGCCAACCCGCTGGTGCTTGCCTTCTGGACCGTAATCTCGGCGCCGCGGTAACACGAGAGGTAACCGACATTATTGCCACCGTCGATGAGTGCCGAGAGCGGCGTCTCGTGCACGATCCTGACCGGCGCTCGTGCCGCGCGCGTCTTCTCGTCGCCGGCGATCGCCAGGATCCGCGGCAGGCCGGCGAACCGGTAGCCGCAAAGCGAGTTGTCGACGAGTTGGTCGACGATAATTCGCGCCTCCTCGGCGCTGTAGCCGATGCGCTTCAGCGCCGCGTCGCCCAGCGCCGTCGCCTCGGCAACGGCGAGTCGTACCGTGTCCGGCGTATCGGCGTCGAGCAAGTCCCGCGCGTTGACCGCCGCTTTTTCTTTTGCCGGTTCGCTGATCACTATTCACCGTTCGCTGTTGTCTGATGTACCGGCGGTTCAATCCAGACGCAAGCCGAGGCTCTTGATGATACTCGCGTAGCGCGCCGTCTCGCTGCGCACAAGGCTCGCCGATTCCTCCGGCGTGCCTGGCCAGGGGTCGATGCCCGAGGCGATCAGCCGTTCGCGCAAGTCGGGCGCTTCCAGCGCCTTGGTAATTTCACGATTGAGACGCACGATGATATCCGGCGGCGTCCGGGCCGGCGCGAACATGACGTACCATATCGACACCACGAAGTTGTCCAGGCCGGCCTCCTTTGCCGTCGGCACCTCAGGCAGGGTCGGCACGCGCTGCTCCGAGAGTACCGCCAGCGGGCGCACCCTGCCGGCGCGTATCTGCGGCAACGCCGGCACGACCGCGACGATCACTTCCTCCACCTGACCGCCTATCAATGCCAGCATCGCTTCGTTCGCGCCCTTGAACGGTACGTGCACGATGTTGATCTTCTGGAGATTTTTCAGCAGCTCGTTGGCAAGATGGTTGGTCGTGCCCGCGCCGCCCGAACCGAAGTTGAGCTTGCCGGGATGCGCGCGCGAGACTGATGAACTCCTTCAGCGTTGTTGCGGGCACCGACGGATGCACGACCAGGACATTCTGGATCGATGCCAGTCGCGCTACCGCCACCAGGTCCCTGGCCGCATCGTAATTAAGGCGAGCATAGAGCGACGGGCTGATCGCGATCGTGGGCGAAGTCAACAGGAGGGTATTGCCATCGGGCGGCGATTTGGCCGCGAGAGAGATCCCCAGGTTGCCGCCGGCGCCCGCCCGGTTGTCCGGCACCACATTCTCCCCGAGCAGTTCGGAGAGCTTCTGACCGAGCGCCCGGCCCAGGATGTCGCTCGGCGAACCGGCCGGAAACGGCAGCATGAGTCGGATTGGCTTGTTCGGATAAGCCTGTCCCGAGCTTGTCGAGGGGGTCTGACCTGAGCTTGTCGAAGGGACTTGCGCGAGCGCAGGGCCGCAGAACAGCACAAGAAAAAGCGACGCGATGATTGCGCGACTGCGAACGCGGATGAAGCACATCCTTTCCTCCTTCGGATCGGCGATCGCGGACTTTGTCATCCGCGCGCCGTCTATGACGGTGCGCTGGGTTTCCCTCAATTGTACGGGCACCGCCGACAGGCGCGGTATGATGATTCACCACTCGGTCGGGAACCCGTTTCGCAACAGATCCCGCCCTATGACCCAACGATGGATTTCACTCGGACCCTCCGTAATCCTGTAGACGCGGCAGACTCGTGACATATATTCGAGCGGCAGCGCTTTGGTCATCCCCAAGCCGCCGTGAACCTGCATGGCGCGGTCTACAACCCGCTGAATCATTTCCGTTGCCTGCACCTTGGCCATGGATGCCTCACGACGATAGTCGGACGAACCCTGGTCGATTCGCCAAGCTACTCGATACGTGAGCATGCGCGCCATTTCAAGCTCCTGATAGCTGTCCGCAATGAACCACTGAATGGCCTGGCGGTCGGCGAGCCGCTGGCCGAAAGTGGAGCGCCGGTTTGCGTATTCGATCATCAGGTCGATGCAGCGCCGGGCGAAGCCGATGCTGCGGGCGGCAATTTCCATGCGTCTTACCCCTAATCTGTTCTGCAGCGGGATAAACGCCTGCCCCACTTCCCCCAGAACCTGATCGTCGGCCAGAACCACATTGTCAAAATAGACCGCATAGGGGTGATACTCGCCGGCGATGGTCGGAAACGACGAGGGAATCGAAATCCCCGGCGTGCCCTTATCGACGAGAAAGGCCGTCATGCCGCCCTTCTTGCCCTTGGCCGGATCGGTCACCGCCACCACGATCATGAAGTCCGAGCGCTTCGCGTGGCTAATGAAGATCTTGCTGCCGTTGAGCAGCCACTTGCCGTTTCTGCGTTCGCCCCGCGTCTTGATCCCGGAAACGTCCGAGCCCGCGTCGGGTTCCGTGATCGCGATGCACGAAGTCTTTTCGCCGCGGGCATAGGGGATCAGATACTTTTCGACCTGCTCCCCCTTGCACGCCGCCTTGAGCAGATAAAGGTTGGGGCTGTCGGGCGGCGGCACGAACGGCGTGATGCTGTGTTTCAGCTCTTCCAGCACGACGCACTTGGCAAGCGCCCCGAGGTTCTGCCCGCCGTATTCCTCGGGAACGTCGATGCCCCACAACCCGATTTCCTTCGCTTTCGCCTTGAGCTTTTGTTCGATCCCGGCCGGCAGCGGCGGCTCGTCCGAGTAGCCGCGCTTCGCTTCGAGTTCGAGCACCAGCGGCTCGAGCGGGATGAGCTCTTCCCGAACGAAGCGCGATACGGTATCCCGCAACATCCGTAACTCGTCAGGCAGCGTGAAATCCATAAGGTGCAAGAGAGGAGAGAAGAGAGAGGAGAAAGGAGTAGGTCGCGATCAGTGCCTGATCGTTTGACATTTCTCTCGCCTCGTCTTCTTCGTCCCGCCCTTCCTCAGCGTCCTCTGCGTCCTCCGCGGTTCAAGATGTTGTCGTCCTTAACCTGAAGCGCGGGATGGTGACCTCCGGCGTTACCGGATCGAACACAGCCTCCACCTCGTCGCCGATTTTCACCGCGTCGTTATCCACACCGACGACGTTGCTGTACATTCGCGGCCCTTCATCCAGTTGCACCAGCGCGACGTTATAGGGGATGTCCTTCTCGAACGCCTTGTTGTATAGCTGGTAAAACACGACGTAGGAAAAAACTTCCCCGCGACCCGAAAGATCGGCCCATTCAAATTTGTAAGACAAGCACTTCGGGCACACGTGGCTGATGGGATAACGGATGTGCCCGCAGTCGCCGCACTTCTGCATGCGAAGCTTGCCCTGACGGCACCCTTCCCAGAAGGGATGATTCTCATCCGTGATGGTCGGCAGCGGTTTCGTGTATTCACTCATGATTCCTACCCCTTGCGCAATATGGTGGCATTCGAGCAGTTGAGCGCCTGTCCACGCCCGGTAACGAGGCAGACCTCGGCGCCCTGCACCTGGCGCTCGCCGCACTCGCCGCGCATCTGGCGCGCGCCTTCGACGATGTGGAGCCATCCTTCCATGTACGACTCCGAATGGTTGCCCCCCGCGGTATTGACCGGCAGCTCACCGCCCAACTGAATGCGGCCGCCCTCGACGAACGGCCCCGATTCTCCGACCTTGCAGAAGCCGCCGTGCTCGAACCACAGCAGCACGCTGCTCGTGAAGTTGTCGTAGAGCTGGGCCACGTCGATGTCTTGCGGTCCCGCGCCCGCCATATTGTAAGCATCCGTGACCGCGAGCTTCTGGTGCGGCACATACCACCAGTCCTCGCGCTCCATGTTCTCCGTGGTGTAAGCCTGCCCCATGCCGGAAATCAGCACGAGCGGCTGCTTCAGGTCCCTGGCGCGCGCCCTGGTTGTCACGATCACGCACACGCCGCCATCGGAGATCAGGCAGCAGTCGAGGAGGTGCAACGGCTTCACGATCCACCGCGATTTTTGGTGGTCTTCGATCGTGATCGGCTTGCGCATGATAGCATTGGGATTCATCGACGCATGCTTGCGGCAGGCCACTGCAATCTCGCCGAGTTGTCGGCTCGTCGTACCGTAGAGTGCCATGTGCCGCGATGCGGTGATCGCGCTGTTGGCGCACGCGGACATGAAGCCCCAGATCGCCCACGAGTCGCCCCAGCCGGAGGCGCGCGAGAAGCGCGAACCGCCCGTCGCGGCCGCATCGCCGAAGACGCACGCTACGTAATTGGCGAAACCGGCGTTCACCGCCAGCGCCGCCTCGTGCAGCAGCGCACCGGCAGTGCCTCCGCCCATCACCTTGCTGCCGGTGTAGCGCGGATTGATCCCGACGGTCTCGCCGAAACGCAGATAGTTGAGCGCCGCTTCGGGCGACGTGCTGCCCGGCATGGTGAGCAGCCCGTCGATCTGCTCTTTTTTCAGGCCCGAATCGTCGAGTGCGCGCTTGAACGCTTCGACCGCGAGCGAGATCGCCGTCGAACCGGGGATCTTGCCCTGTGGGCTGGCCCCCACTCCAACAATCGCGGTCTTGTCACGTAATGGATGCATCACTTAGACCCCTGTAAAAAGTGAAGGGTGAAAGGTGAACCCCCTCACCCCCACCCTCTCCCCCAGTCGCCGGGGGAGAGGGAGTTTCTCCTCTCTCCTCTCTCCTCTCGCCTCTCGCCTCTCGCCTCGCGCCTCGCGCCTCACGCCTCACCCCTCACGCCTCACTTGCCTTTATATTGCGGTTTTCGTTTCTCGGCAAACGCCTTGCGGCCCTCGATGCGGTCCTCGCTGTTATACAAGAGACCGAATATGTAGCGCTCAGTGTCGATCGCGTGCGAGAGCGGCATGTCCATCCCCTGCCGCACCAGGCGTTTCACGGCACGCACCGACAATGGGGCGTTGGCTGCGATTTTCTCCGCAATTTCCCGCGCCGCCTTCATAAGTTCGGGGTGCGGCAGCACCTTGCTCACGAGTCCGATGCGGTACGCCTCGTCGGCATCGATGCGGTCGCCGGTGAGCAGCATCAGCATGGCATTCGAGAGGCTCACCGCCCGCGGCAGCCGCTGCGTGCCGCCCGAGCCGGGGAGACTTCCCACTTTCACTTCCGAAAGCGCGAACTGCGCGTTCTGCGAGCAAATGCGGATATCGCAGGCGAGCGCGAGCTCCATCCCGCCGCCCATCGCGTAACCGTTGACTGCCGCGATCAACGGCTTGTCGGTCTCCATTCCCGAGATGATGGCCCCGGCCCCCGGAATCGGCGGCCCGAACGTCTGGCGCGCGAAGGAATCCTGGGTCGGCATGGTTTTCTTGAGGTCCGAGCCGGTGCAGAATGCTTTGTCGCCCGCGCCAGTAACGATCGCCACCCAGATCTCGTCGTCGGTGCCGATGCGCTCCCAGGTTTCATGCAGCAGCGCCCGCATCTCGGGGTCGACGGCATTCATCGCCTCGGGGCGGTTCAGCAACACCGTCGCAATGTGTTGATCCACGGTCACTTCAACTGCGGCCATACTCACTCCGTTTGGTCGTGGAGAGGGGAGCGGCGAGAGGAGAGAGGCGGAAGATCATCACCGCGAACTAAAGCC
This sequence comes from Betaproteobacteria bacterium RIFCSPLOWO2_12_FULL_62_58, assembly GCA_001772005.1. Taxonomy (GTDB): domain Bacteria; phylum Pseudomonadota; class Gammaproteobacteria; order Burkholderiales; family SG8-41; genus DSOT01. The sequence continues at coordinate 1,271 of MERI01000186.1, read as the reverse complement.
GCAAGCCTTTGCTTCTTACTCCTCCCTCGTCTTTCCTGCCTCTTTGCCTTCCGTTTGCGTCCTTCGCGTTTCGGCTTTTCCGACTTCATACCAGCACGCCGTCTTCCTTCAGCCGGCGCGTCTCTTCGTCGCTCAGACCGAGCAGCTCGCGGCAGATCTCGTCGGTATGCTCGCCCAGCAGCGGCGCCGGGCGCTTCAGCTCGACGGGTATACGAGAAAAGCGCATCGGTGGAGCATTGTAGATCGTCTCGCCCATTTCGGGATGATCGAGTTTGATCCAGTGGCCGCGGTGCTTGAGCTGGGGATCGCGCTCCACCACATCGGCTGCGCTCTGCACCACGCCTGCCGGCACGCCGCGTGCCTGAAGCCGGTGCATCAGCTCCTCGGCAACCCATTGCGGTGTTGCCGTTGCCAAGTCCGAATCGAGCTGATGTCGCCGTGCGTATCTTGCTTCGCTACATCGCAGTGCCTCGTCGCTCGTCCATTCCGGGTTGCCCAACACATCGGTGAGGGCAGCCCACTGCTCGTCATTCATGACCGTGATCGCGATCCAGCGATCGTCGCCCTTGCACGGGTAGACGCCGTGCGGCGCGGCCCACGGATGCTCGTTGCCGTTCGGCTGCTGGACGCGGCCGTTGACGGTGAGGTCGAGAAAGGTGGGCCCGAGCAGAGCGATCGTCGGTTCGGTTTGCGCGAGGTCGATATACTGCCCTTCCCCGGTGCGGCGGCGGTGACGCAACGCCGCCAGCACCGCGAATGCCGCATGGCAGGGGTTCGGAACATGGTCGGGATAATTGGTGCCCGTTCCCGCCGGCTCCCGGCCCGGCAGGCCGGTCAGGTGCTGCAAGCCGGTGAGTGCCGCCATGCTCGCGCCATAGCCGAGATACCGGTGTTCAGGTCCGCTCGACCCCTGCATCGACATCGCGAGGTAGATGATGTCCGGTTTGATCCTGCATACCGCTTCGTAGCCCAGCCCGAACCGCTCCATCACGCCCGGCGTGAAGTTGTTGGCGACGATGTCGCTTTGCGCGACGAGCTTGTGCACCAGCCCGAGCGCGCCCGGATGCTTCATGTCGATGGTGATGCTGCGTTTGCTGGTGTTGCGGTCCGCGAAGTAACCGCTGCGATTGACGCCCTTGATCCCGTCCTTGTAGGGCGCGGCCATGCGCAGCGAATCGAGGCGGCGCGAGCTTTCGATCTTGATCACGTCGGCGCCGAAGTCGGCGAGAATTTTCGTGGCGTACGAACCGGCGCCGATCCAGGTGAAGTCG
>MERI01000185.1 GCA_001772005.1 Betaproteobacteria bacterium RIFCSPLOWO2_12_FULL_62_58 | reverse complement strand
GACAAGGGAACCTACGCCTCCAAGCGCTCGGCGCTCGAAGCCGCCGGGGTCACCGTGCTGGATACGCCGTCCGACGTGGGGGCGGCGCTGAAGGCCAGGCTCGGACGCTGATCCGATGGCGCGCGCCCGGCCCCCTCGGTGTCGGCGCGGGAGCAGCCCAATTGGTCCTATCTGATCGCGCCTAACGCGAGGTCGATTTTCGACGGCTCAGCCCTGCCCCAAGCCGCATTGCCGGCGGTCGACGAAGCCGGCGACGCGCTGCTCAGGCACCCCGCGGTGCTGGAGGCCGCCGCCAACCTTGAGCAATACGTCGGCGAGCGCCGTGCGCTTGGCCGCCCGCGCTTGGGCAATCAGATCAACGTCCACCATTTGGGGTGTCAACAAGCAACTTGAGTTGGCGCGAACCGCTCTGAAGCGATGCTATGGGCCGTAAGTACTTCGCGGTTGATCTCCGGCCAGAATCCAGGGCTAAGCGCAATCGCCCCACGCTCGCATTGGAGCGGATTAGCAAACAGCCTTACTCGAGGCTTCAGGAAACCATTCATTTCGCCCGCTGTATCCACCATCCCTCGTGCGATGCATGCCTCCATCCAACAACCGATTTCAGACGCGACACCATCACCAAAACAAGCTGCTAACCCCAGTTCTCGCGCTTTTGCCAAGGCAGCTTGCGCACGCACGATCCCGCCGACACGCTTAAGCTTCATCTTCACGTATCGCACGTTCGGTATCGTGGCCGCCCGCTCAATGTCCGCGACTGATGTAATTGATTCATCAAGCATCAACGGCACTGTGGAAACGCTGGCAACGGCAGCGTTGCCTTCCCAATCGTTAGCAGCACAGGGTTGTTCCATCAGCTTGACACCCTCTGGATTGAGTGCGCCCGCAAATCGGCAACCTTCCTCTCGACTGAACGCGCGATTCGCGTCCAGCGAGAGCTGCGCACGGCCTGCAGCAAAACGGCGAATCATCTCGACGCGTGCGAGATCCTTCTCCACATCCCAGCCCACTTTGACCTTTAGAGTTTTGTAACCCTCGGCAATGTGGTCCTCGACCTCGTCCTTTATGTCATCCTGATCGGTGGATGCCACAACCTTAAGTAGCGGCACCCGAGTCTCAGTGCTAACCTGTAACACCTGCGGACGCTCAAGCATCTCGATCGCGGTCATCACCGCGGTAGTTGCGTTGGGCGCCAAGCGCATCGTCTCCCCCAGTAATTCCTTCGCAACGGACAGAGAATTACCGAGAAGGTGCGGTGCTCGCTCACAACAGAATCTCCAACCGCTGTCGGCGGTTTCGAAGCTCGATCCAGTGGGAATGTGGGCTTCTCCCCAGCCGATTGACCCGTCCTCGTCGCGCGCCTCGACGATGATTGGCTCGAACTCGGTATACACCTTGAACGACACCCGATATGGCTTGACCAGCGGCAGCCTGGCACGGTGCACCCTGATTTCCTGTAATTTCATTTGACGCTCCCTAACGTTGGTCTCATCACCTATCTCACTGGTCATGCCCGCCCCACGGCTACCCAGCCCGTGGCGTCCAAGGAACCCAGCCAGGAAGTTCCTCTACGCGGGCGATCCACCTGCGCATTGCCGGATATGCATCAAGCGGGATTCCGCTCTCGGGCGCCCGGGAAACATGCGGATAGCACGCGATGTCCGCGATCGTCGGGCCTTCCGACGCAAGCCAGTTATTCCTTTGCAAGCGGTCTTCTAGGACCCCAAGTGCTACTCTTCCGAGACCCTGAGCATCTTCAAGCACGCCTCGGCGCTTGCCTAGGATGATGTGACGCGCGGCCATTAAGCCATGGAGGATCTCGCTCTGCGAGAGAGCGAGCCACTGCATCACGCGGCTCATGGCCAACCCATCGACGGACAGCCATGATTCGCCATCGAATCGTCGCGCCAGATAAACCAGGATCGCCGTCGAATCCCAGATGTAGTTACCCTCCGCCTCCAGCACTGGCACCAGCCCGCGCGGATTCTGCTTGAGAAACTCTGAACTCCGGTTGTGGCTTTTCGCGTGCTCGAATGTCACGCAGGCGTAATCCACGCCCAAGAGCGCGAACATCAGCCTTATCTTGTAGCAGTTGGAGGAGCCAGGATGCTCAAACAATGTCATCATATGCAAGTTGTGCACGGTAAACGTGAGATCCGGCCCGTTCAACACAAACCCCGGTCTTTGGTATCGGCGCTCCACGTATAAACAAGCTCAGCGCGAGTTAACGAAGCCGTCGCCACTGCTGGTCGAGATAAAATCAAACGACGGCACCGCCCTCCAAGTCCCACCGCCTCGTAGCGGCGCTAAACGGTATTTCCCGCCTACTGATCGCAAGCATTACTGAACTCGTGAACCTTCTCGACACCGCCTCACCAAGGGGGGAACCCACCGCTCCCCTCATAAGCCCTGCTCCACAGAGCCCTCAAGATGGCGGTGGGATGTTCGCGACTTGTTAGTTCGGTCTGATTCCGGCCTCCCGAATTATGTTGGCGAACTTTTCGCTATCGGTCTTTATAACCTTGGCAAATTCTCCTACCGTTCCGCCGAGCACGATAAACCCCAGCTCTTGAAGGTGGTTTCGCACGTTGCCCGAGTCGCCGGCGTCAAGAAGCTTGTTTACATCCTTGTTGATGCGGGCGATAAGCTGTCCCGGCGTCCCCGCAGGAACAACAAATCCAAACCAGTTCCGAAACTCATACCCAGGAACAGTTTCAGAAATGGTAGGAATTTCCTTGGCAACGGGTGAACGCTGCGAGTCGGTGATCGCGAGTATCTTAATCTTGCCGGCCCTTTGCTGAGGCAACAGATTTGGGAGGCCAGTCATTACAAGCGGGATGTGGTTTCCAATCACGTCAGCCATCGCGATATTTCCGCCTTTATAGCTCACGAAAACGATATCGAGCTTTCCAGCCATCGATTTGAAGATTTCCCCTGCGAGATGACCACCACTGCCAACTCCGGCGGCTCCATAGGAAAGCTTCTTGGGCTGCGCCTTGGCCATTTCCATTAGTTCCGCGATAGAGTTCGCTCTGAACGACGGGTGGGCGCCCAGTGCCATGGGTTGGGCCGCGATCAGCACTACCGGTCTAAGATCGCGCCTCGTGTTGTACGGCAGTTTTTTGTGTAATGCCGGGTTGGCAGCTAGCGCGTTTGGCGACAAGAAAATCGTGTGACCGTCGGCATTGGCCTTGGCCACTAGCTCGGTGGCGATAATCGTTGCGCCTCCCGGACGATTGTCCACAACGACCTGTTGACGCCACATTTCCGTCAGTCTCTGGGCCACAGTCCGACCCACGAGATCGAACGTACCGCCAGCAGCGAATGGGACCACTACGCGCACGGGGCGATCTGGATAGGTCTCCGCAAACGCCGAACGCCATCCGGTCGAATCAGCGAAGAACGCGACGAGGCCCAGAAACAGAAATACATGTACCATCGGTTTAATCAAACGCATATATACCTCCTCCTACACAAGGATGCCCGCCCACCTTCCTTCAAGTTTGTGGTAGGCAACATCGTCCATATTGCCGGACCTCCAACGATTCTTAGTGTGTGATAGGCTCAGCGCTTCATTCAATGCCGACATTCAATGCCGCCAAAGAATTGGTTGTGTAACTTTTATCCTCCGACGTTTGTCCGCGTTCGCAACGTGCATCGCCCTATCCGTCCACTCATGCGGCAGCTATCCTGAAAAAGCCTTCGTAGACGTCGCGTGCTCGCTTCCGTTACGTCAAGTAAATATTCCGGTAGATGCAACTGCGCGCGCACCTTCCACACGCCTCGCACAAATCGCCCGCTATCCTAGGCGATTGTTTTCCGTTGTTTGAAACCGGCACGAACGCGACACAACGTGTCATCTCAAGGCAACGCAAACAAGTCTTGCACCGGAGGCATCGTTTTGCCTCGGCCACTGCCTGTTCTAAGCTAAAACCGAGCTCGACTTCCTGAAAACCTCGTATGCTCTCGCCGGCGGAGCGAAGAGGCATCACGGGGCATGACGTCGGCTCGATCCCATGCGGCAATATGTCCCGGCCAGTTTTCGCCGGCTGGTACATAAACGGTGGTGCCGCTCCTCCTTGAAGCCGCCGGTCAATCGCTAACGCCGCCCGCCTCCCAGCTGCCATTGCCTCGGTCACCGTGCTTGGCACCGCAACCACATCTCCGGCGGCGTAAATACCTTCAGCACTCGTGACCGAGTACTCCGGGTCAACCGTCAAGGTACCTCGCCGGCTTATATTCAAATTCTCCAAGTCGCCACCCATACTGACTTTTTGCCCGATGGCGACGCCGATCCAGTCTACCTCGATGGTGCGTAATGCGTTTGGATCTTTTAGCAGAGTCCACGTTACCGTGCCGTCTGATGCTCGCTCGGAATGGGCAACTTGTTGAAGTTCTACTGCCGTGGCCTTTACCCCGTCCAGACCGAGTATTCTTTGCGGCGCGAGTGAATCCCATATCTTCACGCCTTCGCGCTCGGCAAGGTCGATCATTTCCGGAAATGCCGGCATGGTTTCTCTTGACTCAATGCACGCCAACGACACTTCCTCCGCTCCCAAGCGTATGGCAGTGCGTGCAACGTCTATGGCAACATTACCTCCACCAATAACGAGCCCCTTCCCTTCGAGTCGCGGACCATTGCCGTGCCTGGCCTCCCGCAGAAGAGGCAACGCATAGATAACCCCCTCCAGTTCCTTCCCCGGTATCGGCAGGCGTGCGCTTCCTTGGGCACCAATGCCAACGAGAACCGCAGAAAATCCCCCGCGCAGAAGGCATGCAACGGAGGGATTCTCCCCGATAGGCGTGTTAATCTTAATTTCTACCCCAAGAGCCCGGATGTAATCGATTTCGCGCTGGATGACTTCCTGAGGCAGGTCGAACTCGGGGATCCCGAAGGCCAGCATGCCTCCGGCGTGGGGCAGTGCCTCATAAATCGTTACCCCGTAACCCAATCTGATCAAGTCGTAGGCGGCAGCCAATCCGGCTGGCCCCGAGCCCACTACGGCCACTCTTTCTTGTTTGGTCCTGAGAAGAGCCTGGGGGGGGTCTTCACCACTGTGAGCGTAGTCCGCGATAAAACGCTTAAGCCCTCTTATCGCCAACGGTGCATCCACCTCTGCGCGCTTGCATTGCTTCTCGCAGGGACGATGACATACACGTCCGCACACCGCAGGCAGCGCGCACGTTTCCCTCATGATCCCGAGGGCCCCCTGGAAATCGCCCTGCGCGGCAGCGGTTATGTAGCCCTCCACATCCATACCCAGTGGACAAACCGCCTGGCACGGTGCCTTGTCGACGCTCCAGGCAAGACACCGTTCCTTGTCGATCAAAGGAGGATAGAACTCTTCCATCGCACAATGCTCAACCGACCGTCGCGACACCCATCATTGCCACTTCGTTGTCAACGCCTTCTCGAGCGAATCAACGATGTTGTTCTTGCGCTCGATATGGATACGCAATTCTTCGAGGTCGTCCTTCGTGATGTCCTCGTAACGCCGTTGCAGGCCCACCAGTTCCTCGACGGGCTTCCGATCTTCCGGCCGCACGCGCACTGTCCGCTTGAAAACCCCCTCTTTGAAAGACCAAAGCGGCACCATTCCTGTTTGGACGAGCCGTCGCGATAGTTGTACTCCATGGTCAGGGCTGTACATCCAACTGATCTGACAGGGCACGACCACATGAAGATACGAGGGCTGGTGCTGCAAGGCCTCCTGCACCTTTACCACCAGATCTTTGACGTACGCGGAAACTGCCGTTGCCACATACCGCGCCTTGCCAAATATCATCATCAGAGGCATGTCTCTTTCCGGTGTCTTCTTCCCGCCGGTGGCGCGCGACAGTATCCGCGTTGCGGCCTTGAGCGGCGTGGTTGGGCTGCTGGCGCTGTTGCTGCTGGAATATGCCTGGTTGTCGAGAATGATGAAGCTTACCTTTTGTTGCCGGTCGAACGCCGCGACGAAGTCGCCAGCGCCCATCTCGAGCGTTCGCCCCTCGCCGCTCAGCACGACCAGTTTCTTCTTGTCCAAAACCCCGCGCGCTTCCAATGCAAGCTGGATTCCCATTGTTCCGCTGCCGTCGCAGCCGATCCTGCCGCCGGTCTGCAGTTCGGAACGACCACCGCCGCAAGAGCGTCCAAAGACCATCGCATTCGGTGTGGTCTCATAGATCGTCCTAAGAATAAGTTTGGAGGCAAGCAGAGATCCGCATCCCCGGCATTGCTCACCGCCGGTCAGCGTATAGTTCTGCTCCTCCCGCCAGAAAGATTTCGTGCCGGAGCCACCACCCAGTATTGCGTTCATTTGCTCACCTCCTTGTTGGTCATCGTAGCCTCACTCCGCAATCAGATCACGGGTCGGATCGAACTTGACGCCCTTGATTGGGTACCAGTCCAGCGCTTGTCCCATCCTGCCAAGCTTGAGGCTCTGTAATCCCTCCTCGACGATATGTGAAATATGCTCAAGCGTTATGGCGCAACCTCCAATCCCGACCACCCTTCCCATTACACCAGGGCATGCCCCGGATTGGGACCCCAGTGGGTCGGGATAAAGCGCCCCCTTCAGATCTGAAAAGAGAGCCGCCACGCTGTTTCGTTCTATGGTTATGACGAGCCGCGTTGCACGCAAAGCGTCGCGCAAGGCCCTCACTGGCAGTGGCCGAAATACTCGAAGCTTGATGCATCCAATCTTGAGCCCTTTCTGCCTGAGTGCGTCGATAACGAACTTCACGGACGGATAGATAACACCCATGGTCACCACAACAACCTCGGCGTCCTTGCATTCGTGCAATTCAAGGGGGCCTACGTGATGACTGCCAAAAACCTCGTGGTACTCATTTCCTACTTTCTCGATCACGTCGATCGAGTCTTCCTGGGCTTTTTGCTGGAGATACCTCAAATCCATGAAATCCTGGCCTCCCAGACCCTTCTGACGTCGCCGATGGCTGGACCGTTCCTTCCAGTCGACGTTCAGGTAATCCTTCTCGGGCCTGATGAAAGCAGGCGCGGGGAGAAAACTGTCTATCGATTCCTGGTCCGGCATTGACACCGCCATAGAGGCATGCGAAGTCTCCCAGCCATCGTAGCCGACGATCGCCGGCAGCATGACTGTTTCGTTCTCCATGATCTTGTAGGCCTGTAGGATGGTGTCGAAAACATCCTGCGCGTTCTCGCAATAGAACATCAGCCATCCCATGTCCCGTTGACACATGAAGTCATCGTGGTCGCAGTAAATCGTGGTCGGCGGCTCCAGAGAACGGCTGGGACAGACAAGAAGCATCGGCAGCCTCGACCCCGCGGCGTAGTGGATTTCCGAGGCCGCCCACAGAATTCCTTCCGAGTTGATGCACAGCATCGATCTCATTCCCAACCGAGTCATGCCGATCTGCATGCTTGCCGCCGCCTTCTCGTTATCGCCGTAAATCACCTTTAGATCACGAATTTCGCCGTTATCCACGAAAGTTTGCAGCGTCTCGGTGACTTCAGCGTTCGGTCCCATCGGAAACGAGAAAGCGGCCTTGATTCGAGCCAGACGCACTGCCCATGCCGCAGCTTCGTTCCCTGTTAATCCCTTGATTGTCGTCGCCATGTCAATGTCCCCCGGATCCGATTAATTGATCCTGCCTGCCCTTTGCGATGTTACCGAGTACCGTCTCCGCGAGTACCATGGTCATGGCGTTCTCGGGGCATTCCTGCGCGCAGGTACCACAGCCCTTGCAGAAGTCATAATCGAGCGAGAATTCCTCGTCCCTCCAAGTAATCACGCCTTCCGGGCAGGAATAGGCGGCAATGCACTCGGCGCAAACACATTTCCCCACGTCGCAGACCGGCAGAAATTCTCTCCAGCTGGTGCTGGCGCTCTTTTCTAAAGACGTTATGAACTCGCTGGAGGGTTGGCGGCCTGCAATCGCATTGAATTCCTCAGTTGAAAACCTGCCCTTGATTTTTGCATTGCGCAAGACACGTGTCCTCTCGTACGCCACCTGGATGCACGCCGCGTTGAGTTCCCGGACCCGCTTGCTCAATCGTTCATAACCCAGGGTCGCCTCCTTGATCGCTTCAATACTCACGAGATCGCCGGTCGCCGCAACAAACAACCCCAGCGCTGTTATGCCGGAGGGCGCGGGTTGAATGCTCAGCTTCTCCGAGAACACGGCCTCGGCGTCGACCGTCGCTACCGTCCCCTCGAAATCAATTGGATATTCAACTTCTTCGGGGGCCCTCGAAGTGCAGACCATCAAAGTACCTGACCGGAATGTTTTCACGAACTCCGGCCGTCGAATCTGGCTGTAGTCGAGACCCGCGTGGTCAGGCCATACGAGTGTCTCGTGCATAAACATCATGCCGCTCGGGTGGCTCACGCTCATTCCCGGTGGGATGCTTCCATTGTTGCCGAAGCGCACAACCATCGTGTTGGTACCGAGAGAGCGCCTGCCGAGGTTCTGCCCCAGGTACACGCTCTTACCCTCAGCGATGAGCGCTCTCGTGAGTATTTCCACCGCAGTTCGCCCACCTTGGCGTCCAATGCAGAAAAAGGGAAATTCATGCACTCCAATTAGGCCGTAGTGTTCGCGAACTATTTGACTGATGTCTAATTTATCGGCGTCCATAGTGGCGTCTCCATAAGATATGCTTCCTGGTGTTTTCGCTTTGGGCTCTTCTCGAATCGGTGTTGCTGTCTTAGGCTCCGCACGCTGTTCATAGCGCTTAATAACGAGTTTTGTCTTCTGCTCTTTTAACTCGAATGTGTTCGGCGGAACGAATTCGATATCCGGGTTGATGCGTAGCAGACTACGGATTTGGTCCTTCATTTCCCTGTCTAGCAAAGCCAAGTCGGCCTGGGAGACTCCCTGTCCGGACTCGACCTGAATCTTCAGAGGGGGCTCCACCTTGGGTCCCGGCGCATCCAGCAGGATTCTTACTTCGCCGGTTACCCGTGGCATGAAAGCAAGCACCACCTTTTTCAGTGCTTCCGGATAGAGGTTAATGCCCTTTACGATCAGCATGTCATCAGCTCGGCCGATGATGTTGAAACGCATTCGCGGATCCCGGCACTCACAAGGCTTGAAAGACACGGTGAGCATATCTCCCAGCCGGTAGCGCAATAACGGCGTTCCCTCCCAGTCGATATAGGTATAGATCATCTCCCCGGTTGCGCCCTCGGTGAGCTCTAGTGGTTTCTTCGTCACCGGATCGAGCAATTCGAGAATGCAGTAGTCTTCCGAGACGAGGTGCATTCCCTTGTAATCCAGTGAATCGGCAGTTTCTGGACAGGAATACGCCTGGAACACGTGTGACCCTCCGATGTTGTCGAAAAGGTACTGCAACCCGAATCCGTCCTTGATCCGTTTACGCACCTCGAGCACGCCACCTCCCGATTCGCCGCTTACCAGCATTCCTTTGAGACCAAGAGCTGTCGCCTGCTTTCCAAGGATTTCCGGGCATTTTCTCAGGAGGTGCTCAGCCGTACTCGGGGTGCACCTGATGTAATGAGGCTTGCACAAATCGATAAACTGCAGGACCCGGCGAATACCGCTCTCCGAGCCCACGGGGATAACGCAGACACCATACTCCTGCAAAGTGTCACAAACCGGTACCCCGCCAGTAAACATACTGAGAGCCATTGCATGGAGAACCCGATCACCGGGCCGCAAACCCATGCGCCAGAACTTCCTCGCGGACAGTTCCCGAATCACCTGCACATCGCGCCTGGTGAGGGTATATAGCGTCGGCGTTCCAGTCGTTCCCGACGTCGCGCTATTGCGAACGATGTTGTGCATGGGCGCGCAGGCAAGCACGCCATACGGATGCCCAAATCGTTCTAGGGACTCTTCCTGGCACTGGCGCTGGTCGTCCTTCGTCATGATCGGGACAAGGGCAAAATCGTCCCAACTGCGAATGTCACCCGGCTTAATGCCCGCATTATCGAAACTCCTCTTATAGAAAATGGAGTTCTCGTAGTTGTATTTGAGTTGCTTTTTGAGCTTTTTGAATTGCAGGGCCTTTAGCTCCTCTCGAGACATCACTTCGACGCGGGGATTCCAGAATTCCCGGTCCGGCCTCAAACCATCAGCGCTCGCTAACTCCATAACTCCTCCAGAATACGTTCATGCGTCGATGTCTGACACCATATCCATTCCACTAGTCCATCCAATTGTCGTAGCGTGAGCGACTGTCTCCTCAGACATGCCGACAAAATCCCATACAACAGAGTTCGCTCCGGTCTTTCCCGGTCCTGGTGGACGTTGGATTAACAATCCGTCCTCCACCAGCTTAATCACATGGGCGTGCAATGAGCGGCGAGCCGCCGGCAACAAGTCTGCCTTGAGACCTTCATAGACAAGTGGCAACAGATCATCGAGTCCAGCCGGGTTAATGGCTCGAAAGGCAGCAAGCACTTTTTGCTCTCGGTTGATTCGGTGTTGTATCAACCGCCGAATCTCGTCGTACGGCTTATCTATCAAGCTGCCGTGCCCTGGCGCAAGAACCGCCAGATCGAGTCCTAACAATCGGTCGAGTGAGCCAAGGTAGGCGCGCATACTTCCGTCCGGCGGGGAAATGACCACAGTGGATCCCTGCATGATGTGGTCACCAGTAAAAAGCAGGCGTTCTTGCTCCAGAAGGAAGCACAGATGATTGGATGAGTGTCCTGGCGTGTGAATGGCCTGCAGCACAAATTTTCGCGCGACTATTCGATCGCCATCGCTCAACACCTTATCTGGGCAAAATGTTTGGTCGTGGCGTTCATCAGCAGGGGCGGGACATCCCAGCACCACTGCACCTGTAAACTGTTTCAAGAGGGCTGCCGCCGGAGAGTGGTCGCGATGGGTATGAGTGCAAAGTATCCAGCGCAGGCGGTTGCCCACGGCGCGCCGAAGTTGCTCGATATGGCAGTCAATCGCGGGACCTGGATCAATGACGGCAAGTTCCTCCGTTCCCACTATGTAGGTATTCGTTCCATTGCCTCTCATTAACCCCGGGTTCGGAGCCAAAACGCGAGAGACAAGATTGCTGAGGCGGACGAGCCCGTCTGCTGGTATGCCGGTCATTGTTCCAGCGCCTCCACCAACGTTCCCCTTGCCCTCTTAGATAGCAGGTGCAGCAGCCGAACCGAGGCAGGCTCGAAGCACCATCAATTCATTTCGCCAATCCCACGGAGCGAAAACGTACTCGGCAACTAAATGTGTATCATACGTATGATACGCAGTATAGGAGTAACTTTTCCCGATGTCAAGTAATAGTCTCTTCTAAGTATGGTATGAGTCTGAAGGGTGGCGTTTGGGTCGATGATCTCCGACATGGTGATTACGCGAGCTCGACTCTCGGACGCTCACCCAGGTTTTCGGCGTGTTTGTGATTGCTGCAGGCGTTCGCGCGGCCGATCAGCGACCTGTCGCGCGGGGCGAGTGTCGAAGACATCGTCGGTACCACCGCGATCGTCCTGGCTCAGGCCTAGCCCGGATTCCGGGCTAGCGCTGCTCGATCGGCACGTACGGCCGCAGCTCGGGGCCGTTGTACAGGGTGAGCGGGCGGAGGAGGATATTGTTTTCGAGCTGCTCGAGCACCTGCACCGTCCAGCCCGGCACGCGGCCGACGGCGAAGATCGGCACGAACAAGTCCTCTGGAATGCCGTTCAGGAAGTAAACGACGCCCGCGTAGAAATCCACGTTCACGTTGACGCCGTGGCGCGCGTAGGGCTTCATGGCCTCCACGACCGCTTCAAGGATCCGGTACCAGTGCGGCTGGCCCATCTCGCGCGAGAGCTTTTCCACCCCGGCGCGCATGTGGCGCGCGCGCGGGTCCTCGGCGCGATAGACGCGGTGGCCGAAGCCCATCACGGGCTCCTTGTTGGCGCGCTTTGCCCTCACGTATTCGGCAGCGTTGGCCGGATCGCCGATTTCCTGAGCCATGCGCATCACGTTTTCGGCCGCGCCGCCATGCGCCGGGCCCGCCAGCGCCGCCACCGCGGCCGTGATCGCGCCGTGCAGGTCGGCATCGGTGCCGGCGACGACACGCGCCGCGAACGACGAGGCGTTCGAGCCGTGCTCGGCGTGCAGGAGCATGTCGATGTCCATCAGCCGCGCCGCGTCCGCGCTGGCCTCCCGGCCCTTGAGCATGTAGAGGAAGTTCGCCGCGTGGCCCAGGCGCGGGTTCGGTGCCACGGGATCGCGGCCGTTGCGGATGTGCTCGTGCGCCGCGACGATCATCGGCACCTGTGCGGTGAGGCGGATGCCCTTGCGCAGCGTCGCCGCGGGCGACTTGTCGGCGGTCTCGGGGTCGAATGCCGCCAGCGCGGAGACGCCGGTGCGCAGCACGTCCATCGGGTGCGCGCTCTTGATCGTGCGGATGACGTCGTAGACCGCCTCGGGCAGGGCGCGCGCGGAGTTCAATTTCGCAGCGAACGCGTCCAGTTGCGCGCGCGTGGGCAATTCGCCTTTCAGGAGCAGGTAGCAGGTCTCTTCGAAGGTCGAGCGCTCGGCAAGATCATGGATCGAATAACCGCGGTAGCGAAGCTCGCCGGCGCGCCCATCGATGTAGCAGACGCGCGAGCGGTCGAAGTACACGCCCTTCAGCCCACGGTGAATCTCGATCTTCTCGGTTGTTTCGTCCATTGCGGTCCTTTCAGTCGGGAACAATCGCATATTCTTGACCGAAACAGCGCGCACGGGAAGCTTCTGGATCCCCAGGTAGCTGCAAACCATCGCCGACAGGTCAAGCGCTTCGACCACTTCCACGATGTAGCGGGCCAGATGCCGCACGGGCAACCATTCCTCCAGCGAGGGTGACAGCAGATACGCTATGTCCCGATTCACCGTCACAACTCGCGCCATTTATTCGCCTCGCCTCAGATGTCGAATGCCTACGCGCATTAACTACTACCGCTTCGTTCGTTGATCTGCTATCGGTCGGGTCCGACAGACCGCTACACAAAGGGGCTAGGATGGAGGGGTACGGTCACTTTGTTAGGCGCTCTAAGCTGGCATGGGCCATGGCGCCAAACCAGAGCGAGCCCATTGCGAGCAGCGTTCGTTGAAGTTTCATTGATTTTCCTTTCAATTCGCGGTCAGCGTGGGCCAGAACCGGTCGGCGCCGCGCTTTTGAGTGATCCCGCCGAGGGCGGTCGCCCACTCGGCTTCATTGCCGTACTCCTCGCGCCATGCCCACAGCCGCAGCGTCGAGTGGTGCAGCGCGTATTCGTTGGTGACGCCGATCGCGCCGTGCACCTGGTGCGCGATCAGTGCGCCTTCATGGGCCGCCTCGGCAGTGCGGATTTTGGCGGATGCGACCGCTAAAGTCACGTCACCCCCGCGCTCCACCGCACCGGCCGCAGACAATGCCGCTGCTACCGCCGCGGCCACCTCACCCCCGAAGCGCGCAATCTCCTGCTGAATGGCCTGGAACTGGCCGATCTTACGACCGAATTGCACACGCTGCTGTGCATATTGCACCGAAAGTTCAAGCGCGCGTTCCAGCGCGCCCGCCATCATGAGCGCACGCGCGAGCGCCCCACGCATCTTGAGCGTGCTGCGGGTCACCCCTGCCCCGGCGGGTGCCGCCATGTCGGGCAGGACGTTGTCGAGGATCACATCGTCGCGTGGCTCATTCGCCAAATTGCATCCGGGCCTGATCCGGCAGCGGTCGGAATCGACACTCACGACAACACCGCCGCTCTCCGACTGGGCGAGGAGCACCACGCGCTTCGCCACCCGCGCCCAAGGGATGCGCGAAAGCGTTCCCGAGACGAGCCAAAGATCGCCATCGCGGCGCGCGCTCACCAGCTCGTCGTGCGTTGGGCCGGCGGTGAGCGCACCGCGCGGGACGGTCAATCCCGAGGCGGCAAGCATCCAGCCGGCGAGCATCGCGGTTTCGGCGAGTGGCACCGGCGCGGCGAAGCGGCCCGCCACCCGCAGCACCGCCGCGAAATCGGACAGCGTGCCGCCGGCGCCGCCCGCTTCCTCCGGTATCGATATCCGAGACAGTTCGGCCCGCTCAAGGGTGTCCCACAGCTTCTCCGACCAGCCCTCGCGCTTCGCTGCATCGAGGATTTTCTGGTCGACGTGGTCGCTGAGAAGCCGTGTCGCCGACTCCACGAGCATCGCGCGGATATCGTTCGGCGCGTTCATTTGAGTGGCCCCAATAATCTGCGCGCGATAAGCGTGCGCAGCACCTGCGTAGTGCCGCCGCGGATGGTTGCGATCGGCGAATACACGATGGTTTCCGCGAGATAGCGCTCGAAGGTTTCGGTGGCATCCGGCGTGGGTTCCACCGCGGCGAGCAGCCGCGCGGCGTCGACGATCTCGCGCTCATAGAAGGTGCCCATGTCTTTCACGAGCGCCGCCTCGGTGGCGAGGTCGACCGCGGCGGGAAATGCGCCGTTTTCAATGTCCGGACCCGGATCGAGCGTCAGCGCGATCGCAAGAGCCATCCGGCGCAACGTCCAGAGGCGGGCGGTCAATCGTCCCACGATGTCCTGTGCGCGGCTGTCCGGCGCCGATCCCAGGCGTCGAATCAACTCAATGAACAGCGGGAAGGTCGTCATGTAGCGCTCGGGCCCGCTTCGTTCAAGCGCGAGCTCCGAGGTGACCTGCTTCCAGCCCTGGCCGATTTCGCCGACGACCATGTCGTCGGGGATGAACACGTTGTCGAGAAACACCTCGTTGAAATGGTGGTGCCCGTTCATGAAACGGATCGGCCGCACGGTGACGCCCGGCGCGTTAAGTTGGACGATGAGCTGCGATAGACTCTCGTGGCGGTCGCCGCTGTCGGGGCCGGTGCGGCACAGCACGAAGAAGGCGTGCGCCTTGTGTGCCCAGCTCGTCCATACTTTCTGCCCCGTCACGTGCCAGCCGCCCGAGACCCGTTCAGCGCGCGTTCGCACCGAGGCGAGATCGGAACCGGAATTCGGTTCGCTCATGCCGAGCGCGAAATAGCACTCGCCGCGCGCAATCGCCGGAAGGTATTTTTGCTTGAGATATTCCGAGCCGTAGCGCAGCAGGCTTGGGCCGGTCTGGCGGTCGCCGAACCAGTGTGCTGCGCAAGGTGCGGCTGCAGCGAGCATTTCTTCGGTAACGACGAAGCGCTCGAGGTAAGAGCGCTCCTGCCCGCCGTATTGCCGCGGCCACGTCATGCCGATCCAGCCGCACGCTGCGACCTTGCGCGTGAAGTCTGCATCGAACTCGGTATGGCCCAAGTGAGGCGTGAACGAGCTGGCTGCTATTTCCGCCTTCAAAAAGGTGCGTACTTCCTCGCGCAGCTTGACCGCCGGAGCCGGTAACTCGAGCGCGGAGAAATCGACGTTTTCGAAGAACAATGGCTCTCCTCCGTGGGGCGCTGCACCGATCGGTCATTGAAATGGCGCTGAACGAAGACTCTACACAACGTTCAACATACGCAATCAAATCCGCTCGAGCTCGAGACTGCCTCGTTTAACTAATGAGCTTCGACGCCGCGGCCGCACTTTCCAGTCCAGCGGCACTTATGGCCGCGAGGGTAGCCCAACGGCATGGCTAGTAGGAAACGGTTACCTTAGGCTGATTTAGAGTCCGTTCCATAGCGTCGACTAACGTGTTCTCACGCTCGATCCGGGCTTCGATGTCCGCTATATCCGCCTCCGTCACATTCTCGAAGCGACGCTGCAAATCCAGCAAGTTCTTAACCGGCACTTTGGCGGGAGGGATTCTGACCGTCCGCTTGAAAACACCGTCTTTGAACGACCACAACGGTAATACGCCGGTCTGAACCATAAGCCTGGACACTTTTACCCCAAGCTCGGGACGGTACATCCACCCTATCTGGCAAGGACTGACCACGTGCACGTAAGACGGCTTATGTTGCAACGCTTCCTGGACCTTGACTACCAAGTCTTTCACATAAGCCGGTGTGGCGGTGGCGACATAACGCGCTTTGGCGAATATCATCATCATCGCCATTTTCCGCTCGGCGGTATTCTTGCCGCCCGTCTCGCGGGAAAAAATCCTTGTCATGGCGTGTAATGGCGTAGTGGCAGTCGCTGTGCTGCCGCTCGCTGCATACGATTGGTTGTCCAGGATAATCCAGGTAACCGGTATCTCCCGGTCAAAGGCAGCGATGAAATCACCAAAGCCCATCTCCAGCGTTCGGCCCTCCCCGGTCAGACAGACCAGGTTCCTGTCGGCGATACCCCTCGCCTTCATACCGGCCCAGATACCGGTCAAGCCGCTGCCATCGCAGCCGATGCGGCCGCCTGTCTGTAGTTCTGAGCGCCCAGCGCCACATGACCGCCCGAACACCATGGCGTTTGGAGTCGTTTCGTAGATGGTTCTAAGGCAAAGCTTGGCTGCTAGCTCCGATCCGCAGGCTCGGCAACCGGCTACGCCAGCGAAATGGTAATCAGTTGTTCCACGCCAGAATGTCTTAGTCCCGGAAGTACCTATGATGCTTGCCATCCAACGCCTCCTGTCCTCTCAAGTACGAGTTATTCCCCGATCGTGTCTCTGCTGGGATCAAATTCGATTCCTTTTATCGGGTACCATGACAGATCTTTCTCGATCTTTCCCGACCTCACTACTTCGAATCCTTCATCGACAACGTGCCCGATATGCCGAAGGGCAAATGTTGCACCGCCCATACTCACGACTTTGCCGATAATCATCGGCACAAAGGCTGCGCGTCTATTGACGAGATGGGTGTAGAGGGCGGATTTCATCTCATCGTAGATCGCGGCTACCCTGTTCCGATCCAGCGTTATCACGAGCTTGGCGTTCCTGACCGCTTCACTGACCGCCCTACCCGGGAAGGGGCGGAGCGCTCTGAGCTTCAGGCAGCCGACCTTTACGCCTTGTGCCCGAAGTGCATTAACCACAAACTTCGTGTCGGGGTAGATTACCCCCATGGACACCAGAATCACTTCTGCATCTTCGCAGTGATGGGTAGCTATCAATCCGGTGTGCTTGCTACCAAAAGCCTCGCTGTACTCCTTCCCCACGTTCTCAATGAGGCTCACTGCATTGACTTCTGCCCTCTTCTGGTGGTGAGCCACTTCCATGAGATTCTGGTTGGGCAGGCCATGCTGACGGCGGAGGTGGCTGATTCTCTCCTGCCAGTCCACATTGAAATAATCTTTCTCCGGCTTGATGAAATTCGGTGGCGGCAGAAAACTGTCCACGGCTTCCTGGGGCGGCACAAAAACGCGCATGGGAGCGTGCGATGTCCCCTCATAGCCGTCATATCCCACTATGGCCGGCAACATGATTGAGGAGTCCTCAATCACCTTGTAGACCTGAAGGACCGTATCGAATACATCCTGGCTATCTTCACAATAGAAAATAAGCCATCCTTTATCCCGCTGGGTGACGACGTCGTCATGGTCACAGCCGACGGTAGAGGGAGGCTCCAGAGAACGGCTCGGAGTAACCATCAGGAGAGGCAACCGCGAATTCGCGGCATAGTTCATCTCGGGAGCAGCCCACAATATTCCCTCCGAGTTGATGCAAATCATTGACCTTACGCCAGTCCTGCAGACCCCTATCTGAATGCTTTGTGCCGCTTTTTCGTTTTCGCCGAAAATTATTTGTAAATTGTCGATCTCGCCTCGGTCGATGAACCTCTGTGCAGTCTCCATGACCTCGGCATTGGGCCCCATTGGAAAGGAAACGCCAACATTAACCCTGGCCCGCCTTAATGCCCACGCGGCTGCTTCGTTGCCCGTGAGAGACATCACAGTGCCTGTTACACCTGTCTCAACCGCCTTCATTATCCTTCTCCTTGTCCTTGTCCTTGTCCTTGTTGTCCTTGTTGTCCTTGTCGTTCTCGTCTCTACACGTGGACCAAGACCTTATCGGCGGGCTCCATCGTTATTGCGCCTTCCGGACATTCTTCAGCGCAGGTGCCGCAGCCTTTGCAGAAGTCATAGTCCATGTAGAATTGTTCGTCTTTCCAGCTCAATGCCCCGATACCGCAGGAGTAGGCGGCCAGACACTCGATGCAGACGCATTTTTTCGTATCACACGTTGGCAGCTTGCGCCTCCAGGTCTGGGCAAGCAGGTCTTCTCTGGTAAACCAGTCGTTCTTCGGCCGTTGAGATTCCTTCGCGGCAAATTCTTCGAGGGTCAACTTACCCTTGCGCTTGACGTCACGCAGCATCCTCGTTTTGTCGTATGCTTCCATCATGCACGCCACATTGAGCTCGCGCGCCCTCTTGCCCAAGCGCTCGTGCTGCAGAATTGCCTCTTTCAGCACTTCTGGATGAATGAGATTGGTAGCGGCCGCAAAAAGACCGATCGCCGTTATTCCGGTAGCCGCTGGCTCCGTGCCTATCCTCTCGTTAAAGATTGCGTCAGCGTCCACCGTGGCGATCGTTCCCTCGAAATCCAGCGGAACTTCAATATCGTCCGGCGCCTTGGCGGTGCAGATCATCAGCACTCCCCTGGTCGACCTGCCAACGATTTCTGCGCGGTCCATGTCCCGAAATACAGGGATCGGCCAAAGGAGGTCTTCATGTATCGCCAGAATGCCGTTGGGGTAGGTAACGGCAACGCCTCTGGGGACCTCTTCCGTATCTGAAATTCTGAGTGCTATTTCATTGTTACCCCTGGAGCGGGCAGCGAGCTTGGCACCGACGTACACGTGCTTGCCTTCCATCGTAAAAGCTCTGGCAAGCACTTCGACACCCGTTCGGGCACCTTGACGCGCATAGCCGAAAATCGGGAACTCATGTATCCGGTTTCGCTCGAAGTGCGTTCGGATAGCTTCTTCTATGCTCAGTCCTTCTATGCTCAGTCCTTGTGCCACGGTTGATATCTCCTCTTACGTAAAGTGGCCCCCTGGGGCTGTGCCGGTTCCAGGTGGCAATCCATGCTCTCGACTCAACTGTTCATCCTCCAACCAGCTCCTCTGGAGGCTTTGACTTTCTTGGCGAATGCTTGCCGTCGGCCGGCTCCGTGAAGACAATACCGTCGTCAATAGCCTGCATGAGTTCCGCGTGGGTCAGCCCAATGAGCTTTTTGAAAACGAAATCCGTATCCGCCGCAAACAAGGGCGCCGGGCGGGCGAGCCGCTCGGCGACACCGGAGAATTTGAACTTCGGCCCCATCTGGGTAACGGGCCCGATCTCCGGGTGCCGCACGGTTTGCCAGAAACGTCTCGCCTTCAGGTGGGGCTCGCTGAACAGCTCGCCGATGCTGTTTACAGCTCCTGCGGCCACTCCGGCTTTCTGCAGGATACGCATCACTTCATACTTATCCTTTTTCATGGTCCAAGCCTCCACCAGCTTGTCCAGCTCGTCCTGATTTTTCAGGCGGTTATGCAGGTCGCTGAATCGTCTCTCCTTCGTCCAGGGAAGGTCGCCTGTTGCCTTGCAGAAAGCTGACCAGTCTTCCTTCGAGCTTATAGCAATCGCGACCCAATCATCTTTGCCCTTGCAGCGATAACAGCCATGCGGCGCCATCGCATCCTGGTTGTGCCGGTTGCCCTTGTGTTCCAGTAACTTGCCATTCAGGATGTAGTTCAGCATTGCCGGCCCGATGAAGTTTATGCCGGACTCCAGCATAGAAATATTTATCTGCTGGCCTTCGCCTGTCTTATGCCTATGGAGCAGGGCTGCCATGATTGCCCCTGCCATGTGAATCCCAGTCAGTGGATCAATATGATCGACTCCCGACCGGTACGGGATATCGTCGCCAATGTAGCCGGTGAGCGACATGAATCCACACATTGGCTCTTGTATTACTCCGTACGAGTGATAGGCGGACCACGGACCGTCACGGCCATAGCCGTTGCCGCTCGCCACAATGATGTCCGGCTTGACCTTTCTCAGCTCGTCGTAGCCGACGCCCAGTCTGTCCATCACTCCAGCCGCGAAATTATCGACGACCACGTCACTTATCCGAGTCAGCTCCTTGAATAGCTCTTTACCCCGTTCCTTGGAGAGATTCAGACTGACTGAAAGCTTGTTTCGATTCCTCGCGACGAAGGTAGAATCCCGGTTCCACGGTTTCTCCCCGGATTCCCCCTTGGTGTAATAATGCCTCCCGACGGGTTTCCTTCCTCCACGTGCCTGCTCACCGTAAGGCGGCTCGAGCTTTATTGTTTCAGCCCCCAAGTCGGCCAGGATCGTCGTGCAATACGGACCACCCCAGACTTGGGTGCAATCTACGATTCTCACGCCCTCCAGCGGTAATCGGCCCATGCCAGGCTCCTCTCGAATAGCGGTGGTTCCCGTTTGTCGCACTCAAATCACTCCAGCCTGCCTAAGCTCAACCAAGTCACTCCTGGTGTAGCCGAGCCACGCGGAGTAGATCTTCTCGTTATCCTCGCCGAGCAGTGGCGCTCTCTCTATTCGCATCGGGGTCTTGCTCAGCTTGCAAGGCGGTCCGGGAAAGCGGACTTTCCCGAGCAGAGGATGCTCTATCGCACCATAGAAGCCCTGAGACGCCAGCTGCGGACATTCCAGCAGGTCTTGAGCATCCCGGACCCACCCTGCACCACACTCCGGCTTGGTATTCAAGTATTCGAAGGGCTCCTTCTTGCTGTGCTCGCTTAACCAGGGAAGCATTAAACGGTCGATCTCTTCCCGGTGCTGCAGCCTGCTGGTGGGATTAGCAAACCTAGCATCCATCATTTCAGGAATACCCATTAGGTCCGTTAAATAGGACATTCGGGTCCCATGAATAGCGATGGTGACCCACCCATCTCGACATGGAAAATTTCCCCAGGGGTGACCTTTGTCGTTGTAGTTTCCGACCCGCTCGGTGATTTGTCCCTTGCAGTCAAATATTCCGGTTTGAACTTCCGCCAGGCCAGCACAGTAATCCATGATCGATATATCTACATGCTGGCCTTCGCTAGTAAATCTTGCGGAATAAAGCGCGGCCAGCATTGGTGGCAAAGCGCTCTGCCCTGCGGTGTACTGGGCTACGTCCAGGCCGAGCTTCAGAGGCTCGCGGTGAGAGGCGCCGGTCAGCTTCATGAGGCCGCTCAGGGCGTATTCGACGATCTCCGCTGCCCTGTAGTCCCGATACGGTCCCGTTTGTCCAAAATTAGAGATTGAGACCATCACCAGATCCGGGTTTATCTTGACGAGTTCCTCGTATGCCAGCCCCAATGACGGCATGACTCTCGGTTCAAAGTTCTCGACCAGAATGTCGGCGTCCTTGACCAGGCGCTTGAAAATCTCCACCCCGCTCGGCGCCTTCAGGTTTAGCGTAATGCTCTTCTTGCCTGCGTTCAGAAACAGATGGTGGACGCTTTTCTCAATATGCGGATCATCACCGACGAACGGACCGAGCCTTCGTACGCCATCACCAGTTTGTGGCTTCTCAACCTTGATTACCTCAGCTCCATACATCGCAAGAAGCTTGGTACAGTAAGGGCCAGCCATATAATGAGTTACATCTAGGATCTTGTAACCCGATAAGGCCCCTTCGAACATATTTTTCCTCGTGACGATAAGCAGATCTCGTGTTAGCGAAGTCGGTCAGGCGTACCCTGACCTCGCTGTAGCTCTTCCGTGTTTGCACGCATGGAATTGGCACCTTTTCACGCGGTAACGCGCATGCCTTCCGCAAAAAAGCAGAAGTCAACGGCACGACTTAAACCATGTCGCATTGCCTCCGTATGCACGACTTGATCAACCTCAACATTCTCAACATTTATCTCAGGGCCGAATTCTTGGAACAGCCATTTCGCGATGTCGCGGTGCGCTACTCCACCGCCCCCGATTTCAAAGAGCAAGTGTTCAAGACCAATCGCGTCTGCGATAGTCTTGAGGGTCGTTGCGTCTTTATTTTGCATGTAGGACAGCAATTCGTTGTTTTCGACAGTCACTTTGCAGGCTCCTGCCTTCATGTCTGCCCTAATGGTTTCTATAGCGGCCTCGGCTGACAGAGCGTCCTTTCCGAACTTATCCCCGACGACCTTGTACCCCACCTCGGTAAACACTTCCAAACCCATACTGTGCGCAAGCGCAATCAGTCGGAAGCGCTCCTTGGTCGGAATGGGGGGGATGCAGTCAGAACTCACTTCCACGCCATGGAAGCCCAGTTTTTTGACCTGCTGAAAATATTCATCAACCCTCCCCTGGAGAAATGCGATCTCGAAAGGAATTCCCCCGGGGAAAGCCTGAATTCCATAATCACGATATACCTTGATCTTTCGTGAAATCACCTCAGCGGGCAAGCGGTATATCAGGCCGACATGGTCCACCAGCTTCACCCTGTCCACCACACCGCCGACCAGTTCCAGCAGCGACAATTGCCCCGAAATCGGTATGCAACGATCAGACATGATGGTCCATCGTTGATCACGAGGCTTCTTCCGGGTTTGTGGGATCTTAAGAAATCCGAATCCGCACTCGACTATCGCATTAGAATCGCCGGCGTTATCCATCGATCAAGTCCTCTTTGTAAAGTTTGAATCAGACTTAAATAAATAACCCCGCAGCAAGCTGTTACATATAGAACAGTGGCAGTCCCTTTACACATTATTGCTTGGCCATCCCCAAATCCGTAAGAATGATCTTCTGGCTGGCATATTCTGATACGAGAGCTTGTCGAGCTTGCGCACTATTCAGATAGGCGCTGGCCCAATAGTTATTTTGTTCTTCCTTGGTCCACGCTGACAACGATACCATCTTTGACAAGACCTGCTCCCAATAAGCGACCTGCGAGGCCGATAACCCCCGTGGTCCAAACACGATGCGAAAATTGGAGAAAACCGAATCTACACCCAAATCTCTCCACGTCGGCACGTTCGCTACGACTCCCGGCATCCGTTGCGGTGCTGAAATGACTAGGGCACGAATGGTTCCTGCCTCAAGCGGAGAAATGAAATTTGATAGACTAGAAATGGTCGCATCGACATGCCCACCCATCGTAGCGGTGAGCGCCTCGCCCCCAGACTTGAAGACGACAATCTTTAAGTCTCTTGGATTAATCCCTGCGGCCTTTGCGGCCTTTGTCAAACTAAGGTGATGCACGCTGCCAAAAGTTGTGAGACCGATACTCACCGAATCTGGGGACTCTTTGAGCCTTGCGAGAAGATCGCTAGGACTCTTTATCGGCGACTCGCTCCTTACAGCGAGGACGGGATACTCATTGAATAACTGAGCAACCGGTGTCATGTCAGTATAAGTAAATTTGGAGCGTCCCATGATATGGTTAGCCAGTATTACCGCCGAAGTAATAAGTAGAGAGTGCCCATCCGAGGGAGATCGATTCAAGTAAGCGCCGGCTATCATACCGGCTCCCCCTGGCTTGTTCACAACAACCACAGGAACGGGGGTTAGCTCATTCTGGATGATCCCCTGCATTACGCGGGCTAGGCGGTCCTGAGCTCCCCCAACACCAGTACTTACAACAATCTCAACGGCACTCACGGGACTCCATTGAGCGGTTTGCGCGGCTACCACAGAGAACCACATCCCTACAGGCACGAGGCACGCTAAGGCAAGGCGTCGCATGCCGCACCGCATCCCAATCCGATACTTGCTGTTTTGCCCGCCCTCCACTCTACGCACGCTTACGAATGTTTCCCTCATGGTCTCCTCCTCTTTGCGCCGTTTTGCCTACCTCCACTTTTCGCGCGTTTACCATGGGATCACCGACTCGCCTTTGATCACAATACGATGCATTACACGACTATACTGCGGGTTGATTTCAGTGCGGTAATGCATGCAGCACCTGTTATCCCAAAGAACCAAGTCGCCAACTTGCCAATGAAGCGTCCAAGCGTACTTTTCTTGCGTCGCGTGCTCCCAAAGCTTGCTGAGCAAAGCTCGGCTCTCTGCATCAGGCATCCCCACGATATGATTGGATGGCCATACGCGGCGCCGTCCCAGATATAGCGCCGGCTTGCGGGTTACCGGATGTATCCTTACAAGAGGATGGATAGGGCCCTCAACCTCATCCAGAGTTGTTGGCAACTTTGCTCCGGGCCGCAGTACCCCGGCACTATTTCTACTGGAATCGTGGCGTTGGCTCTTGCCGTGAATTGCATGCTTTAGCTCATCGGGAAGTTCCTCGAACGCCATGTACTGGTTATTGAAGGAGGTCTCGCCGCCATTCCCTTCCGGCGGTATTTCGAGCGCGTAAAGCATGCTGCCCGCAGGCGGAATCTCAACATACGAATTATCGCTGTGCCAGGTAACTTCGTAGCTTCCGAGCGCCCCGTTGTCCTGCACGGGATGACCGTTGGCATCGAGATTGGAAATAATACTGATGCTGGGATGGGACTTTGAGACTCTGTGGTCATGCTCACCCAATCCGCCTTTCAAGAAGTAGTACTTGCGTGATCCGACCTCCTGCACGCCTCCGAATATACCTGCAGCTTCCACGAGTTGATCGTCGTTGACATGCTGACCGCGAAACACCAGCACCATATGGTCGGCCCATGCTTTTCGCAGACCTTCCTGAACATCATCCGGAAGCGGCATGGACAGATCAACGCCTTTGATCTCCGCCCCCACGGCCGCTCCTGTTGGCATAACTTTGAATGTTTCCAAGGTGTTTACGGCACCCGAAAACTGTGGCCTGCCGGCCCTGACGTTTGACAAGTTTGACAATATAGTCTCCATAACTGCGTCCCCAGTAGGAAGACACGAAGCTGCAACCGCCGGGCTTCCTTTGATTTCTCAGGTGTTGAATCCTGATGCGTTGGCACCGAGTGTATACGCGACTATACTTGCGTCAATCCAAGAGATAGTTATGGGGTATTGGAGCTCGTTATAGTGAGCGACCCAACATGAATCTTCATCAGTTGCGCTATGTCTGCGAAATCGTCCGCTGCAAATTAAACATTTCACGAGCGGCAAGATCGCTAGGCACCTCCCAGCCTGCAATAAGCCAGCAAGTCCGCCTTCTTGAAGAAGAGCTTGGCACAACGATCTTCTTGCGCAGCCGAAGCGGACTGACCGGCCTCACTGGCCAAGGCGAGTCGATTGTCGAAGCAGCCCAGCATGTTTTGGCCGAGGTAGCAAACGTGCAAGGCATCGCACAAGGACATCCCCCAACAAGCCTCGCAAAGATCAGGGTCGCGTCAACTCAGGCACAAGCCCGCTACGCCTTACCCAGCGTGATCCGCCGGTTCCATTTGCACTACCCAGGCATAAGCGTTCACATATCGCACAAACATGATGAAGAGGAGAGCCTATGGCAAATGGTGCAGAACGGCATAGTCGATCTGGCAATTACGACGAGTATGCGAGATCTTCCGAAGTCATTGCTCGCCTTAGAGTGCTTCCCCATGGAGCGCAGTCTGATAGTACCCAAGAGACATCCGTTGCTGAAGCAACGTATCGTCACGCTTGAATCTATCGCAGCGTACCCCTTGATAACCCATGCTGAACGGTCCACTGGGCGCCGCCGCATCATGCGCGCCTTTGGCGCATTAGGGTTTACGCCGAAGGTGACTGTGACTGCTGTTGACGAGGATGTAATTAAAGCGTGCGTGGAAGAGGGCTTAGGAATAACGATCCTCGCATCCATCGTTTACGATCCCGAGCGAGACACCAAGCTACGCGCGTTAGATGTCACGCCACTTTTGGAACCAAGCGTAACCGGCGTGGTTGTACGGAGGGATATGGCCCGACACGACCATATCTGCGCATTCATAGAAGCTTTTGCCCCGATGTGGACTAAAGACAAAATAGCTCACGAAATCAAACTCTAGAATCACGAGGGAGACGCTATAACTCCGCAGCAGGCGAACGGCTTCGAGCAGCCCCTCGGAAATAATCCTTGATGGAGGAGCTCGAACTCATCCACCTCGCGTTCGCCTCGCTCGTCGTCATATCGGCCTTTGCGGTGCGCGGCACTGCGGGCTTCGGCGGCGGGGCGGTCGCTGTGCCGCTCCTCGCATTGGTTCTACCAATCCAGGTCGCGATCCCCGTTGTCGCTGTGCTGACCGTCATCTCTTCGCTTGGGCACTGGATAAGGGACTGGCGCAAGATCATGTGGCGCGAGATCGCGCGGGTGGCGCCCTTCACGCTCGCCGGGGTGCTCGTCGGACTGCAACTCTTTCGCGAGCTCGACTCTCGGACGCTCACGCAGGCTTTTGGCGTGTTCGTGATTGGCTATGCGATCTTTGCGTTCGCGACCGCCGGACGACTGCGTGCGCCTCCGCGCTCGCTGATATGGCCGCTCGCGATCGGTCTGTCGACGCTGGCGGGCCTGATCGGCACGCTGTTCGGCGGCGCCGCAGGTCCCTTATACGTAATCTATCTGAACACGCTGCGGCTCGAAAAAGACGCGTTTCGCGTGACGGTTACGACGATGCTAATGACTTTGGCTATACTGCGGGTGGCCGGCTACGCGAGGCTCGGCTTCTACGATACGACGACCTTGACGGTGCTCGCCGCCGCGCTGCCGATGATGCTGGTCGGCGTCCGCATCGGCCGCCACATCGCGGGACGCATTGACCAGCGCACGTTCAATCGCACGGTCGGTCTGGTGCTGATGGTGAGCGGCGCCGCGCTGGTTTTAAAGTAATCTGGTGAACTCACCCCGGGCAAAGCCGGGGCTATTGGGCGAACCCCTCAAAAAGGTCTCAAAATTATTGAGGTCTATCGCCCTTGATTTGAATACGGTGCATCATGCGACGCGTGCCCGCATCAAAGGAATCCCGCCGATGGATGAGGCAGCGGTTATCCCAAATCAATGTATCCCCAACGCCCCACTCGTGACCCCAAACGAACTTCGGCTGGGAAGCATGTGCCCACAGCTCGTCGAGCAACCGCTCGCTTTCCTCCGGCGGAAGACCGATGATATAAGCATTGCGACGCCGCCCGAGGTATAGCGCTTTCTTGCCAGTCACTGGATGCGTCGGGAATATCGGATGCCGCGCGCCTGGCGCTTCGCGCGGGTCGGTGACCTCCTTGAAGCCCTTTCGCAGCTGCCCGCCACTGTTGTAGGTCTCGTCGTGGATCACCAATCTGCCGTCGAGCTTCTTTTTGAGTTCGTCGGAAAGCGTGCCGTAAGCCAGGTATTGATTGGCGAAATAAGTATTTCCACCCGTAGGCGGTACTTCGAGAGAGTGGAGGATCGCGTACGTGACCGGTTTCTCCCTGTATGACATGTCCGTATGCCAGATCGCCTCGCCAGCACCCAAATTTCCCTGTGGCTGCCCGTTCTCAACGATATTCGAGATCACCAGAATATCGGGATGCTCGTCAATGTAGGGTTTACCGATGATACTCATCCCCGGTGGCTCAAGTTCTCCGAAACGCTTCCCGAACGCAATGAGCTCTGGGTCCGTAATGGATTGCCCTCGAATAAGCACGACCAGATGCTCAAGGACAGCTTTTTCAATGACGCCGAAGCTCTTACCGTCGACATTTCTTAAGTCTACGCCTCGGACTTCCGCGCCACATCCTTTCCCGGACGGGATAACTTCGGCAACCTGGGTCGACTGACGCTGCTGGGACAGTTGGGCGACTTGCATTGATTTCTCCTGTTAGAATACCGTATGATACGCATGATTACAGACTTTTACTATTTTGTCTAGCCCAAGCCCAAAGCCCAGGTTCGTGATCTAACCCTTGGAAGAAAAATATGCCCCGCAACTCCTCAGAAACCAAACTCGAGATGCATGCGTCCGAACCCCTTTACAAGCAGGTCGAGAAGCGCATCCTGCAGTGTTTAGCGGAAGGCGAATGGAAACCCGGCGATCAATTGCCAACGGAAAACCAGCTTGCGGAACGTTTCGGCGTCGCGGTTTTTACCATACGTGGGGGCATACGCGACCTGGCGGAAGCCAATATCCTGACCAGGAAGCAGGGCAAAGGAACGTTTGTTGCCAAGCATACGCGCCAGCGTCAGCGCTACCTATTCTCTCGGGTTTTCCGCAACGACGGAACCCAGATCTTCCCGGAGCGCAAATTATTATCGTTCGAACGAGAGCCGGCGTCCGACGAAGTCACAGCAATCCTCGGCCTTCAGAAACAGGAACGACCGATGATTTTCCGGATTACGGGCTTGCTGACTGTTGACGAGGACCCGGCATCAACACTCGACATCATGGTGCCAACAAAGATGTTCCAGGGGCTCACAGCGCGCGTAATTCGCGAAGGCCAGGAAAACCTTTACGCCGTTTATCAAGATGTGTGCGGAATCAACGTTATCCGGATTCAGGAGAGTGTGTACGGAACTAACGCGAGGGGTTCCATAGCGCGCGCACTAAAAACAGCAGTTAATAGCCCCGTCCTTAGGGTAGAGCGCATAGCCTACACATACAATGACATACCTGTGGAATTCCGTATTCGACACCTGGACGCCACAAAATACCATTACTGTTGTGATGAAGGTAGTGCCTGATCAGCGCAGGGCTATTGTGAATGCACGAGGCGGCACTCGCCATTCTCTCTGCGCGCTAGAGGAAGTCGAATGAAACGCTCAGCGGACGCTTCGTTGCGGTTCGGGTAAGTCACGCCCGGCGAATGCTTCGCCGGCTTCATGCCCGCCTTCAACGAGCGCATCATCAAGAAGGGCTCGATCGGCGTGATTTCCCGCAGCGGCA
>MERI01000184.1 GCA_001772005.1 Betaproteobacteria bacterium RIFCSPLOWO2_12_FULL_62_58 | reverse complement strand
TTCTATGGCGGCGATCACCCTGGCCGCGGGCAACTGTTGCAGGCAATCGCTGAAACTCGCGATGTTGCGCCCGCAGCCTTCGAGCAGGCACGGCACGCAAGACAACGCACCCTGCAACAGCGTCACGTTCCCACCGCGCTGGCTGCCGCAGCGCCGCCACGGGTTGGCATCGGCCAAGTGCATGTGTGGCCATGGTCCCCATTTCACCGGGTTGGAGGGTCCAAACAGCGCGACGGTAGGCACGCCCAACGCCGCCGCGACGTGCGTCATTACCGTGTCCGGCCCGACATAAATGCGGGCGCGACTGACCAGGCACGCGGAAGCGCCGAGCGTTAACCGGCCGGCGGCATTCACCGTGCCGGGGGGCATGTCGCGCGCGAGTTTCGCGACATAGTCGAGCTCCGCGGTGGCCCCGCCGCCCGTAAGCACGACGCGGTGCCCATGCGCCGCGAACCAGTGTGCAACCTCTGCCCAACCTTCGCGGCGCCACATCTTGTAGTTGAATTTGGGATAGGTGTGCAACACGACGAGCCGTTGCGGCTGGTCTGAGACAAGCAACTGGTCGACCTGATGCTCGTCTTCCGTACGCCAGGAGACGACGACTTCACTGTGGGCGACGATGCCGAGCACGCCCGCCAGCGACAGGTGCATGCGCACGGTGTGGGTGTTGAGATCGTCGAACGGCACCCAGCGGTTCAGGAATCGGCGTTTCCAGCGCTGCTTCGCGGTGTCGAGCAGCAGGCCGGCGCGCCAGCGGCCCGCGAGAAACGCATAGAACGTCGGCCGGTCGCCCGGCACCAGCGACAGCGCGACGTCGTAGCGCCGCGCCAGTCGCAGCGCGAACACGAGATGCCGCAATAACCCGGGCCGCTCAGGCACGACGTGAATGCGTCGGATATCGGGGCTGGCGGTGATGACGCCCTGCGTGCCGTCGAACACCAGGACGTCGATTGCAACCTCGGGCCAGGCCCGCCTGATCGAGCGGATCAAGGGCGTGGCGAGCAGCACGTCGCCGAGGCGGCGGGTGACGACCACCAGCACACTGCGCGGCGGTGTCTGCCTTACCGCGTTTGGAAACGACGAAGGACTGCCGCTCATAGATACTGATTGACGCCGACCAGCGCTTCGGTTCGGCGCGACGTCAGTATCTCGTCAAGCCGCTGCTGGTTGTCGGCGAGCCGGCTGCGGTCGTTTTCTCTATGCCAGAGATGAAACACCGGTGCGGCAAAACGCGCGCTCTTGTGTTTGATCCCGGCGTGCAGCAGCCGGATCACGAGGTCCGAGTCCTCGAGTCCCCACCCGGAATAGGATTCGTCGAGACCGTTAACGCGCACCAGGTCCGCACGCCATGCCGACAGATTGCAGGTCTTGACGCCTTGCCACAGGCCGGGCCTGCGCTTGCGGAATGCGCCGTCGGGAAGCCGCACGAGCGGCAGCCAGCGGTTGATGTCACGCAGCGCCCAGGCCATCAGCCAGCGCAGCGGGCCCCACGCCTGTAGCGGCATCCGCTCACGCAGCACGCGAGCCGTGAATGTCGCGCTCAACAGGATGCGGTTGCCCGATAGAAAATACCCGGGCTCCGCGAGCGCGCGGTGCCGGCTCACGAAGTCGGACGGCGGAATGCAGTCGCCGTCGCTGAATACGATGTAATCAGCTTCCGTCGCTGCCAGCGCCCGGTTACGGACCGCGGCGGGACGGAATCCCCGGTCTTCCTGCCACACGTGACGCAACGGCAACGGGGCGCGCTGCGCGTATGCGGCGATCAGCCTGCGCGTGTCGTCGGTCGAGCCGTCGTCGGCGACGATGAGTTCGAAGTCGCGGTCATCCTGTGCGAGGTAGCTGTCGAGCACCGCGGCGAGCGCGTCGGGCCGGTTATAGGTGGTGACGATAACGCAAATGCGCATTTGCTTTGGTGATGAGTAATGAGTGATGAGTAATGAGTGGGCCTGACGGTCCGGTTTTTTTTACCCATTACCCATTACCCATTACCCATTACCCATTACCCATTACCCATTACCCATTACTCTTTACCGGTCCGTTGGAAAGCAGCATCAGCTTGAGGTAGCGATAGTAAGAGCCCTCGGCGTTTGCCACCGCGAGCATGAATCCTTCGCGCCCATCGAGAAAACCCAGGCGCAGGAAATAGGTGCGGAAGAAGGCCCACCCGCCGTGCAGCAGCGCGGTGGCGAGCGAGGCGCGCCGTCCCCGTTGATGGAACATATGCGCGCTGGTCGTTGAGTACACGTTCATCTTGGTAAGCATCTGATCGAGATCGCTGATCGCCTCGTGCATGATGGGCTGCCGCAGCCTGCCGGTAGCGCCATTCACGATCAGGCGGTCGTGCGTATGATCTTCTGAAAACCGCGCCGCGTCGCGGCGGAATAACCGAACCACGTAATCGGGCCACCAGCCGGAATGGCGCATGAAACGCCCGCAAAAGCTCGAGCGGCGCGGCACGGCAAACGCCGCCTTGCCCTGCGGCTCGGCCATCGCGCGGCGGACTTCGGCCTGAAGTTCGGGCGTCATCCACTCATCCGAATCCAGCGATACGACCCAGTCGCCGCTCGCCCGGTCGAGCGCGCGGTTCTTCTGCGGACCGTGTCCCGGCCAGTCGCCGGTCTGGTGTACCTTGGCGCCCAGCTCGCGGCAGATCTCCAGTGTACGGTCGGTGCTGCCGGAGTCGACCACCACGATTTCATCCGTCCACCGCAGCGATTCAATGCAACGACGGATGGTCGGTTCGGCATTCTTGGTGATGATGATGGCGGAGACCTTCATTGTGAGTAATCGGTGATGGGTAATGAGTGATGAGTAATGAGTGATGAGTAATGAGTGATGAGTAATGAGTGATGGGATGTAATGAGTGTATGAAGAAAGCCTTGTCTCCCATTGCCCATTGCCCATTGCCCATTACCTATTACCCATTACCTTTGAATTGTAACCCGCCGAAAAGCAGGCCGGTCAGCCAGGCGTAGAGCAACCCTTCCGCGTGGTCGAGCAACAGCGAGTTGAACATGCAGCCGGCCACCATAAGGAGGACCAGCCCGCGCGCGAGATGACATTCGAATGGTGATGCAAGCTGCGCCGCCAGCCGCCATTGCCGGTAGAAGAGATAAAGCAAGACGCCGAGGCCCGCCATTCCGATTTGCGCCGCGATGTGCAGGTACTCGTTGTGCGGATTGCGCGTCTCGACCATGCCCGAGCCGCGCACCTTGTCGGCGTAGGCCCTGGGAAAGCCGCCGGTGCCCACGCCCAGCAGCGGGCGCTGGGCGATAATGCCGAGACTATTGCGGTAGAACTCGAGGCGCAGCCCGGAAGAAGTCATCGCCGCTGTCCCGGGTTGCCACGCCGCAATCTCGTTCGCGGCCTGGTGCAGCCGGTCCTGGAATGGGCCGGGAACGAGCGCGAGCGTGGTTCCGAGCGCGGCGACCGCGGCCGCGACCACCAAAACCCCGCGCCAGCGCTGCCGGCTGTAGCCCCAATAAAGCGCCAGCGCGCCGAGGGTGAGGTAGCCGGTGCGTCCCTGCATCATCGCGGTGACGTTGACCACCGCGAGGATCGCGAGCGCGGCCCAGCCCCAGCGCGCGCGCGCCGAGCGCGCGGCGCCGGCGAGTTGGGCGAAGATGAAAGCGGCGAGCGCCATCAGGATGTTGTGCGTCAGATAGTGCTTGAACACCGACGGGTTCGCCGCATCGCCGAGCACCCAGCGGCTGTTCGGCACCAGCCCGAATTTGATCAGGTACGAGAGCAGCAGCACGAGGGCAAGCGAGGTCGCGAGGGCGTAGAGCCCGCGGCGCCGGCCGTCCTCGTGGCGAAACAGCCACAGGAAGGCCGGAATAAACAGCAGGTCGGCGTACTTGCCAAGGTAGAGCAGGGTATCGCCGGGGTAGCGCTCGCCGTAGAGCGTGCCGGCGAGCAGCAATGCGAATAACGCGAGCGCGGCAACCGCGACCGGGTTGCGTTTGACGATCAGAAGTTTTTCGTGATAGTTGCCCCCGGCGAGCCAGCCGGCCAGCACCAGGGCCAGCAGCAGGTTATCGAGGGCGACCGAGACCGGAATCGAGACGCCGAGCGCGATCGCGGCCCAGCGCCCCATGTTATCGGCATATCGACTCATCTGCAGCAAAAACAAGGGAAAGTTTCTTCCGGGTTTTCCGTGGGTGTCGTCTCTGCTGGACTTCAAAATTGGCACCAAACCAGTAACCTCGGCGGGAGCTGTCATTCCCGTGCAAACGGGAATCCATGCGGCATTGAACCACGCCCACTACGCTTGCATTCCTCGCGGTGAACGTCACAGGAATTGGCGCCGACAGCGCTCTTATGATGGGCTCGTCCAATGAGCGCCCTATGGATTCCCGCCTGCGCGGGAATGACACCCACGGAAAAGTCGGAAGCACCACAAGAAAAGGCAGCCGCAGATAAACGCCGATTAACGCCGATGAAGATCAAGAACAAGCCACACAGAACATGGAGTTCACCGAGAAATCCTGCGGCAGTGATCTTGGTTTTAAAGTCGCCATGTTCCGCGTGATTTCTGGGGCTTAAACCCGTTTGGCTTTTGACTTGGATTTTATCTGCGTTCATCGGCGTACCCCTCAAGGGGGTATTGAGAAGAATTCATCGGCGGTTTCATTCTGTTTTTCTAGTTGCCGGAATACTCGGGCACCCACTGCGCGAGTTCGGTTTTCACCGTCTCGTCGCGCGGCACACCGTCGGGCGCGAGCCATTCCGAGAGCCGCGCCAGCCACGCGCCGTCCTCCTGCCGCGCTTTCGCAATCCTCAGCTTGGGGTGCGGTGTCGGCAATGAATTCTCGTCCGCGGCGAGCGGCTCCTCGTAGAGCTTTTCGCCGGGGCGCAAGCCGGTATAAACGATCCTGATATCGCCCTCGCCGAGACCGGAAAGGCGGATCATGTCGCGCGCGAGGTCGGAAATCCTGACCGGCTCGCCCATGTCCAGCACGAAAATTTCTGCGCCCCCGCCCATGAGTCCCGCCTGCAGCACGAGCTGAACGGCCTCGGGGATCGACATGAAATAGCGTGTGATGTCGGGATGCGTCACCGTGACCGGCCCGCCTTTGGCGATCTGCTCTCGGAATTTCGGGATCACGCTGCCGGTCGAGCCGAGCACGTTCCCGAAACGCACCATCACGAAGCGCGTGCCGGTTGGTTGCTGCAATGCCTGGCACACCATTTCGGCGAGCCGCTTGCTGGCGCCCATGACATTGGTCGGATTGACCGCCTTGTCGGTGGAAACAAACACGAATTTCTCGACGCCGCGGGCGATCGCGGCCTGGGCCATGACCCGGGTGCCGGCAACGTTATTGAGGATCGCCTGCCACGCGTTCTCGTTTTCCATCAACGGCACGTGCTTGTAGGCCGCGGCGTGAAAGATCACCGACGGCCGGTAGGCGCCCAACACCTGAGCGACGCGGGTTGCATCCTTGACATCGCCGATCGCGCAGACGACGGGCAGCGCCGGAAAGCGTTCGCCGAACTCCTGCTCGATGCTGTAGAGCGCGAATTCGTTGAGCTCGAACAGGATCAACTGCCGGGGCCGGTAGCGGGCGATCTGCCGGCACAGCTCGGCGCCGATCGAGCCGCCGGCCCCGCTCACCAAAACCACGCGGCCGCTGAACCAGTTGTTGAGGCCGGCGGTGTCCAGCACCACCGGATCGCGGCCGAGCAGGTCGTCAAGCTCGACGTGCCGGATTTGCGACACCGTAACCTTGCCGCTCATCAGATCGTCGAACGAGGGCACGGTCAGCACGTTCAATCCAGCACGGCGGCACATCTCGACCGCGCGCCGCCGCACGCCGTGAGACGCTTCCGGCATGGCGATAATGGCATGGCGCCCGTCATGTCTCTGTTTCCAGGCCGCGAGATCATCGACGCGGCCGAGTACATTGACGCCGTGCAATTGCCGGCCGTGCTTGGTTGCATCGTCGTCGAAAACGCCGACTACGCGCCACTGCGGGCTGCGCGCGAGTTCCTTGATCAGGTTGACCGCTGCTTCCTCAGCGCCGATGACGAATACCGGTTCGCGCTGTTTCGGGACCAGGGCGCCCAGGCTGCGCTCCTTCCAGGCGCGGTAAGCGAGCCGGTTGCCGCCCATGATCATGATCAGAAATGCCGGACTCATGATGAGCACCGAACGCGGGACCGCGATTTGCAGCATGAGCAGCGCTGTCGGCACCGCGACCGCCGCGATCGCTACTGCGGCGATGATCCGTTTCAGGTCGGGGAGGCTGGCGAAGCGCCAGATGCCGCGATACAGGCCGAAGC
Organism: Betaproteobacteria bacterium RIFCSPLOWO2_12_FULL_62_58; assembly: GCA_001772005.1. GTDB lineage: Bacteria > Pseudomonadota > Gammaproteobacteria > Burkholderiales > SG8-41 > DSOT01. The sequence goes on along the minus strand of MERI01000184.1, from coordinate 2,460 downwards.
CCACAAACAGCGCCGCATGCAGCGGAACGACCCACAACAGTGTTTCCAGCGCGAGTTCACCGTATGGCGCTGGAATCTCGAGATTGAATCGCAGCCAGAACGAAGCCAGCCAGGCTGCGGCGCACGCCGCGAGGTCGTGGGCAAAGGCGAGGAAAATGCGCCAGTTGAGCTTCATCGCTTCCCAATCCCCCCTTCCCCCATCACCGAATCACTCATCGCCCTTCGCCGCGTACCGCTCACCGTTACCATTCACCGGCCCTGCCGGCGGTTTCATTCGCCAAGCGCGTTCCACGGCCGAGATCATGAGCAAATAAGACGCTGCGGTCACCGCAAGCACCGTTGTTTGCGCGGCGGCCGCGAGTCCGAGAGCGGCGAGTGCCGTCAGCCCGCAAGCCAGCATCAGCGCATATTCGGCGAGCGCAGTGCCGCGGTGCCCCCAGCCCATCTGCACCAGCCGCTGGTAATAATGATCGCGATGCGCTTCCCACACCCGTTCGCGACGCCACAGACGGCGGGCAAGCGTCGCACTTGCGTCGACGATGAACGGCGAGAACACCAGCACCGGAAACCACCACGTCCAGTCGCGCTGCAGCCAACCGATGAGCCCGAACGCCGCGGCGAGAAAACCGAGCGGCACTGAACCCACATCGCCCAGGAACACGCGGGCCGGATGGAAGTTGAAAACCAGGAAAGCCGCCGCCGCCGCTGCAATACTGAAGTTGAGCAGAGCAAAAGCGGAACTGCCGGAGAGCCAGGCTGCGACGCCGTAGAATGAAAAGCCGAACAGCGCCATCCCGCCGGCGAGTCCGTCGGAACCGTCCATGAAATTGTAAAGATTCGTCATCCACGCAATAACCAACGTTGCGACCACCGCTGCAACAATCCCGAAGTCCTGGAGCAAGAGGCTCGCGGCAAGGACGCCCGCAGCGAGCAAATGCGCCGCAAGGCGCACGACGACCGGCACGCCGTGCACGTCGTCGGCAAAAGAGACCAGCAGCAGCAGGGCGAACGTCAAACCTGTCGGCGGCGGGAGATTCGGCGCCACGACGGCCCAGGCCAGCACAATGCCGGCGTGCAGCCCGATGCCGCCGGTGCGTGGGACCGGCGCCTGATGCAAAGACCGCCGGTTGGGATGATCGAGCGCGATGGTCGAAAACCGGCTCCTGATGAGCCACCACACGGTCACCAACGTGGCCGTGAAAGCCGTCAGCGGAGCCCAGGCTTCATGTTGCACGATGGCGGTGACAGGTATTTGACTTAAAACCGGTTTGCGCATGATACCACCGTGCCGTTTCAGCCAGTCCCGCGGCGAGCGAGTGGCACGGCTGCCAACCGAGCTCACGGCGGATCTTCGCGCTGTCCACTTGCGCTAGGAGTTTGTCGGAGTTAGGTCGGACAAACTCCTTAGCAGCCTGTCGGACGTTTAAGCCCGGCAGGCTGCTGGGCGCGGGGTGGGTTCGTGCTAGAATTTTGCGCGACCATTTATATCCAGGAACGAGAACAACGCTTCACCAAGGCGTGCCCGCGCGGCCTTATGGCACTCATCGCATGGTCATGAAATACCCGTCAGTTAAAACAGCGCCGCAGCGAAACGCGCCACGCCACGTTCCATCCGGCACGACGCCCGACGCTTTGGCATGAAGCGCCTGCTGGTTACGGGGTTGGACGGTTTTGTCGGGTGCGTCGTGCGCGACGCGATCGCAAGCGGCACAACGGGCGCGCGGTTCCAGCTCGTCGTTCCGGATTCGGCAATCGACCTCCTGGATCGGGCCTCGCTCGACAAGGCGATCGACCAGACCCGGCCGGAACGGGTGTTGCATCTCGCCGCCCAAAGTTTTGTGCCGAGTTCGATCGACGACCCGCGCGCGACTTACAACGTCAACTTTTTCGGCACGCTCAATTTGCTGGAGGCGCTTGAGGCGCGCGGCTTCACCGGCCGCATGCTTTACGTCGGCTCGGGGGACGTTTACGGCTGGGTGGAGCCGTCGGCCATGCCCATCACGGAAGCGCAAGCGCTCAAGCCGCGCAATCCCTACTCGGTCAGCAAGGCGGCGGCTGAGTTGCTGTGCTACCAGTGGACCCAGACCCACGATTTCGACATCGTGCTGGCACGGCCTTTTAACCACGTCGGGCCCGGCCAGGCGGAGTGGTTCGTGGTGTCCGACTTTGCCAGGCAGGTAGTGGAGGTCAAGCTGGCGTTGCGCGATCCAGTGATTGAGGTCGGTTCTATCGACGTAACGCGTGACTTTACCGACGTGCGGGATGTGGTGCGGGCCTATTTCCTGTTGTTGGAGAAGGGCGCGAAGGGAGAGGCATACAATGTCTGCTCGGGGAAAGAGCAAAGCATCCGCGCAGTCCTCGAACGGCTGACCGCGCTCGCCGGCATCGATTGCCGCATCGAGCAAGATAACGCTCGTGTCAGGCGCAACGAGCAAAAGAGGATATGCGGCTCCTTCTCCA
>MERI01000183.1 GCA_001772005.1 Betaproteobacteria bacterium RIFCSPLOWO2_12_FULL_62_58 | reverse complement strand
AGAGCCTGTTATGAACTTGAGATGAGCGGAATGATTCGATGGAGCATGAGGCAAGCAAAGGCGAGGTAATGGAAGCCGGCAAGCGTTTGAGTCAGGCGCTCGTAGTCACGCGCCAGGCGACGGAATCGCGCTGCCCATGCAAAGCTTCGTTCAACCACCCAGCGGCGCGGCAGCAGTATGAATCCGCGCTTGGCCTCGGTGTGCTTGACCACTTCCAGCGCGATACCCTGCGCCCGAGCGGCCTGTTTTGCATTCTCTCCCGTGTAGCCTTGGTCCACATACGCCAATGTCACGCTCTGATCGGTAAGGTCCTGTACCGCCTGCGCCAGTTGTTCCACCTGCGCCCGGTCTTGCTCATCGGCCGGGGTGACGTGCAAGGCCAACAGATGTCCCAAGGTATCGACCGCCGCATGCACCTTGGCCCCTTTGCGGCGCTTGGCGCCGTCGTATCCCGCGCGGGCACCCGATTCCGGCGTGGACTGCATTGTGCGGCTGTCCAGGATCATGGCGCTGGGCTGCCCCTCGCGTCCCGCATACTCGCGCAACAGCACCCGCAGATCGTGCACCATGGCCTCGAAGCAGCCTGCTCGCAGCCACCGTTGCATCTGCTGATACACCGCCGCCCACGGCGGAAAATCGTGCGGCATCATACGCCAGTGTGCGCCGCTGCGCACCAGCCAGCGAAGCGCGTTGAACACAGCACGCAAGTCGTGTTCCCGCTGTTCGCTGTCCAGCCGAATCAGCGTTAGATACGGGACAACAAATGACCATTCTTCGTCACTTACATCACTCGGATAGGGTTTGGGAATGCGCGTGGGCTTTTTCATCCCCACTATGTGCCATATCGCTACTCAAAGTACAAGTCCATAACAGGCTCTAGCCCCGCCCGTGGCTCTCATGCTGAAAGCGCCTTGGCAAGAGAAGTGGCAATCCGCGCGGGAGTACTCTTCTCTTTCCAGTGACGATTGCGACGTTATCTGCGAGGGCAAGCGTTACCTTCAGTTCCTGATCGTTTGCGATCATGGCAATCCTCCAATGATCTCGACAATGCCTCTGAGTTGGCCATCTCGCCTGATCGGCCAGTTGGCGATCAGGTCTTCCTCATTCGGAAAGGCGGACAACCGCCGGAGCCAGAACACGCTGGCCCCGAAGTAAGCCTGCGCGGCCGGGTGATCGAATAGAATTCTCGCATCACCGGGTAGCCCCGACAAGTCGAAGGCATCTTCGAATCACGCTTTGCTCCACCGCTCCAGGACGTCCGCCACTTTCCGCGCCACTGCGGATCGTGCTTCGGTGCGGTCCCGCCCTCGCGCCAAAAAGCGATCGTATTCGGTGTGTTCGTGACGCACGCGTGCCTTCACTGCCAATTCGATCGCTTGCGCATCGAACGCCCTTGCGCCGGACGACCGTCCGACACGCCCGCTGTACTTCTTGCATGCGTGCTGCGCGATGGCTTCAGCCTCGCCGGGTGGACAACCCGGATACCTGGATCGGATCTGCTCGGCAAACTGCGCGACATATCGCATGTCGGCACGCTCGCGCACGAGCGATGCCCGCTCCCGCGCGATGCGCCGCTGCGCCTCATCGCCCAGGCATTCCTTTTCCGCACGTTCCAGCGCGGGCGCTTCCACCAGCAGCCCCTGCCGCTCGTACCTGCGACGGGCGCGGCTGAATTGCACGACGACTGCCGACAGTGCGGAGTACTTTCTGCTGCGGCGGGTCAATGCAGTGTCGCCGCGCGGGAGAAAGACCAAATGGTCCAGGTCGGCACATTCAAGACAGAGCGGTTTCTCCTGCTCCATCCTCAACAGGGCTCCTTTCGACAGCTCCACACCGCATTCCGCACAGACGGACGGTTTGAGAATGGAGAAGACAACGATGTCCTCGCCTGCATCGACTGCGTTGCTGTCGCCTGCCTGCATCGATCTGCTCCTCCGCCTGATGAGCTCCAGAAAACACTACCTGAGTGGAAGCGATTCAACAAGGCGGCGCGGTGCAAAACGATAAGCATGGCTCTTGAAGCCGGAACTCGCCGATGCGGCAAGTGCCTTCCTGGAGTAACTCGGTGGAATCGGTGTCTCAGTGTTTCCGCGACGCTGGCCGATGAGCCGCGATCGAGCCTGAATAAGGGGGGTGACCGCTAATTGGGCGTGCGAACACAGGGGTGTTTTCGATGCCGGGGTGGTCTACCAGTGCACGAAATTGACCTAGATCAAAGTTGCGCGCCATATTTAGAACTAGTCTTTCCATCGGTGAAAGAGGCAATATCCGGTATGCTGCCGGAATTGCCAACAAGCCATCGGCGATATGAAAGAAAGCGACAACTATCCGGACCGACCACGCAGTTGGACAGGACGAACAACTGGTGAGACTTTTCACAACAAAGACGTCGACACCGTATTTCATCACAGAGGAGAAACGCATGGCGCGTATTAGTTACGTTCACCCGGACGATGTCAAAGACCCCGAAATGCATTCCTGGCTCATGGATGCGATCGTCAAAGGATCACCGGGGCCTGAAAATCAGGCGATCCGGGCCCACAACAAGGTTGCGATGCGGTCCTTCACCATGTTGATCCGAACGATGAAGGAGCAAGGGGTGCTCGAAAATGAGCTCCGCGAGCTGATGCGCGCCAGGATTGCGACCTCCTGGGGCCCGATGTTCAATACAGACTGCCATTACTGAAGTGGCATGCATACCGCACCGTTGGTGCAGGTAAAAGGACATCGGATGTCTCTGCTGGACGAGAAGCAGTCCTATCTCAATTCGGATGAATTTACTCACCGCGAGAAGATCGCCCTGCGTTATTGTGATGCGATCATGCGCAACCCCACCGACGCCGACGATGCAATGTGGGCGGAATTGCACAAGGAGTTCACTGAACCGGAGCTGGTGGAGCTTGGCCACTACATCGGTTTCATGTCAGGTGGACAGCGCTGGCTGCTCACGCTGCACACTCAGCACGGGGAACTGGCGGACTTTATGGCCAAGCGTGATGCGGCGAAGAAAAAAGCGGACGCGAACAAAGCATCTGCCGAGGCACTCGTACCCGCCGGCAAGTAACTGACCTGAAGCAGAGACGGAATAGGAAGACTTCGAAAACCACCGAAGTCTGTAGACATAAATACCCGCACACTCGCTCGCATATCTCTCTATAAGGGTTCTACTGGCGGCGGAGAAACTCGCCGATGCGGCGCACGCCTTCCTGCAGATGTTCGATGGAATTGGTGTAGGCAAAGCGCACGTGGCGCTCCGGCGTGTGCGCGCCGAAATCGATGCCCGGGGTAATCGCCACGCCCGCCTGTTCGAGCAGATCGCGCGCAAACGCGTAACTATCCCGCGTCAATGAGCCGCAGCCGGCATACACATAGAACGCCCCCTGCGGCAGACACGGAACGTCGAAGCCCAGTCCGCGCAGCGCGGGCACCAGATAATCGCGCCGCGACCTGAACTCTTCGCGGCGCGCATTGAGTATCGTCAGCGTTTCCGGTTCGAACGCCGCGAGCGCCGCATACTGCGCCGGCGTCGGGGCAGCGAGAAAGACGTTCTGCGCGAGCTTGTCGATCTCGGGCACGTAGCGAGCCGGCGCGACCATCCAGCCCAGCCGCCAGCCGGTCATGTTGAAGTACTTGGAAAAGCTGTTGATGACGAACACGTCGTCGGCGAGCGCGAGTGCGGTCGTAACATCGCCCTCGTAGACGAGGCCGTGGTAGATCTCGTCCACGATCAGCGTGCCGCCGCGCTCCCGCGCAAAATCCGCCATCGTCTTGAGGTGGACGGCGGGAATCAGGGTGCCGGTAGGATTCGAAGGTGAAGCGGCGATCGCGGCGACAGTGCGGCTTCCCCAATGCTGCTCGATCAGCTCGGGCGTGAGCTGGTAATTGCTGTCGGCGCCCACGGCCACCCCGACAGGCTCGCCTTCGATCAGGCGCACGAAATGGCGGTTGCACGGGTAGCCCGGATCGGCAACCAGCACCTGGTCGCCGGGATTAACCAACGTCCCGGTCGCCAGCAGCAACGCGCCAGACGATCCGGTTGTGACGATGATGCGCGTCGCAGGAACGTCGATGCCGTAGCGCGTGCGGTAGTAGCCGGAAATCGCCTCGCGCAGCGCGGGCAGGCCGAGCGCCGGGGTATAGAACAGCTCGCCTTTCTTGAGCGCCTCGATTCCGGCTTCGCAGATCGGCTTCGGCGTCGGAAAATCGGGCTCGCCGATTTCCATGTGCACGATCGAGCGGCCCTGGGCCTCCAGCTCGCGGGCGCGGGCGAGGATCTCCATCACGCGGAAGGGCGCGATGTCGCGCATGCGCGCAGCGAGGCGTGCGCCTATTGCAGCTTGCACGATAGGTCTACCCCCACCCCCGGATCAAGTCCGGGGCAAGCTCTAACCCTCCCCCTTGGAAATGGGGAGGGAAATCTTCTGGTGCGACGTCGCGCATGCGCGCGGCGAGCTGTGCGCCTATCGGGGCTTGCGCCATTTAGCTACGCCGATCCACGTTCGAAAATAAATGGACGGGATTTACATGACTAACAAGATCGATCAAACGCGTTAAGAATGATCTTGTAAATCCCGTTAATCCTGTCTATTGCTTCTCGGCTTTGATGTTGAATCCAGCTACTTCACCGTCACGCCGCGGTCGGCGAAGTACTTCACCGCGCCGGAATGCCACGGCACCGCGGTTGCGCCGATCGCCTGGTTCTCCAGCGTCATGTTCGCCGCCTCGCGGTGCGTATTCACGATATCCTGGTGCCGTTCGAACAAGGTCTTCAAAATGTCGTAAACGAGCTTCTCGTTCATGGTCTCGTGCACCAGCAGGACGCCCCACACATTGACCGTCAGATTGTCCCGGTCCTGACCAGGGTAGGAGCGCGCCGGGATTTTCCCCGCAGCGTAGATCGGACCGTACTTCGTGCGCATCGCTTCCAGCCCGCCGGTATGATCGATGAGCTTGATCTTGATGCCGGGCGCGGCGGCGACATCGGTCACTGACGGAAGCGGGACTCCCGCGGCGTGCATGAACGCATCGATCTTGCGATCCTTGATCGCGTTGGCCGCCTCGGCGACGCTGAGCCGCTCGCGAATGATGTCCTTGTCCGGATTCACGCCGTGGGCCTCGAGAATGCGAAACGCCATGGCCTCGGTCCCGCTGCCGGGCGAGCCCGTAGACACGCGCTTGCCCTTGAAGTCGCTGATCTTTTCTATGCCCCTCCCCTCAATCGTGACCACGTGCATCACCAGCGGATGGACGACCGCGAGCGTGCGCATCGGCACCTTTTCCTTGAACTTTCCGGTTCCGTTCATGCCTTCCCAGGCCGTGTCCACCATGGAGAAAGCAAGTTCGGTCTTTCGAGTCGCGAGGAGCTTCACGTTATCGACGCTGCCGCCGGTCACCTCGGCGGTGACTGCTGCATTCGGCAAATGCCTAGACAACACGTTGGCCATCGCCCCGCCCATCGGATACCAAACGCCTCCGGTGCCGCCCGTGGAAATCGAAAGCCGCACCTGCTGGGCATGAGCGCCGCTCGCCAGTCCAAACGCGACCAGCGCGATAACAAGAATCCTGTTGTTCATGGCAGATCCTCCTTTGGTGATGTGCGTTTGCTTCGGATGCTCCCGCTCTAGCTCCGGACACGAGCGGGGCGGCGACTACCCGCAAAAGCGTTGGTGCGACAAATCATATCAGACCCTCATGTCGCTGCCACAAGCCGCGGGGCTGAAACCCCTTTCCGCCGCGCGTGTCAGCAGCGGGAGCCGATTATGGGCCCTGAAGAAATAAGGGCGCCTCGCAATATGACTCGCAACGCTCATTTCTGTCATTGCGAGCGACGTAGGTCGGGGTGCGCGCAGCGTTCCCCGACATCCACCTGGCGTCAGGTAGCCGCCGACGCGGCAACCTGACCTATCCCTGCTGTCTGAATTCCGCTTATTGTTGCTCCTGTAAGCAGCTTCGCGAGTTCGTCCTTCACGAGGCGGACACTTGCGATCGCAGGTCGCCAGCTCGCGGCAGCGCTCTTAGCGACGCCGGTTTTTCCCGCTGGCGGTTTGTGGCAGCGGCAGCGCGGTTTTGTACTTCACCTGCTTCAGCGCAAAGCTCGACTTGATGCTGGCGACCCCGGGAATTTTCGCGAGGTAGTCGACGATGAAGCGCTCGAGCGACTGCACGTCGGGCACCACCACCCGCAGCAGGTAGTCCGCATCTCCGGTCATCAGGTAACACTCCATCACTTCTTCCCGCGCCAGTACCGAATTCTCGAAGGTGTCGAGCGCGTCGCGCATCTGCTTTTCCAGGCTCACCTGGATGAACACGCTTACCGTCAGCCCGAGCTTGAGCGGATCGAGCAGCGTCACGTAGCGGCTGACGATGCCGCTCGTTTCCAGCGTGCGCACGCGGTTGAGGCATGGCGATGGCGACAGGTTGACCGCGCGCGCCAGCTCGACGTTGGAGATGCGCGCATGGTCCTGCAACCGGCCCAGTATTTTCCAATCTGTCACATCGAGTGTCTGGTCCGGCATTTTATGCCTCCGAAGAAAATCTATACGGTATTTAATGCCGGAAAGGCCACGAATGTCAACGCATTTTGGAATCACCTGCCGCGCGAGCTGGGCTACGATGGACGCCTGAAACGACACGGGTGATGGTGGGCAATGCCCACCCTACCCCTGTTCACGAATCACCAGTCACGAGTCACCAGTCACCAGTCACCAGTCATTCTTTTCAATACCCCCTTGAGGGGTACCAGTCACGCATTTAGGAACCATCATGACCGACTTGTCCGATTTTTCCCTTCCCGGTTTCTGGCGCGTGTTGCCGCAGGACGGCGATCCCACCGAAACGCGCGAGTGGCTCGACGCCTTCGACGCCGTGGTCGAGGCTGAAAGCCGCGAGCGCGCGACCTTCATCCTGCGCAAGCTCCTGGACCATGCCCGGGCCCGGCGCGTGCCGCTGCCGCCGGTGCTGAACACCGCCTACTGCAACACCATCCCGCTCGCCGACCAGCCGCAGTATCCCGGCAATCTCGATATCGAGAACCGCATCATCGCCATCGTGCGCTGGAACGCGCTCGCCATGGTGGTGCGGGCAAACCGCGAGCACCCCGAGTTGGGCGGGCATATCGCGACTTACGCTTCGATCGCCGATCTGTTCGAAGTCGGCTTCAACCACTTCTTCCGGGCGAACAACGCGGGCGAGCGCGGCGGGGACCTCATCTACTTTCAGCCCCACGCCGCGCCCGGCGTCTATGCACGCGCCTTTCTCGAGGGACGGCTCACCGAAACGCACCTTGCCAACTACCGGCGCGAAACCGCTGGCGAGGGTCTGTCCTCCTACTGCCATCCGTACCTCATGCCCGACTTCTGGCAGTTTCCCAACGCGTCGATGGGCGTCGGCCCGATCACCGCGATCTATCAGGCGCGCTTCATGCGTTATCTCGAAAACCGCGGCATCCTCGAAACCGCCGGCCGCAAGGTATGGGCGTTCGTCGGCGACGGCGAGATGGACGAGCCGGAGTCGCTCGCGGGACTATCGCTCGCCGCGCGCGAGGGACTCGACAACCTGATCTTTGTCGTGAACTGCAACCTGCAGCGGCTCGACGGCCCGGTGCGCGGCAACGGTTCGGTCATTCAGGAGCTGGAAGGCCTCTTCGCCGGGGCCGGCTGGAACGTGATCAAGGTGCTGTGGGGATCGGACTGGGACGCGCTGTTCGCGCGCGACCAGGAGAACGTGATCCTGAAACGCCTGCACGAAACGGTGGACGGCGAGTTCCAGAAATACGCGGCGACCGACGGGCGATTCAACCGCGAGAATTTCTTCAACAAGTACCCCGAGCTTCAGGCCATCGTCGCGCACCTGTCGGACGACGACATCGACCGGCTGCGCCGCGGGGGTCATGATCCAGTCAAGATCTACGCCGCCTACCTGGCCGCCGTGAACCACAAGGGCCGGCCGACGGTGATCCTGGCGCAAACCAAGAAAGGCTATGGCATGGGCCATTGGGGCCAGGGCAGGATGGGCGCGCACCAGGCGAAAAAGCTGGAGGACGACGCGCTGCTTGCGTTTCGTGACCGCTTCGCGCTGCCGCTTTCCGACGAGGATGTTCACCACCTGCGCTTCTACAAACCCGCGGCGGACAGCCCCGAGATGCGCTACCTGCATGCGCGGCGCGAGAAGCTCGGGGGCTATCTTCCCGCGCGCCCGCGGGTGGCGCCGGCGCTCCCTCCTCCGGAGCGCGCGAGCTTCGCGCGCATGCTCGAAGGCTCCAACGGACGCGAGGAATCGACCACCATGGCGTTCGTGCGCCTGCTGTCGCAGCTCCTCAAGGATCCGAACATCGGCAAGCGCATCGTGCCGATCGTCGCGGACGAGGCGCGCACGTTCGGGATGCAGTCGCTGTTTCGCCAGGTCGCGATCTACTCTGCCGTCGGCCAGCTCTATGAACCCGAGGACCGCGACGAGCTGCTCTATTACAAGGAAGCGAAGGACGGCCAGATTCTAGAAGAAGGCATCACCGAAGCCGGCGCGATCTCGTCGTGGATCGCGGCGGCGACCGCCTACAGCAATCACGGCACGACCATGCTGCCGTTCTACATCTTCTACTCGATGTTCGGCTTCCAACGCATCGGAGACCTCCTGTGGGGCGCGGCCGACAACCGTTCGCGCGGTTTCCTGATCGGCGCGACCTCCGGCCGCACCACGCTTTCCGGCGAAGGGCTCCAGCACCAGGACGGATCGAGCCATGTCATGGCAAGCCTCATTCCGAACTGCGTCGCCTACGATCCGGCTTTCGGCTACGAGCTGGCAGTGATCGTGCAGGAAGGCCTGCACCGCATGCTGGAACAGCACGAAGATGTTTTTTATTACATCACCGTCGCCAACGAAAATTACCCGCAACCGGCGATGCCGGCAGGCGCCGAACAAGGCATCTTGCGCGGCATGTATCTCCTCCGTCGTTCCTCTCTCCCCCTGCCCGAGGGGGAGAGCCGGAGAGGGGGTGGGAGGTGCGCGCAACTCATGGGCAGCGGCGCCATTCTGCGCGAAGCGCTTGCTGCCGCGGAGATGCTTGAAAAGGAATTCGGCGTTGCAGCGGATGTGTGGAGCGTGACGAGCTTCACCGAATTGGCGCGCGATGGGATGCGCATCGAGCGCTGGAACCGCCTGCACCCCGAATCCACGCCGCGCGAAACGTGGGTCGAAACCTGCCTCAAGAACCACCAGGGGCCGGCCATTGCCGCCACCGATTACGTGCGCGCCTGCGCCGAGCAAATCCGCGGCCTGGTGAAGCGTCCCTACGTTGTGCTCGGCACCGACGGCTTCGGCCGCAGCGACACGCGCCGCGCGCTGCGCGCGTTCTTCGAGGTCGACCGCGCTCACATCACGCTGGCGGCGCTGAAGGCGCTCGTGGACCAGGAAACCTTCCCGGCCTCCACCGTCAGCGGCGCTATCAAGACGCTCGGCATCGATCCGGAGCGGGCGGAGCCATGGCTGGCATGATGCGGGTTCGTTCTTGCGTAATCCTATCTGCCTGCGAACTGCCGGCCGAGCACAACCTCCAGTGCTCTCAGCACTTTTTCATTGTCGCCCACGTACAAGACCAGGAGTTTTCCTTTCTCGTAAAGATGGACCATTAAGCTCGCATAGTCTGTTACCGGTCCAGCGTGCGATTTTTGCTGGTGCGGCTGATGTGATGCCGATAACTTTGTGCTGCAGGCTGTGAATCCAGCAGCAAGGATCGCTCGGGGAACGATGGCGGTCTTGAACGCCGTGAGCTGAGTCGACGCTCAACCTACTTGAAATTCAACAGAGCCCGCGAGATTTCGGGTGGAAAAGTTGATTGGAGGCAGCGGATCAAGCGAGCAAACCGCTCCCTCAGCGCCGCTCTTTCGAGAGCGCCTTGATCTCGCCTGTTTCCTCGATCACAACCGGGTAGCCTTCCAGGCTGGCGGGAATCTTGCGGTCCAGCTCCGGCGTCTTGCGGATCACGTACACCTTTATGCAGGACTTCCCGTCACACAAGCTCTGGGCGGTGCCAACCACACCCGGAAGACTCATCAGTCCCACCGTGTGCGCCTTCAGCACTTCTTCGACCGAACGTCCCGCGCTCGCGATTCCCATGGACTGAGCTCCGACTTCCCCCGGTCCGGCAATGATGCCGGCGACGGCAACCATTATGCTGGCCCCTGCTATGGTCACACGGCTCGATCGAGCCATTCCAGCATCTCGCGCGATCGGCGAGGTTACGGGTGTCCGGCCATCCGCATCGGAAACTTGCGCGCCTTTACGGTTGTCCGTCGATCGTGACACTAAAGCTGCTGAGCACCGCGGCAATAGGATTAGCGATTGCAGTGCCGCTAGAGGTACCGGCAAAGAGGAGTCCGACGGGATTAAGCCCCGGGTCGGTCACAAGCAGCGACCCCGAGTCCCCGGCCTTTATGAAAGGTTTCCCGGCGCTGACGATGATCTGCTCCACAAACCTGGCGGTGCCGGAGGAGCCATAGCCGACGTTCACCGTGGCGTGGATGCCGGTGATCGTTCCCTTGGTGAGTTTGGTCGTCCGGCCATACTTCTGAACGGCTGCGTTCAGCGCTGCGGGGGTCGTGGTTGAGTTGGGCGTCCCATAGCCTCCTGTGGGCGTGGCGTTACCCAACTGGCCCGTCGAGGAGAGAGCGATCGCCGCATCGACGATATTGCTTGCCGAGGTCGAAAATACGATCGACACAAAGCTCGCCAGCGTCCCGATCTCATCGTTGGTGTCCGCGGCGCAGCCGGTGTCATAGCGTCCCGGCTGGAGCACCAGGCTTCCAGGCGGTGCGAGGTTTTCAAGCGCATACACGTGGTTATTGCTGAGCGCGTACACGTTCCCGCCGTCCTTGACCCGCGCGCCGATCGTGCCGGCGGAACACTCGCCAATGTTCCCCGTGGAGACGCCGATCGGCACGGGGCGGGCAAAGCGGCTCTTGGGGTTGACGGTGGTGGTGCCGCCGGCGGGGGGTTTCATGGACACGAATTCGCCCGTCACCTGGACAACAACGGGCACGCCATCCAATGCTGCCGGAAGGGACCCGGGAATCACCTGGCGGCGAGCGAACACCAGGATCGCCGGCTGCCCTTCGGCAGTCAGACCGGTCGCCGTGCCAACCACGTCGGGCGCAGCCATGAGCGAGGGCGTGTATTGGTCTTGCACCGCCATCGCTGCCCGAACCTGCGGGTGGGCGGGATCCAGCGGTACATAGGCCCCTTGTGGAAGCGCGTCACCTTCAGTGATCTTCGCTTGTGCTGTACCCGGCCCCAGCACTTCCTCAGCCACCCAGGGAAGCGCGAGGAGCCCCCCGAACACAAGGGAAACGAACAGAAGCTTGGAGTACCGACGCACGAAATTCCTCATGGCATGCCCTCCCTTTCCTCGATCCCGGTAGTACGAATGCATCTCCCGCTTATTCAGCTGGATGCTTCAATCACGATGAATTATGGCCCACGCGGGGATAAGATGGTAGGCCTTTTGGTATCGATACCTAAGTCCCGGACGTATCATTTTTTCGTGCAAGGATGGCGTGAGATCGCCGCAGCGCATGGGCAGGCATGGCGTCCGAGGTCCGGCGAGGCGCATTTCTACGCCGCATCAATGAGTTGTGCCAGAGGCTCCGGGTCATGACCAAGCCGAAGTTATACGACCATCTGATCATCGATCACATCAAGAACGCGAGAAATCACCTCGTACTCGGCGACGCGAACCGCAGGGCTGCGAGGAAGCGAGCTTCGCGCGCTAATCGAGCCGCGCCCCCGACGCTTTCACGACCTTCGCCCACTTCACGACGTCGGCACGAAGAAACTTCTCGAACTCATCGGGCGTGCTCGCCACCACTTCCGCGCCGTCGTTGGTCAGGCGCTTCGTAAGCTCAGGGTCGCGCAGAATCTTGACGATTTCGGCGTGGAGTTTGGCGACGATCGGCTGCGGCACGCCGGCGGGCGCAAGAAAGCCGTACCACCCGACCACTTCGAAACCGGGTACTCCGGATTCAGCGACCGTAGGAAGATCGGGAATCGAGGGTATGCGCTCGGTAGTGGTGACCGCGAGCGCGCGCACGCGGCCGCTCCTGATCAGCGGTTGAACCGGAACCATTCCGGCGAAGCTCATCTCGATCTGGCCGCCGGCGACATCGATAAGCGACGGCCCGGTACCCTTGTAGGGCACGTGCTGCGCCTGGATCCCGGTCATCTGCTTTAACAATTCCCCAGCCATGTGTCCGCCGCTGCCGTTTCCGGCGGAACTGAAATTGAGCTTGCCCGGATTCGCCTTGCCGTACGCGATCAGCTCCTGCACCGTTTTGACCGGCATTTGAAGATTGACCACCAGCACCAATCCCGCCCGCGTAGCCTGGGTGATCGGCCGATAGTCGTCGACGGGCCGGTACGGGACTTTGGGATTGAGGGTCGCATTGGTCGTGTGCGAGTGATACGCGACGAGCAGCGTGTACCCATCCGGCGCCGCTTTGGCGGTGATCTCCGCGGCAACGACACCACCGGCGCCGCCCCGATGATCCACGACGACCGGCTGATTAAGAACATCGGTGAGGCGCTGGCCGACGAGGCGCCCGAGTATACCTGTCGTGCCGCCCGGGGGAGCGGGAATGATGAAGCGTATCGGCCGGCTCGGATAGGCCGCCACCTCCTGCGCCGCGCCTTGAGCCGGGCGAGTCGAGGCGCCGAACGCCCATCGCGGGGAGATTGCAAGCGCGCACAGGATCAACACTGCGATTCCGGCAAAACGGCTCATCGATGCCTCCTGCTTTGTCAGCGCGAACGATTCCAAGCATAGCCGATGCGCGTGAACGCTACAATATGCTACGCAGCGCGGCGGCCGCGGGGTGCGGTCCACGCACAACTGACCGCCGCAGCCGGCGCACCTTGGACGCGCCGACGGGTCTTGCCCCCGTTGAGATACAAGCGCAGAATCCCGCGGTCAATACGCTGGCGGCGGCCAGCGCCGCCGCCACCCGGACCTTGAAGGAGAGAATCATGAAATTCGGAGGTTTCCTGCATCTCAACATCCGCTGCTCGGAGAGCGATCTGCCCGCGATCGAGAGGTTCTATGGCGACGTGCTCGGGTTGAAGAAGGGCTATCGGCCCGATTTCAAGTTCGGCGGCATATGGCTCTACGACGGCGAGGATCCCATCGTCCATGTGTCGGCACGCTTTCCGCAGGGCTACGTCGCGAAAAGCGACAAGCACAGCGGCAGCGTGGACCATATCGCCTTCAAGGCCTCAGGCGCCGCGGAGTTCCGCAAGCGCCTGAAGGGGCTGGGCGTCGCGTTCCAGGAACAGAACATCCCTAACGCGGGTTACCAGGTTTTCCTCCACGACCCGGTCGGCACCAAGCTGGAATTCAATTTCCTGAACGAGGATGTACCGGACGCCGTCGCATCCGGCACCACCGCGGAGACCAACCTG
The DNA here is from genome assembly GCA_001772005.1 of Betaproteobacteria bacterium RIFCSPLOWO2_12_FULL_62_58. Lineage (GTDB taxonomy): Bacteria > Pseudomonadota > Gammaproteobacteria > Burkholderiales > SG8-41 > DSOT01. Next base: position 17,122 of record MERI01000183.1, on the reverse strand, counting down.
GTGGTATAGCAGGAACACCCTCGACAGGGCCTGTCCCGCCAGCAACAGCGAAAATCGAATTACCCGGCTGCGAAAAGAATTCTCTGTCGCTCAGGTCTTGACGGGATTTCCCCAGCCACCTTCGAAAAAGCGCTCCGCGATTGGCTTGCGCGCACGCGGCTTGAGCTCCTTCGCTTTTGTCTCTTCGTCGAGAATGTCGGGCTGGGCCTGATAGCCGACCGCGATCATCGCCATCGGCGTGTATTCCGCCGGGATGCTGAAAGCGGCGCGTGCCTTCTCCACATCGAAACCGCCCATCTGGTGCACGATCAATCCCAACGCGACAGCCTGCAGCGCCAGCGACAAGCTCGACGCTCCGGTATCGTGCTGGCTCCAGCGGTTGGGCTTGCCGGTGTGGCCGAAGATGCTGCCCGCGCACGACAGCATCAGCAACGGTACGTTCTTCACCCATTTCCTGTTGTTGTCGGAAAGACAGTCGAACGCTTTCTGCCAGCCCTCCGGGTCGCGCGTTCTGTCCCAGATCAGGTGACGCGTGGGTTCATCGCCGTTGCACGATGGCGCCCAGCGCGCCGCTTCCAGCAACACGGTGAGCTGTTCGCGTGGCACAGGCCGGCTCACGTCGTAGGCGCGCGGACTCCAGCGCCGCGCCAGCAGATCGTGAATCGGGACACTGGTGATTGCTTTTCTTTCTTGCATGAAACACTCCCTTAAGTTGCGTGGTAAAGCCGAACTATACTGGTAATTGGTAGCTCGTGAATGTGATTGGTGATTGGTGGTTCGTTGTCGGCTACCAAAAAAGTTCCATCACTCTGCACTCATCATTCCATCCTTCCCCCTTCCGCCTTCCCCCTTCCCCCTTCCGCCTTCCGCCTTCCGCCTTCCGCCTTCCGCCTTCATCCTTCCGCCTTCATCCTTCCGCCTTCCGCCTTCATCTTTCCCCCTTCCCCTTGTCGAGACTCAGCGGTCCGGCGCCGAACGCCATCATGTAGAGCAAGCCTCCGATCATGGCGACGTTTTTCATGAAATGGTTGAGCTGGTTCTGGTACTGCGCCGCGTCCGCCGCCCATAAATTATGGAACATAAGGGTAGCGGGAACTGTAAACAGGATGAGCAGCAAGGCGCCCCAGCGCACCTTCCATCCGATGACCAGCATGATAGCGCCGCTCAGCTCAAAAATGATTGCACCGACGAGCAGAAACTCCGCCATCGGCATGCCCTTGCCCGCCATATAGCCGGCCGTTCCGGTGAAGGCGGTGAGCTTGCCATATCCCGATATCAGGAAGATCAGCGCCATCAGGATGCGCCCGGCGAGCGGGCCGTACTGTTTGACGAATTCACAGGCTTTTTCCATGCCGTTCTCCTCTCGTCTGATCGTCAACCTCTTCAAACTGATCGTACTGCTTGCCCGCGGCAAGCCACGCGTCGAGCCCGCCCTCCAGCGGCCGCACGCGCCTGAACCCTCTCTCCATCAACAGCCGGGCGACACGCGCCGCGCTCGCTTCATTCGGTCAGGTACAGTACACCACGATGTCCCGGTCCGGCGCCACTGCCGGCAGACTCGCCTGCGGCGCTGCGATGTCCACCGCGATCGCGCCGGGAACGCGGCGCGGATCGAGCTTGCGCGCAGCGTGCGAGCGCACGTCGAGGATCACCGGACTCATTCCCTGATGCATCATATCGTGCAGCTCATCCGCCGTGATCCGCACCATGCGCATCAGGCGGATGAACAGATAGCGATCGAGCCACTTGAATGCAATGTAAAAACCAACGATGAGTCCAATCACCAGCGCTGCGCCGAAGCCCATGTCGGTGAGCCGGCCAAGCACCCAGTCGACCTCGGCGTGAAACAACATGCCCACAGCGACGGCCGCGCCGGCCCATAGCGCCGCGCCGAGCGAGCTGTAAAACACGAACGGCGCAAGCTTGAGACGCATCGCGCCGGCAATCGGCGGCGCCACGGTGGCGAATCCCGGCACGAACTTCGCCACCACGAGCGACGGCGCGCCCCAGCGCTCAAAGGTGTTCTCGGTCTGCATGACGCACGAATCGGGCTCGATCGCGACGCGGCACAGCAGTCTCAGCACCCGGTGTCCCGCCATGCGGCCCGCGGCATACCAGGGCAGATCGCCGAGCAGCGCCGCGATCACCGCGACCGCCATAACCGCCGCGAGGGATAACTGTCCCTCGTGTACCAGCGCGCCGGCGACCACCAGCAGCGGGATCGCCGGCACCGGCACGCCGGCCTGGGTCAGTAGAACGTTGCCAAACAGCACCAGCAGGCCGTGTTGCGCCAGTAGAGTCGTAAGTTCGGTCATGTCATCGCCTACGCCAAATCGAACAGGAGTATTTCGGCGCCCTCGGCCTTGGCGAACGTGATTTTGCTTTCGGCGCCGATCTTCGCGCCGTCGCCGCCGGTGAGCCGTTCACCGTTGACCTCGACCGCGCCGCGCGCGACGTGCACGTAGGCTTTGCGGCCGGGTGCAAGCTGATGCGTCACCGCATCGCCCGCGTCAAGCAGCGTCGCATAGACGCACGTGTCCTGATGGATCATCACCGAGCTGTCGCGCCCGTCGGGCGAAGCGACGAGCCGCAGCCGCTCCTGCCTTTGTTCCGCCGCAAAACGCTTCTCCTCGTAGCTCGGTCGAATGCCGGTAACGTTGGGCTCGATCCAGATCTGCAACAGGTGCACGGGGTCGGTGGGCGAGGGATTGAACTCGCTGTGCAGGACGCCTTTGCCGGCGCTCATGCGTTGCACGTCGCCGCGGCGGATCACCGAACCGTTGCCCATGCTGTCCTTGTGCTCGAGCGCGCCGTCGAGGATATAGGTGATGATCTCCATGTCGCGGTGGCCATGCATGCCGAAACCCCGGCCCGGCTGCACGCGATCGTCGTTGATCACGCGCAAGGCGCCGAAACCCATCTCGTCCGGATCGTGGTAATCGGCAAACGAAAACGTGTGCCAGGTGTCGAGCCAGCCGTGGTTGGCATGCCCGCGATCCTGGCTGCTGCGTAACTTCAGCATGACGGCCTCGTTGAACCTCGAGACGGACAAGATGGGGGCCCGTCGTGCGGAAATCAACCCCCTAAACCTTGCTCGCGGGAGCGCGAGTGGGCGGGGCCGCGGCGCCGCCCGCCGCTCCAGCGCCGCGTGCATCTTCCTCGGCGATCAGCGCGCGCTCGCCCACGATGAAAGTGTAAGCGGTGGGAATAACATAGAGCGTAAACAGGGTGCCCAGCGTCATGCCGCCCACGACCACCCAGCCGATCGCCGAGCGCGATTCGGCGCCGGCGCCGGCCGCCACCGCGAGCGGCACGGTGCCAAGGATAGTCGCCGCGCTCGTCATCAAGATCGGGCGCAGCCGCAGCGCGGATGCTTCGATCAGCGCCTCGATTTTTTCCATGCCGCGGTCTCGCAGCTGGTTGGTGAACTCCACGATCAGGATGCCGTTCTTGGTGATGAGCCCGATCAGCATCACCAGTCCGATCTGGCTGTAGACGTTGAGCGTGACGCCGGCGAGCGTCATCGCGGCAAGCGCCCCGGTCATGGCGAGCGGCACGGTGAGCATGATGACGAGCGGCCCGCGGAAGCTTTCGAACTGCGCCGAGAGTACGAGATAAATGAATGCGAGCGCCAGCGCGAACACCACCCACAATTCCTGCCCCGACTCGCGGAACTCGCGAGACTGGCCGTCGAGCGTCGTCTGATACTCGGCGGTAAGCACCTCGGCCGCCGCTTTGTCCATGAAAGCGAGCGCTTCGGAGAGCGTGTACCCGGGCGTGATGCTGGCCTGGATGATGGCGGCGCGCAGGCGATTGAAGTGGTTGAGTTCCTTGGGCGCCACCGTCTCCGTCACCGTTACCAGGTTGGCAAGCTGGTTGAGACGGCCGTCGACGCTCCGCACGTAGATCGAGGTGAGATCGGCAGGCTGGCGGCGATCCTTGTCTTCGAGCTTGACGATCACGTCATACTGCTTGCCCTCGCGCTTGAAACGCGTGACCTGGCGGCCGCCCAGAAGCGTCTCCAGCGTGCGGCCGATGGCTTCGACCTGCACGCCTACCGCGGAGGCCTTGTCCCGGTTGATGTCGACAGCGAGTTGGGGCTTATTGAGCTTGAGGTCGGAATCGATGTTGGCAAGGCCCGGGAAGCCGCGTGCCTTGGCCATCAGCGCGTTGGCCATGCGGTCGAGCTCGTCGTACGAATTGCCCTGCACTACGAACTGCAACGGCGGGTTGCGGAAGCTCTGCCCGAGCGAAGGTGGATTGATGGGGAAGGCGAGCACGCCGGGCATGGTCGCAAACATCGTCGGCGCAAGCGAAGCCGTGATCTGCTGAGTCTTGCGATCGCGCTCGCTCCAATCCCGGAGCCGGACGAAAGACAGCGCAAAGTTGACCGGATTGGGCCGATCGAGTCCCGGCGCGACCACCACGAAATAGTTGACAATCTCCGGCACGTCACTGTAGATCTGCTCCCAGATCTTCGCGTACTGGTCGGTATAGTCCATGGTCGCCCCCTCGGGGGCGATCATGACGCCGATGAAATAGCCGCGGTCTTCCAGCGGCGACAGCTCCGACTTGAGCGTTTTGAATAACACCCCGCCGCTCATCGCCACCGCCGCGAAGGCGCCGACCACCAGCACGCGATGCCCGAGGCTCCAGGTGAGCGTGCGGCGGTAGCCCGACGAGACACCGTGGAAGAAGCGCTCGAGCGCGTTATACACGCGGCCATGGCTCGCCCGGCGGCGCAGGAGCTTCGAGCACAGCATGGGCGTGAGCGTGAGCGCAAGGAATCCCGACACCACCACCGCCGAGGCGACCGTGAGCGCGAATTCCATGAACAACCGCCCGGTATTGCCGGTGGAAAACGCGAGCGGCGCAAACACGGCGGCCAGCGTCATCGTCATCGCCACCACAGCGAAGGCGATTTCCCGCGAACCGCGGAACGCGGCCTGCAGCGGTTCCATTCCTTCCTCGATGTGCCGATGGATGTTTTCCAGCACCACGATCGCATCGTCGACCACCAGCCCGATCGCCAGCACGATGCCGAGCAGGGTCAGCACATTGATGGTGAAGCCCATCAGCCATACCAGGAAGAATGCGCCGATCAACGACACCGGGATGGTCACGAACGGGATCAGCGTCGCCCGCGTGGAACGCAGGAAGAAAAAGATCACCAGCACCACCAGCGCCAGCGCCGCGACCATCACCTCGTACACCGACTTGATCGACTCTTCGATGAACACCGAGGTGTCGAAGGCAATTCCCACGTCCATGCCGGACGGCAGCGCATCGCGAATCCTGGGCAGTTCGTTCTTGACCGCCCGCGCTACGCCCAAGGTGTTGGCCGTCGACTGCTTGACGATGCCCAGGCCCACTGCGGGGTTTCCGTTCACGCGCACGATGTTGCGCTCGTCCTGGGGTCCGAGCTCGGCGCGCCCGACATCCTTTAACCGCACCGGATAGCCGTTCACCTCGCGCACGATGAGCTGGTTGAACTGCTCCGGCGTGCGCAGGTCGGTTTCCGAGAGCACGGTGAATTCGCGGTTGCTGCTTTCGATGCGCCCGGCCGGGACTTCCACGTTCTGCCGGCGCAGGGCGTCCTCCACGTCCTGGGGCGTCAGGCGGTACGCGGCAAGCCGCTCGCGGTCAAGCCAGATGCGCATCGCGTAACGGCGCTCGCCGCCGATGATGACGCTCGCGACACCGGCCAGCGTTTTCAGCCGGTCGGCGACGTAGCGGTCGGCGTAGTCGGAGATCTCGAGCGCGCTGTGACGGTTGCTGAACAGGCGCAGCCACAGGATGGCCTGGGCGTCGGCTTCGACCTTGGCGATGATCGGCTCGTCGACTTCATCCGGCAACTGGCCGCGCACACGCGAGACGCGGTCGCGCACGTCGTTCGCCGCCGCGTCGGGATTGCGATCGGAGACGAACTCGACGGTGATCTGGCTCACTTCCTCGCGGCTCACCGATTTGAGCGTCTTGACGCCCTCGATGCCGGAAATGCTGTCTTCCAGCGGCTGGGTGACCTGGCTTTCAATCACCTGCGGGCTCGCGCCCTTGTAGACGGTGCGCACCGACACCACCGGCGAGTCGATCTTCGGATACTCGCGCACCGTCAGCCGCAGGAACGAGATGACGCCCACCAGCACGATGAGCAGGCTCATCACCGTGGCGAGGACGGGGCGGCGGATGGAAAGCTCAGGCAGGAACATGCTGAACGATGAACGATGAACGCGGAACGATGAACGGCAGGCCTGCCCAGACTCTCATTTCCGCCTCTTGACGGTCCTAACGCTCGCCACAAGTATGGATGTCAACTCATGTACCTCGGCACGTAACGTCTCGGCTCCGTCTGCTGCGATGACCCGCGAGTCTTCTAGAAGGTCCAGCCAATAAGCGGTCTCTTCGAGTTCCTGCAAAGCCCCTTCGATCTTGCTGATGAAATCGGCATCGGACTTGGCGCGTCTTGCTTCGCGGTACTGGGCACCAACTGAAGTCCCTGACCTCAAGAGCTGCCTGCCCAGCACCTGGGCTACGGTCGTCGTGGGAAGGCGGGAGTACAGCTCGATGATACTGAGAGCAAACCGTTTCGTGCGCTTGACTAAGTCTTGCGCCGGTGGACCGCTCCTCGCTTTCCGTTCATCGTTCATCGTTCCGCATTCATCATTGTGGTTTTGCCGGTGCTTTTTCCGGCAAAATCGTGACCGCCGCTCCGTCCTGGAGCTTCAACTGCCCGTCAAAGACGATGGTCTCTCCCGCCGCGAGTCCCTGCACGACTTCCACCTCGCCGGGGCGGCGCAACCCGATCTCGATCTTGGTGAGCACGGCCTTGCCGTCAGCGACGCGGAACACGAAGCGCTCCTTGCCGCGCGGCACCAGCGCCTGCTCGGGGACAAGCAGCGCCTGCTCGCGCGTTTCGAGCACCAGGTTCACGCGCGCGAACATGCCGGGTTTCAGCCGCACGGCGGGATTCGGGACCCGGGCCCGCAGCAGCACGGTGCGCGTCTGTTCGTCCACCGCCGGCTCGATGGCGTAGATGGCGCCGTGGAATGACTCGCCGGGGAACGCATCCACACCCACCTGCACTTCCTGGTTCACGCGGATCTTGCGCATGAACAGTTCCGGCGCGCGGAAATCGAGCTTCAATGTGCCGATGCCTTCGAGCCGCGCGATATCCTGGCCGGCCTTGACGTAGGCGCCGGGGCTCACCTGGCGCAGTCCCGCGACGCCCTCGAACGGCGCCTTGATGGTCATCTTGTCGAGCCTGGCCTGGATCTCGGCTTGACGCGCGAGCGACTGGTTGAGGTTCTCCCGCGCCTCGTCGAGCGCCTGGGCGCTGATGAAGTTCTTGCCGTGCAATTCCTCGGCTCGCTTCATCCGGCTGCGATTGAGGCTGAGCGCGGCGTTCACGCCCGCGAGCTGCGCTTCGATCTCCGACGAATCGAGCGAGACCAGCTTCTCACCCTGGCGCACGAGCTGCCCTTCGGAGAAGTGAATGGCGGCGATGCGCCCATCGAGTTCAGGGCGGATCATCACCGACTCGTTGGCGAGCAGCGTCCCGACGGCGCTCACCTCCTCGCTGATCGCGCCCGCCTTGACGATGCCGGCCTTGACCGGCAAACCGCGCGGCGGCGCGCCGGCAGCCGCTGGCGCCGGCGTCTTCGGCGCAGCGGACGAAGACGTCGAATGCTTCCAGTAATAACCGGCCCCGCCCAGCACGCCGGCGGCGAGGAGAAACAGCAAGAACTTTTTCATGAAGTCCGGAACACGGCCGCCAGCGGCAAAAACGTGGATTGTATCTTCACCATCAAGGGGCCGTTCGCGCTGAATTCGATCGTCGCATCAGCCATGACTCTCTCCTCTCGTCGCTCGGAGTTCAAGGTTCAAGGTCCAAGGTTCAAGGTTCAAGGTTCGATAGATTTCGTTCATCGTTCATCGCTCATCGTTCATCATTGTTGTTGCTGCGCCCGCTGCGCCGCGAGTTCCTGATGGACTTTCGCCATGTCGAGCGCCTTTAGCTGGATGATCACGCTCTCCAGCCCCGCCGCCGGTAGCGCACCCGCCTGCGAGAACAGGATCACCTTCTCGCGGAACACCATCAGCGTCGGAATCGAGCGGATGCCGAAGGAACCGGCGAGTTCCTGCTCGTCGTCGGTGTTGACCTTGCCGAACACCACGTCGTCGTACTTTTCGGAAGCCGCCTCGAAAATCGGCGCAAACCCCTTGCACGGTCCGCACCACGGCGCCCAGAAATCGACAATTACAATCTCGTTCCTGGTGACAACGTCTTCAAAATTGTCCTTGGACAGGTCTACCGTTGCCATCTCAGGATCTCCGGGCAGAGTTTCTTGCGGACCCAACTGCGTCGCTCCCGCAAGCGGGCCGGCGGCTAACGAGTCGCGACGCGTGCCTGCACCACGGCGCCCAGAAGTCCACAATCACGATGTCGTTCTTGGCAACAACCTCCTCAAAGTTGCCTTTCGTCAGTTCAACGGTGGCCACAGTCTGCTCCCACATTTGGAATGACGCATCATAGCATCATGTCTTTCGCTCCTCACCGCTCACCGCTCACCGCTCACCGCTCACCGCTCACCGCTCACCCCTCAGGCCTCACGTCAATGCAGCTTGACCCGCGGCTCGGTGCGGCGCGTGATCATGCGCACCAGTGTATTGAACAACATCGCGGCGAAGCCGTGCAGCGCATAGAGATGCATCCGGTAGAGCGACACATACATGAAGCGCGCGAACAGGCCCTCGATGAAAATGCTGCCGCCCAGGAGCGCGCCCATCAGGTTGCCGACCGTCGAGTATTCGCCGAGCGAAACCAGCGAGCCGAAGTCGCGATACACATAGGGCCTGAGCGGCTTGCCGTCGAGGCGCCGCGCCAGCATCCTGGTGAGGTGCGTAGCCTGCTGGTGCGCGGCCTGGGCGCGCGGCGGTACACAGTGGTCGTGCCCGGGCCACGGACAGCACGCGCAGTCGCCGAGGGCGAAGATATCGGGATCGCGCGTCGTCTCAAGCGTCTGTTTCACGACCAACTGATTCAAGCGATTGGTTTCCAACCCGCCGATGTCCTTCAAGAAATCCGGCGCCTTGATGCCCGCCGCCCACACCGTCAGCTCGGCTGGAATCTTCTTTCCACTAGCGGTCATGACACCGTCGGCCACAACTTCGGTCACGCGCTCGCCGGTCAGCACCTGCACCTTGAGCCCAGCGAGCAATTCCCCGGTCGCCTTCGACAGGCGCTCGGGCAGCGCCGGCAATATGCGCGGCGCGGCTTCGATGATCGTAAACCGCACATCACGCTCCGGGTCGATCTTGTCCAACCCGTAGGCAACCAGCTCGCGTGTGGTTTTGTGCAGCTCAGCGGAGAGTTCGACGCCCGTCGCGCCGGCGCCGATAATCGCGACCTTAAGTTGTTCCGGCCGCAGCGGCTCGTGTTGCGCGTTGGCGCGAATGCACGCGTCGATCAGGCGCCGGTGAAAGAGTTCCGCCTGCTCCGGCATGTCGAGGCTCAGCGCGTGCTCGCGCGCGCCGGGCGTGCCGAAATCGTTGGTATTGCTGCCCACCGCGATCACCAACGTATCGTAGCGGATCTCGCGGCGCGGGATCAGCTCGCGGCCGTCCTCGTCGAACGTCGGCGCGACCGACACCACGCGCCGCGCGCGGTCGAGCCCGTCCATGCTGCCCAACTGGAAACGGAAGTGATGCCAGCGCGCCTGCGCCAGGTAATCGAGCGCGTGGTGATCGAGGTCCATGCTGCCGGCAGCGACCTCGTGCAGCAGCGGCTTCCACAGATGGGTGCGTGAGCGGTCGATCAGCGTCACGCGCGCGCGGCCGCGTTTGCCGAGCGTGTCGCCAAGCCGCGTGGCAAGCTCCAAGCCTCCGGCTCCACCCCCGACAATTACGGTCTCGTGCATGTCCCCGCTTTCGTTGCTGCGTGTTTTCTCATTCCGCGTTCATCGTTCCGCATTCATCATTTTCGGCAGTCCGCCCGCGCCGCCGCCGCGCAGGTCCAGGGCGCGCAAAAGCAGGCGGGAATCAAACTCGAACTATGAACGCGGAACAATAAACTATGAACGCGGAACGATGAACGATGAACGGAAAACAACACACCGAACGGATTTCTCATCTTCGTCTCTTGACCGTTCTCACACTCGCAACAAGGATTGACGTCAACTCGTTTGCCTCTGTGCGTAACGTCGTCGCGTCGCTCGCAGCGACGATGCGCGAGTCCTCTAACAATTCCAGCCAATAAGCGGTTTCTTCGAGTTCTTGCAGTGCTCCTTCGATCTCGCTGATGAAATCAGCGTCGGACTTCGCGCGCCTGGCTTCACGATATTGCGCACCGACCGAGGTCCCTGCCCTCAGGATCTGCCTACCCATGACCTGGGCCAAGGTGGTCCCCGGAAGGCCTGAGTACAGGCCAATAACGCTCAGAGCAAAGTTTTTCGTGCGTTCGACTAGGTCCTGCGCGGGCGGTCTGTCTTTTGTATTTCGTTCATCGTTCATCGTTCATCATTCATCGTTCCAGTCAGGCTCCGGCCTGGCTCGCGGCGCTTTGCTGCAAGAGCTTCAGCATCGCCGCCGCCTTGTCGAAGGTTTCCTGGTATTCGTCTTCCAGCCTGGAATCGGCGACGATGCCGCCTCCCGCCGAGCAGCGGATGACACCCCCTGAATAGACCAGCGTGCGAATCGCGATGTTCAGGTCCATGTTGCCGTCGAAGCCGATGTAGCCGATCGCCCCGCAGTAGACGCCGCGGCGGTGCGGCTCGAGTTCCTCGATGATCTGCATCGCACGCAACTTGGGCGCGCCGGTGATCGAGCCGCCGGGGAAGCAGCCGCGCAGGAGATCCAACGCGTCGCGTCCGGGTTCGAGCTCGCCCGTCACGGTGCTCACCAGATGATGTACGGTTGCGAAACTCTCGACATCGAACAGCCGCGGCACTTTCACCGAGCCGAGCGCACAGTTCTTGGATAAATCGTTGCGCAACAGGTCGACGATCATCACGTTCTCCGCGCGGTCCTTCTCGCTTTGACGCAAGGCTTCCACGAGTTCGGCATCGAGACGCGGATGGCCGGCGCGCGGCCGCGTGCCCTTGATCGGTCTCGTTTCGACGCGGCCGTTTTGCACTTTCAGGAAGCGCTCGGGTGAGGCGGACAGAATCTGCGCGTAGGGCGTGCTCAAGTAGGCGGAAAACGGCGCCGGATTGATCACCCGCAACGCCTGGTAGGCGAGCCATGGATCGCCGGAGGCCGCTGCGGCAAAGCGCTGCGCGAGATTGACCTGATAACAGTCGCCGTTTCTGATGTAATCGTGGATGCGCCGGAACGCCCGGCCGTAAGCCTCGCGCGTCAGGTTGGAGACGACCGGCGAAGTGATGCGAAACGGCGCGCGGGACTTTTCCGGCGGTGGCGCGCCGAAGCGGCTGACGAGACCGTCCCACTTGATGTCGGTGTCCGGATCGCGCCCCTGCCCCACCAGCCAGCTCTTGCGCTCAACGTGATCGATCACCACCGCCCAGTCGTAGATGCCGATTGCCAAATCCGGGATTTTCTCGGCGTCTTCGGCAAGCGCCGGCAAATTTTCCAGGCGCCGCGCGAGATCGTAGCCGAAATAGCCGATCGCGCCGCCGCAGAACGGCAGCCCGTTGCCGCTTGCGGGATCGATCTCGAGATAGCGCCGTACCAGCGCGAACGGGTCTTCGCGCGACAACTCGATTCCGTCGGCGTGGATTTCGGTGAGATTGCCGCGCGTGATGAGCCGCACGAAAGGCTGCGCGGCGAGGATGTCGTAGCGTGACTGAGCGGGATGGTGCAGGCCACCGTCGAGGAACATCGCCCACGGCAAATCCGCAATCGCCTCAAACAGCGCGCTGCTGTCGTGGCGGTAGGGCAGTTCGGCGAGGAGCGGAGCGGTCATGGACCGGACAAACAACGGATGAAACGCAATTTTGCCTGAAGTCCCGCCCGGCGGCTAATCCGCCCTACCGCTTTCTTCTGAATCCCAAATCCTGATCCCTGCCTTTCTCTGTGCTCTCTGTGGTCTCTGTGGCAAATGTTCTTTCGCATTAGACTATGGCGGATGGAACGTTACCGCGGCCGCTTCGCCCCCTCGCCGACCGGTCCGCTGCACTTCGGCTCGCTGGTTGCGGCAGTGGGCAGCTATCTCGAAGCAAAAACACACGGCGGCGAATGGCTGGTGCGCATCGAGGACCTCGACCCACCGCGCGTGGTTCCAGGGGCGATCGACGAAATTTTGCGCACGCTCGAAGCGTGCGGCATGCACTGGGACGGTGACCTCGTCCGTCAAAGTTCGCGCGACGATGCCTATCACGCCGCTTTGCACGAACTGAAGCAGCGCGGTCTCGTCTATCCGTGCGCGTGCAGCCGGCGTGAGATCACCGACTCCGCGGTGAGCGGCATCGAAGGTCATGTCTATCCGGGCACCTGCCGGGCCGGGCTTCCCTCCGGCAAAACGGCGCGCGCGCTGCGCCTCGACACGCGCGGCGCCAGGATCGAGTTCGACGACGCGTTGCAGGGCCGCATCCGGCAGAACATCGAGACCGAGACCGGCGACTTCATCGTCTATCGCGCCGACCGCGTGTTCGCCTACCAGCTTGCGGTCGTCATCGACGACGCCGAACAGGGCATCACCGACGTGGTGCGCGGCGCGGATCTGCTCGACTCGACGCCGCGCCAGATCTACCTGCAGCGGCTCCTGGGCCGGGTGACGCCGCGCTACGCCCACCTACCGCTTGCGGTCAACGCACAGGGTGAAAAACTCTCGAAACAGACGCTGGCGCCCGCGATCGACCCGCGGCGCCCGGTGCCGCAGCTTGCCGCCACGCTGCGTTTCCTCGGCCATGAGCCGCCGCATGATCTTGGCGATCACGACGTAAGTTCGTTCTGGCAGTGGGCGCATGAAAACTGGGACGTCGCGCGCGTGCCGCGCGCGCGGACCCTCCCTGCACCGGCAACTCGTGATTGGTGATTCGTGGTTCGTGGCTTTCAGGGTTCAAGGTTCAAGGTTCAAAGTTCAAAGTTCAAGGTTCAAAGTTCAAGGTTCAAAGTTCCGTGTTCATCCCTCGACTTCGGGCCTGTCGGCGCTACGCTCGGGACGAACGGGAGAAGCTAACCGTTCATCGTTCATCATTCATCGTTCATCGTTCATCGTTCATCATTCATCGTTCATCATTCCGGATTCGTCATTCGGCGTTCACGGCAGCCGCCGGTGTGCTTGAAAGCGCGGACGGCCGCTTCTGCGCCGCGATCCTGGCGATGAGTTCCCGCAGCTGCGGCACGACTTCCCGTGCCGCCTCCTCGCCGGCTGCAATGTTCGCGAGTTTATGGTCGAAATCGAGCATGCGCGCACGCACGGTGCGCGGCGTGATCACGATGTCGGCGGCGTCGAGCTCGCGTTCCAGCAGCAGGCGGCGCGCCGAACGCGAAGGCGGGATCTCGGTATCGCTGTTGCGCGCCTGCGCAAACCACGACACGTCGACCGCGATCACGATGTCGGCGCCCATTGCGCGCGTGACGGCGACCGGCACCGGGCTCGTGAGCCCGCCGTCGATGTATTCTTCGCCGTTGATCACCGGCGGGATGAACAGGTTGGGCACACTGGCTGAAGCGCGTACCGCAAGACCGGTGTCCCCGCGATTGAACACCGTCATCGTGCCGTCACGCGCCCGTGTCGCGATCACCGCGAAAGGCCTGGCGAGATTCTCGATCGGACGGTTGCCCACCGTGCGATTCACGAAGTCCTGCAGCGCTTCACCGAGCACCCAGCCGCGCCCGAACAGCGTGAAATCGACCAGGGTGTCCTGCTCGATGCCCAACGCAATGTCCTCGAGCGCGCTCGCGCGGTAACCGCTCGCGTAGAGCGCAGCGACAACCGCACCGGAACTCGCGCCGGCGATGATGTCGGGCACGATGCCGGCGGCTTCGAGCGCCTTGATCACGCCCACGTGCGCGAAGCCGCGCGCACCGCCACTGCCGAGCGCCAGCGCGAGCAGCGGGCGCTCTGACTTGAGGGACACGATCTGCGCGGCCCGCGGCGCACGCGCGCCTTGATGGTTGACCGGCGTCGAGGCGCACGACGCAAGCACTCCGAACAGCAGCACGGCGATCAGCGCGCGACCGATAGCTCTATCAGAATTGAACATTGAACGCTAAACTTTGAACCTTGAACAACGACACCACCCCATGCGATAGGTTCCATCGTGAATGCATGCGCGGCGAAGACCAAATTGGTTCAACGCCCGCAAGTTGCATTCCCGCGCCAAACCAGCCAGAATTGTCCGTGGCAGAACGCGTTTCCAGCGCGCGCCATTATACAGACTACATACGAACAAACCGTCGAGGAGTCCCATGAAAGTCAAAACACTGGTACCGTTGTTGTGCGTCCTGGCGACCGCTTCCGTTTGGCCGCTGGCGCATGCCGCAGACGCGGCGAAGGACTATCCCTCCCGGCCGATCCGGTTGATCGTACCGAACGCGCCGGGCAGCGCGGTGGACACCCTGAGCCGCATCGTCGGCACCAGCCTTACCAACGTCATCGGGCAACAGGTCGTGATGGACAACCGCGCCGGCGCCGCCGGCATCATCGGTATGGAGATCGCCAAGGACGCGAACCCGGACGGCTATACGCTGATCACCGCCACCACGGCGGCGTCGACCATCGCCAGACTGCTCCAGAAGAAGCCCACGTTCGACCCGTCGACGGACTATGACTACGTCGTGCAGTTCGCCGAGACGCTCAACGTGCTGGTGGTGAACCCCGCGCTGCCGATCAAGTCGGTGAAGGATCTTATCGCTTACGCCAAGAGCAAGAAAACGTTCAACATGGCCTCCGCCGGCGCCGGCTCGCAAAGCCATCTATCCGGGGCGTTCTTCCAGCAAGCCGCCAAGATCGAGTCGCTGCACGTGCCGTACAAGGGCGGCGGCCCGTCCAGTGCTTCGGTCGTGGCCGGTGAGTCTCAGTGGACGCTCATACCCTCGCCGGCGGCGATGTCGCACGTCAACGCCGGACGCATGCGCGCGATCGCCCACACCCTGCCCAAGGCCACGCCCCTGCTCCCCAACATTCCGCCGATCGCCGACACCATACCGGGCTTCGATTACAGCGGATGGATGGGCTTCTTCGTGTCGAAGGGCACGCCGAAAGCGATCACCGACAAGCTGCGCGCGGCGGTGGTAAAAGCCATGGATACGCCCGAGGTGAAGAAGGCGTTTGCCGTGCAGGCGACGGAGATCGTCATCCGAGGGCCGGAAGAATTCCGCAAGGTGGTGCGGGACTCGATGGTCACGAACGCCAAGCTGGTCAAGTCGCTCGGCTTAACGGCCAACTGAGCGGCAGCATGGTCGCGGCGCGGGGCGGGTTTTCCCGCCCCGTTTTCATAGGTGGCGGCACCGCCAGGGAAACCATGATGGAGAAGCATGACCAGGCCGGAACCGGGAACACGCTCGTGCCCGGCGGCGGCCGCGATCTCGATCAACTGAAGGCGGAGGTGCAAGCGCGCGTTGACAACCAACGGCCGCCGCTCGGCGGCATCCGGTCCGAAGACGCGCGCGCCGTGCTGGCGCAGATCGGCAGTCTGAGCCGCGATGAATGGGCAACCGCATGGAGCAGCGCGGCGGAGCGTTATTTCACACAGGCGCAGTCGCTTGAAGCAAACGATACTAGTGCCGCGGCCGAGCACTACTGGCACGCGTGGCGCCTGCACCACTTCGCGCGCTGGCCGGTTGAGAACACGCCGGCCAGGCGACACGCCAAGCAGCGCGCGCTCGAGGCGTTCCGTCATTACGCCGGGCTGCTCGAACCTCCGATCGAGGTGGTGCGCATCCCGTTCGAAGGCAAGGAAATCGTCGCTTACCTGCGGCTGCCTGCGAACGTGCGCCCTGCCCCGATCGTCTTCGCCATTGCCGGCCTCGATTCACGCAAGGAGGATTTCCTGGCTCACAGCGACGGCTACCTGCGGCGTGGCGTCGGGCTGTTCGCCGTCGATCTGCCGGGCACCGGCGAAACGCCGATGGAGTCCGCCGCGTTCGACAGCGACCGCATGTTTTCCGCCGCGCTCGACTATCTCGCGACACGTCGCGAAGTCGATGCCGGCCGCATCGTGGTGCAGGGCCGCAGTTGGAGCGGTTACTGGGCGGCCAAGCTCGCAATCACCGAGCGAGCGCGCCTGCGCGGGGCGGTCGTGCATGGCGGGCCGATCCACGGCTACTTCCAGCCGCAGTGGCTGCAATTGTCGCTTGAAACCGGCGAATATCTTTACGATTACTTCCAGGCCAAGGCGCAGTTGGTCGGCGTCACGACCGTGGAGGACCTGCTCGACCGCAATCGGCGTTTCTCGCTGCTCGACGCCGGGTTGCTCGATCGGCCGTCGGCGCCGATGCTGGTCGTCAACGGTGCGCGCGATTCCCAGATTCCGGCTGCGGACATCTTCGTACTGCTGCAGCATGGCGACGCCAAGGAAGCATGGGTCAACCCGGTCGGCGGCCACATGGGCCGCTCGCCGCAATGGCCAAGCCAGACGATCTTCGAACGCGTGGTCATGCCCTGGATGTTGCGGCAGCTGCAATCGACGCCGACCTAGGCCACCGTCAGCCTGCGGAGTAGAACCATGAAGCGCATCCGGCAGTTTTGCTTCGCCGTCATTGGCGATAAATGCCGCCGGACTCAAAGCGGAATGATGGATGCGGAACGATGAGCGATGAGCCAGACGTGGGTCGGGGTACGCGCAGCGTTCCCCGACGTCCACTTGGCCTGCCTGTGCGTGACCGCACGCAGACAGGCGCCTGCCTGCCGCGCCCGCGGCGCAGGCAGGTCAGGTAGCCGTCGACGCGGCAACCTGACCTACGTCTCTCAATCCCGCTCACCGCTCTCCGTTCACCGGCGAAACATCACTTGCCGACGACTACCGTCCCCATCTGGACAAGCATGCCGAGTTCGTCGCGCATCACCCATTCCTCGACGATCTTGCCCTCATTCAGACGAAACTGAACGATTGCCGACCAGTTAAGCTCCTGATTTCGGGTGAGCTGCACTTCGCCGGCGCGACTGCGAAAGGTATGAGGACGTATCGTGGTGCGGTGGAGGATGCGCACGGAAACCATG
>MERI01000182.1 GCA_001772005.1 Betaproteobacteria bacterium RIFCSPLOWO2_12_FULL_62_58 | reverse complement strand
TCGACAAGCCGCTGATCCAGTACGCGGTGGAGGAGGCGGTGGCGGCCGGCATGACCGAGATGATATTCGTTACGGGACAGGGAAAACGCGCGATCGAAGACCACTTTGACAGGGCATTCGAGCTCGAGGCCGGGCTCGATCAGCGCGGCAGCACACAGTTGCTCAAGATGGTGCAGAACATCATCCCGCGCCATGTGTCGTGCATCTACGTGCGCCAGGCGCAGGCGCTCGGTCTCGGTCATGCGATCCTGTGCGCGATGCCGGTGATCGGCGACCAACCGTTTGCCGTGGTACTCGCCGACGACCTGATAGACGGCAAGCCGCCGGTCCTCCAGCAGATGGCCGCGATCTTCGCGCGCCGCGGGCGCTCGCTGATCGGTGTGCAGAACGTGGCGCGGCAGGAAACCCGGCAATACGGCATCGTCGAGTTGGATGCGCGGTCGAAGTCGCCGCATCGCATCACCGGTATCGTCGAAAAACCCGCGCCGGGTGTTGCGCCGTCCACGCTCGGCGTGGTGGGACGGTATATCCTGACGCCGCGCATTTTCCATCATCTGCGAGGCCTCAAGGCGGGAGCAGGCCGGGAGATCCAGCTCACCGACGGCATTGCCGGCTTATTGGGTGACGAAGATGTCCTTGCATACGAATTCGACGGCGTCCGCTATGATTGCGGCAGCAAACTCGGGTATCTGAAGGCCAATATCGCTTTTGCGTTGAAGCACTCGGAGGTCGGGGTGGAATTTCGCAATTATTTGAAGAAAATGGGGTGTCGGCTTCCGAAGTAATGTCCTTCATCGGTGTATCATAATGTGCTAATACACAACCGAAGAGGAGAGCGCCATGGCACACAAGTTGATGATTGTGATGGTCAATACTGACCCCAGGAACGGTGCCGAGCTTGGCGCGCCATTTTTTCAGGCGACAGTTGCCGCCGCAATGGACTACGAAGTCGAAGTGATTCTTACCGCGGGCGCCGGCGAACTGGCCGTGAAAGGCGTGGCGGAGAAGCTGTTTGTCAAGGAAGGTTCGCCCAAGAGCGTCTATGATTTCATCAAGGACGCGCATGAGGCCGGTGTCCGCTTCAAGGTCTGCACGCCGACGCTCGACCTATGGGGCAATGACCTGATCCCGGAGATCGAGGAAACCGTAGGCGGGGCGTATGTGATCGAGCAGGCGATGGACGACAACGTTGTGACCTTCACGTATTGAGTGAATATTCCGCTCGAAAAAGCCTGGCGGATACTCGATACGGCGGAACAGCTCTGTTCCGCCGTTGTCGTGTCCGACGCGGTCGCGCGCATCGCCCAGGAAGTGTACGACAGGTTGCGTGACAGCAATCCGCTGGTATTGGGCGTGATGCGTGGCAGCGTCGTATTCGCCGGACAGCTGCTGCCGCTGCTCAATTTCCCGCTCGAGTTCGATTATCTGGATGTCACGCGCTACCGTGACGCGACTCGCGGCGGTGCGATTACGTGGCGGGTGAGCCCCGGAACGGAGGTGAGAGGACGGGTGGTGCTGGTCGTCGATGACATCCTCGATGAGGGACAGACACTGGCGGCGATCCGTGAAAAAATGTTGGCTGCGGGCGCACAAGCGTTTTATAGCGCGGTATTTGCCGAAAAGGAAACCGGGCGCGCCAAGCCTGTCAGCGCGGATTTCATCGGCGTCAGGCTTCCCAATCGTTTTGTATTCGGTTTCGGGATGGACGTAAATGGGGCATGGCGCAACCTGCCGGCGGTCTACGCCCTCAAAGAGGATTGAGGATCGAGGATCAAGGATCGAGGATTGAAGATCGAGGATTGAGGATCGAGTTTCGCTTAAAATCCTTCTTTCCGGCTGAGCTGTGCGGCGTTTGATGTCATGTCTGGGTTTTGCGGCTTTTCTTCAATCCTGAATCCTTGATCCTCAATCCTATGTTAGCCATCATCGGCGGCAGCGGTCTGACGCAACTCGCGAACCTGGAGGTGACGCGCCGTCAGGTCGTGCGCACGCCGTACGGCGAACCCTCCGGGGCACTGACGTTCGGAACGATCCGGAAAACCGAAGTGATCTTTCTCGCCCGCCACGGTTACGGTCACACCATTCCCCCGCACGAAGTCAATTACCGTGCCAACATCTGGGCGCTGCACTCGCAGCGGGCGACAGATGTCGTGTCGGTAGCGTCAGTCGGCGGCATTCGCGCGGACCTCGGTCCCGGTACGCTGATCGTGCCCGACCAGATCATCGACTACACCTGGAACCGGATGTCGACGTTCTACAGCAGTTCCGATCACAGCGTTACGCACATCGATTTCACGTTTCCTTATTGCGAGCAACTGCGCCAGCGCCTGCTCGGGGCCGCCGCCGCTGCAGGGGAAGAGATCGTTTCAGGCGGAACTTATGCCGCGACCCAGGGGCCGCGCTTGGAGACGGCGGCGGAGATCAATCGGCTCGAGCGCGACGGCGCCGACATCGTCGGCATGACTGGCATGCCGGAAGCGGCGCTCGCGCGCGAGATCGGCTTGTGTTACGCCGCGATCGCGGTGGTCGTCAACTACGCCGCCGGGCGCGGGGCGAGTGCCGGCGGTGTCAAGCTTGAGGATATCAACGCCGTGTCGCAGCAGGCGATGGCGCGGGTTCGCAGCCTTCTTGAAACACTGGTGATGCTCGATGGCGATTAGGCCGGTACTCAGAATGGGCGATCCTCGCCTGCTGGAACAAGCGCAGCCGGTCCCGCGTTTCGATACGCCAGACCTGCATGCGCTGGTTGCCGATATGCAGGACACGATGCAGGCGCTCAACGGCGCGGGACTCGCCGCGCCGCAGATCGGAATCGGACTTCAGGTCGTGATTTTCGGTGTCGATCACAATCCGCGCTATCCCGAAGCGGAGGCGGTGCCCCACACGGTCCTGGTCAACCCGGTGTTGACCCCGATGGGCAATGAATTGGAAGAAGCCTGGGAGGGGTGCCTGAGTGTGCCCGACATGCGCGGCCTCGTGCCGCGTTACAAGGACTTGCGTTACCGGGGCTTTGACCAGTACGGCAAAGCCATCGACCGTGTGGTAAGCGGGTTTCACGCGCGCGTGGTGCAGCATGAGTGCGACCACCTTGCCGGGATACTGTATCCGATGCGCATCCACGACCTGCGCAATTTCGGTTTCATCGATGAGCTGTTTCCCGGACAGGACATCATTGACGAGTAAAGGCGTGAACCGTGAATCGCGATCCGGCAGGCGCGCGGTCCTGAAGTCGGCTCACGGCTCGCTTCACGTGCGCAGTTGCTCGACCAGATCGCTTTCGAATCTGACCACGGTCTTGGGATCGTTGAGCGCCGCGCCAGTGATGAGAAAGGTGTCCTCGGCGCGCCATCCCAGGGTGTTGATCATGGCGGTGTGCAGATTGATGTCATAGGCAGTCAGCACGCGTGCAATGCGCGATAGCAGCCCGGGGCGATCGCCGGCAATTACCGACAGCACCTTGTAGGTTCCCTTGTCATCAGGCTGAATGTTGACTTCCGGCGAGATCGGGAAGTGCCGCAGCTGCCGGCTGAGCCTGGGTTTGGTGAGCGGCGGCAGCGGCGTCTGGTGCAGCAGGCGCTCGCCGAGCTCGTGCTCGATATAGCTGATCAGATCCCGGTATTGCGGCCGCCGGTTGGTCGAATCGTGCACCTGAAAGCTGTCGAGCGCATAGCCGTGGCGCGTCGTGTAGATCTTGGCTTCGAAGATATCGTAGCTGATGCGTTCGAAGAAGCTGCAAATGCGCGCGAACAACTCCTTTTGGTCCGGGATATAGACCATCACCTGGAGTCCTTCTCCAGCTGGCGACAACCGGGCCTTGATCACGGGCTTCTGGGTGTTCATCCGGAAATAGAGCAGGCGCGTGTGCCACGCGATTTCCTGCGGGTCGTGGCGCAAGAAATATGCGGTGTCGAGCTGATCCCAGAGCTTCTCATGAGCATGATCCGGCAGCGCGTAGAGCCGCAGCTTGGCCAAAGCTTCCTGCTGGCGTGCCTGCAGGCTGCTCTCCAGGCTGACGCGGTCTCCGGCGAGCAGCCGTCGTGTCAGACGGAATAGATCTTCGAGCAGCTTGGCCTTCCATGCATTCCACACCTTCGGGCTGGTGCCGCGAATGTCGGCAACGGTGAGCAGGTAGAGCGCGGCGAGCCGCCGCCCGTCACCGACGCGCTGAGCGAAGACCCGGATGACGTCGGGATCGCTGAGATCCTGTTTCTGCGCTGTGACCGACATCGTGAGATGGTGTTCGACCAGCCACGAGACAAGGTCGGAATCCTCGCGCGACAGAGCGTGCGCCTGGCAGAAGCGACGGGCATCGACTTTGCCAAGCTGGGAATGATCGCCGCCGCGCCCCTTGGCAATGTCGTGGAACAACGCCGCCAGATAGAGCACTTCCGGGCGCGCGAAGTCGCTCATCAGCCGGCTGCACAGCGGAAATTCGTGGGCGAGTTCAGGGATCGAAAAACGCCGCAGGTTGCGGATGACACGCAAGATATGCTCATCCACCGTGTAGACGTGGTAGAGATCGTGCTGCATCTGGCCGACAATGCGGCCAAAGGCCGGCAAGTAGCGTCCGAGGATGCCGTAATGATTCATGCGCCGCAGCGCGCGCTCCACGCGCGACGGGCTCTGCAGGATCTGCATGAACCGTTCGCGGTTGGCGGGATTGCGGCGGAACGCGGGATCGATGCGGCGGCGGGCGCGCCACAGCGCGCGCAGCGTGGTCGCCGTCATGCCTTTCAGTTCGTGGCGCTGCTGCAACAGCAGGAAGCCTTCGAGCAGCATGCCCGGCTCGCGATCAAAGAGCTGCTCATCGCGCGCTTCCAGCAGTTCGCCGCGGCTGCCGAAACGCGGGTTGATCGCGTGATATTCGCGGTCGCGCACGGGGGAGATGCGCGCCTTGAGGTTCTGCAACAGGATGGCATTGAGTTGCGAGACCGCCTTTGCGGTGCGGTAGTAACGCTGCATGAGCTGCTCGCTCGCCAACCGGTGCGGACGCTCACGCAGGTTGAACTGCGCTGCGAGCGCTGACTGATGATCGAACAGCAGGCGGTCCTCGCGACGTGCCGCGAGGTAATGCAGCCGGATGCGCAGCACCTGCAGAAACAGTTCGTCGCGCTGAATTTCGCGCGCTTCCTGCAGCGTGATCAAGCCGCGGCGCGCCAGTTCGCGCCAGGTGTTGCCGATGCCGCCGGCACGCGCAATCCAGAGGATATTCTGCAGATCTCGCAGCCCTCCCGCGCTTTCCTTGATGTTGGGCTCGAGATTGGTTTCCTGGTAGCGCTCGTGACGCTGTTGCTGCTCGAGTTGCTTGGCCTGCATGAAAGCGGCCGCATCGAGTGCATCGTGCATGGTCTTGACAAACCGGCGGAACAGGTCGCGGTTGCCGCTCAACAATCGTGCCTCGAGCAGGCTGGTTTGCACGGTGACGTCCTGACCCGACAGCTCTGCGCATTCAGCGATGGTGCGCACACTGTGACCGACTTCGAGCCCGATGTCCCACAACGTGCCGATGAAGGTCTCCAGTTTTTGCTGGAGCCCCGTGTCGGCCGCGGCCGGCAGCAGGACCAGGAGGTCGATATCAGAATGCGGAAACAACTGGCTGCGGCCATAGCCGCCGACTGCCAGCAGCGCCAGCTCGGGCGGGAATGCGTGGGTCGACCATACCACTCTGAGCTGGCGATCGATGAGCTTGCTGTGCCGGCGCAGCAGTTCACCCGCGGCGGGCTTCGCGAGGAAGGCCCG
This sequence comes from Betaproteobacteria bacterium RIFCSPLOWO2_12_FULL_62_58, assembly GCA_001772005.1. Lineage (GTDB taxonomy): Bacteria > Pseudomonadota > Gammaproteobacteria > Burkholderiales > SG8-41 > DSOT01. The sequence continues at coordinate 47,322 of MERI01000182.1, read as the reverse complement.
TCGGAGCGCCTCGCGCCCGGTGGCGAGAGCGCTTTTCCATTGGCCAGCAACCAGTTTGAGTCGAGGGGTGACGGTGCTCGCGCTCAGTCCGTTCATGGCGTTCAGGAGTCGAACCGGGGGATGGGCGGGGCGCCGTTTGAAAGCGTAAGCACCTCGTATCCGGTTTCCGTCACCAGAACCGTGTGCTCCCACTGCGCCGACAAGCTGTGGTCCTTGGTAACGATGGTCCAGCCGTCGGCGAGCTGACGGATGTCTGCTTTGCCGGCGTTGATCATCGGTTCGATAGTGAAGGTCATGCCGGGCTGCAGCTTGAGTCCCGTGCTCGGCAGGCCGTAGTGCAGCACCTGCGGTTCTTCATGAAACTTGGTTCCGATACCGTGTCCGCAGAATTCCCGGACCACGCTGAAGCCGTGGCGTTCGGCGTAGTTCTGAATCGCGTATCCGATGTCACCGAGCTGGGCGCCCGACCGTACTGCGGCGATGCCGCGCCACATGCATTCGTACGTGACCTCGCACAGCCGTTTGGCCTGGATCGACGGCTGGCCGACGTAGAACATGCGGCTGGTGTCGCCGTGATAGCCGTCCTTGATGACCGTAATATCGATGTTGATGATGTCGCCGCCCTTGAGCTTTTTGTCACCCGGCACGCCGTGACATACCACATGGTTGACTGACGTGCAGATCGACTTGGGGTAAGGCTGATAGCCGGGCGGGGCATAGTTGAGCGGCGCGGGAATGGTCTTCTGCTGTCCGACCATGTATTCGTGGCAGAGGCGGTCGAGGTCCCCGGTGGTGATGCCCGGGTTGACATGAGCCGCGATGAAATCGAGCACCTCGCCGGCGAGACGGCCCGCCGTGCGCATTTTCTGTATCTCTTCCGGGGACTTGATGTTGCCAGCCATGGGTAACCCGGGCCGTCGTTCGGCGCGGGCGAATAGATTCCAAGTACTTGGTTTTTTGAGAAACCGCGATTGTAGTCCAGAACGGACATCGATTGCATCCGCGCGAAATCAACGCGGCGGGCCAATTCGCGCCTTGAGAGAAGTAGTTTTCGTGTGTTAAAATAAAAAGTTAGGCCAACTCCGCTCATTGCTCATGATGCTATGGAGTGGCTACAATTCGCACATCCGCGGGAAGTCAGGGTGCCTGCCGCTCGCGCGGCGGGTGTTGATCGCGGGTGGAGGCTCAACCCTAACCGGGAGTAAGACATGTCAGTCACGATGCGTGAAATGCTTGAAGCGGGCGTCCATTTCGGACACCAGACCCGTTACTGGAATCCCAAGATGGCGGCGTACATCTTCGGGCATCGCAACAAGATTCATATCGTCAATCTGGAAAAAACACTGGCCATGTACCAGGAGGCGCTCAAGTTCGTGCGGCAACTGTCGGCCAACAAGGGCACAGTGCTGTTCGTGGGCACTAAGCGCCAAGCGCGCGAAATCATCAAGGAAGAGGCGCAGCGCTGCGGCGCGCCGTATGTCGACTACCGCTGGTTGGGTGGCATGTTGACCAATTACAAGACGGTCAAGCAGTCAATCAAGCGCTTGAAGGACATCGACGCGATGGTCCGGGACGGCTCGATCGAGAAGTTGCCCAAGAAGGAAGCATTGCATTATCAGCGCGAGCTTGCCAAACTCGAACGCAGTCTCGGGGGGATCAAGGATATGAACGGACTGCCCGACGCGATGTTCGTGATCGACGTCGGCTACCAGAAGGGTGCGGTGGCCGAGGCCAGCAAGCTCGACATTCCGCTGATCGGCGTGGTCGACACCAACCACTCGCCTGAGGGCATCGATTACGTGATTCCGGGAAACGACGACTCGAGCCGGGCGATCCGTCTTTACGCCCGCGGTGTGGCCGACGCAATCCTGGAGGGGCGCAGTGACACCGTCAAGGAAATCGTGGGCGGCGGCGACGAGTTCGTGGAAGTCGAAGAAAACGAAGACGCCGAGGCATAAGAGTCAACGAACCTGCAGCAAGGGGCGCGAGCCCCTTTTTTTTAACCGGTGGAGCACGGAATGGCGGACATTACCGCAAGCATGGTACGGGAGTTGCGCGAGAAAACAGACGCGCCAATGATGGAATGCAAGAAAGCCTTGACCGAGGCCGGCGGGAATGCGGGCAAGGCCGAGGAAATCCTGCGCATCAAGCTCGGCAACAAGGCAAGCAAGGCCGCTACGCGCGTCACCGCTGAAGGCGTTGTGGCCGCGCATATTTCCAGCGACGGAAAGCTCGGCGCGATGGTCGAAATAAACTGTGAGACGGATTTCGTCGCAAAAAACGGGGAATTCATCGCGTTTGCGGGCGCGCTGGCGCAGCTGGTGGCGACGGAGGGTCCGGCCGACGTGGCGGCGCTCTCATCCCTCAGGTTGAATGACGCATTGGTCGAGGCGGCGCGCACGGCACTGATCGGCAAGATAGGCGAGAACGTGATGATTCGCCGGTTTGCACGCATCGCGGCAGGGGGTCGGCTCGCCAGCTACATCCACGGCGGCGCCAAGATCGGCGTCATGGTCGATGTGGTTGGCGGCAGCGGGGCGCTGGCCAAGGATCTCGCGATGCATATCGCGGCCAGCAGACCGGTGGCGCTTTCCAAGGACGGGGTACCCGCCGCGATCGTCAAGCAAGAGCGCGATATCGCCCTGGCGAAAGCCGCCGAGTCGGGTAAGCCGCCGAATATCGTCGAAAAAATGGTGGAAGGCTCGGTCCAGAAATTCCTCAAGGAAGTCACCTTGCTCGGTCAGCCGTTCGTGAAGAATGACAAGCAGACGGTCGAGCAGTTGCTGAAGTCCAATGGAGCGTCTGTCGCCGGTTTCACGCTCTATGTGGTCGGCGAGGGCATCGAGAAGAAAAAGGGCGATTTTGCGGCCGAAGTCATGGCCCAAGTCGGCCAGGCCCGGCACAAGGACGAGCGGCAAGCGCCCCCGTCCTCTTGACCCGGCAACACCGTTTCCTGTAGCGAGACCGCCATGCCAGAAACGCCCGCTTATAAACGTATTCTGCTTAAACTCAGCGGCGAGGCGTTGTTGGGCGAGGACAGTTATGGCATCAATCGCGGAACGCTCGAGCGCATCGTCGATGAAATTGCCGAGGTGGCCAATCTTGGCGTCGAAGTGGCGGTTGTGATCGGCGGCGGCAATATCTTTCGCGGCGTAGCGCCGGGTGCCGCGCACATGGACCGGGCAACGGCCGATTATATGGGGATGCTTGCCACGGTGATGAACGCGCTCGCGCTGCAGGATGCCATGCGTCGCGTCAACCTGGTGAGCCGCGTGCAGTCGGCCCTCAACATCGAGCAGGTGGTCGAGCCCTACATCCGCGGCAAGGCGATGCGCTACCTGGAAGAGGGCAAGGTGGTGATCTTTGCGGCCGGCACCGGCAACCCGTTTTTTACCACCGATACCGCGGCGGCGCTGCGGGGAATGGAAATGAACGTGGATCTCGTGCTCAAGGCGACCAAAGTCGACGGCGTCTATACCGATGATCCCAGAACTCACCCCGATGCGATGCGCTATAAGCGGCTGACGTTCGACGAGGCGATCATCAAGAACCTCAAGGTAATGGATGCAACGGCGCTGACGCTGTGCCGCGATCAGAAACTGCCGATCAACGTATTCAGCATTTTCAAGCCCAAGGCGTTCAAGCGCGTGGTGCTGGGCGAAGACGAAGGAACGATGGTTCACGTTTGAGACGGAGGTGGGTGATGATTGCCGACGTGAAGAAAACCGCGGAGCAGAAAATGAAGAAAACGCTGGAGGCGCTCAAGAACGACCTCGCCAAGGTCCGCACCGGACGTGCTCACACGGGATTGCTCGACCATATCGTGGTGGATTACTACGGTACACCGACCCCGATTCCTCAGGTCGCCAACGTGACCCTGCTTGATGCACGAACCATCGGCGTCATCCCGTGGGACAAGAAAATGGCCGCTGCTGTTGAAAAGACGATCCGCGCTTCGGATCTGGGATTGAACCCGGCGACCCAGGGGGATACCGTGCGGGTGCCGATGCCGCCGCTCACCGAAGAGCGCCGCAAGGAATTGATCAAGGTGGTCCGCACCGAAGGCGAAAACGCGCGCGTGGCCGTGCGCAACGTGCGGCGTGACGCCATTCATCATTTGAAAGACCTGCTCAAGCAGAAGAAAGTCGCGGAAGACGAGGAGCACCGCGCCCAGGACGACGTTCAGAAGCTTACCGACCGGCACATCGCCGAAATCGACAAGATGCTGCAAGCCAAAGAAGCCGACCTGATGGCGATCTAGAGCCCCCAATGGTCAAGAGTTCGACCGCAGAAATCCCGGAAACGCGACCCATTCCACGGCATATCGCCATCATCATGGATGGCAACGGCCGTTGGGCGCAGCAGCGCTTCCTGCCGCGCATCGGGGGCCACAAGCGCGGCGTTGAAGCGGTACGCGCTGTGGTGCGCGCCTGCGGCGAGCGCGGGGTCGAATATCTGACGCTGTTCGCATTCAGCAGCGAGAACTGGCGCCGTCCGCCCGACGAGGTGTCGTTTCTGATGCGTCTGTTCATGATGGCGCTGGAACAGGAAGTGGGCAAATTGCATGAAAACGGCATTCGCTTCAGGGTTATCGGCGATCTGTCGCGTTTCGAACCAAAGCTTGTGAGCCTGATCCGGGAGGCCGAGGGGCTGACTCGGGACAACGACGGGCTAACCTTGACGGTTGCCGCTAACTACGGTGGCCGCTGGGACATACTGCAGGCGGCGAACCGCATGCTTAAGGACCGTCCCGAACTCGCGTCCGGTTTCGGCGAAAACGATCTCGCCCCATACCTTGCGCTCAGTTATGCGCCGGAACCCGACTTGTTCATCCGGACCGGCGGCGAGCAGCGCATCAGCAATTTTGTTCTGTGGCAACTCGCATACACCGAGCTGTATTTCACAGATACCCTGTGGCCGGATTTCGATGCTACGGCTCTGGAGCACGCGATCGTTTCATACCAGCAGCGCGAACGGCGTTTCGGGCGCACCAGTGAACAACTGCCCCAGGCCGTCGAACGCGCGACACACCGCCGCGTGACGGGATAGTGTCGTCCGCTGGCCGACCCCGCCGGTGTCAATCAAATCCTGCGAGATGCTCATCACGCGCCTGCTCACCGCTGCCGTAGTGCTGCCGCTGTTGGTCGGTGCGCTGCTGTTTCTGCCGAACCAGTACTGGCTCGCCTGTCTGCTGCCGCCGTTATTGATCGCGAGCCTGGAATGGGCAGCGCTGGCCGGCTACGGGCGTGTCGCGCGGTGGCTTTTCGCCGCGATCGTGCCGGTGTCGGGCGTCGGTCTCCTGTACGCACCGAATAGCCTCGCCAGTCTGCCGGTCCCGGTGCCGTTTTCGTTGTTCGCGTACTGGGTGTCGGCGGCATTCTGGCTGATGCTCGCGCCGGCGTGGCTCGCCGGAAAGTGGCGCGTTCAGAATGCGCTCGTCATGGGTGTTACCGGTTGGGTCGTGCTGGTGCCGGCATGGCTGGCCCTGGTAGGGCTGCAAGCCCAGCCCGCGCGACTGCTCACGTTGCTGGGCATCGTCTGGATCGCCGACAGCGCCGCTTACCTGGCCGGCCAGCGCTTCGGTCGGCGCCGCCTCGCGCCCCGGATCAGCCCGGGGAAAACCTGGGAGGGTGTGGCGGGCGCGTGCGTCGCTGTAGCGGTGTATTATGCTGTGCTTTGGTTCATGTTCGCTCCGCGAGAAGCGCTGTTTCACGGCTTGGGCGGAATAATCCTGTTTGCGGCCGTTATGGTTATGAGTGTTGAAGGCGATTTGTTCGAGTCCTGGATAAAACGCCAGGCCGGCGTCAAGGACAGCGGCAGGCTGTTTCCCGGGCACGGCGGCATGCTCGACCGCGTTGACGGCCTGATTGCAAGCATGCCGCTCGCGGCGCTGTCACTGTATTACTCCGCGTGACGATGCCTGATAAGCAGAATCTGACCATACTCGGCTCGACCGGCAGTGTCGGTGTCAACACGCTCGACGTGATTGCGCGCCATCCGGGGAAGTTCAAGGTCGTTGCACTGACCGCGCGCAACCAGGTTGATCTCCTGTTCGAACAGTGTCGCCGATTCCAACCTGGGCTCGCGGTGATGGTGGAACTCCCGGCGGCCGCGGAATTGGAGCGGCGTATCAAGCACTCCGGACTGGAATGCACTGTGCTGTGCGGCGTCGAAGCCCTGGAACAGGCCGCGAGCCTGCCGCAGGTTGACGCGGTGATGGCAGCGATTGTCGGCATCGCCGGATTGCGGCCCACGCTGGCTGCGGCGCGGGCCGGAAAAAAGGTGCTGCTCGCCAATAAGGAGGCGCTGGTGACGGCCGGTCCGATCCTGATGGAAGCAGTGCGCGCAAGCGGGGCCGCTTTGCTGCCGATAGACAGCGAGCACAATGCGATATTTCAGGCATTGCCGCGGGGATATTCGGGGAAGCTCGGCGCGGTCGGCGTCAGGCGCGTGCTGCTGACCGCCTCCGGCGGACCGTTCCGCGCGACGCCGCTGCACCGGCTTGAGCACGTCACGCCGGATCAAGCCTGCGCGCACCCCAACTGGGTGATGGGACGCAAGATTTCTGTCGATTCCGCGACGATGATGAATAAGGGGCTGGAGGTGATCGAGGCGCACTGGTTCTTCGATGCCACCGAATCACAGATCGAGGTCGTGATCCATCCGGAGAGCGTGATTCATTCGCTGGTCGAATACGTCGATGGATCGGTGATCGCCCAACTTGGCAATCCCGACATGCGCACGCCCATCGCATTCGCGCTGGGCTATCCGGATCGCATCGCAGCCGGAGTCGAGTTCCTGGATCTCGCGCGCGTCGGGGCGCTGCATTTCGAACGCCCGGATCTCCAGCGTTTTCCGTGTCTGCGGCTCGCCTATGCGGCGCTTCGCGCCGGCGGCAGCGCCCCGACGGTGCTCAACGCCGCGAACGAGATCGCGGTGGAGAAGTTTCTTGCCGGCAAACTGAACTTCATGCGGATTCCGGTCTTGATAGAGGCGGTGCTCGAACAGCTTGCGACCAGGCCGATGCGTGACCTCGACGACGTGCTGAATGCCGACCGGGAAGCGCGCGCATGTGCCGAGCGCTGGCTGAAGAGCGTCCACAAAGGGCATGCGTCCGGTACCCGCCCGCAGCTGGCACGATCCTAGGAGTTTGTCGGACTTAGGTCGGACAAACTCCTAATGCAAAACCGGCGCCAGGAAAATTGCAAAAGAGGATGACGGATATGCGAATTTACCCCTGTTTTTCTTCATATTCGGCCGCTTCGGGTGGGGTTTCTTCCGAATGGTCAGCCGGTTTTACTTTTAGCAGCCTGTCGGACTGTTAAGTCCGACAGGCTGCTAGGGTCTGTCATTACGAGACCGCGGTATGAACCTCCTGATCACCGTTGTGGCGTTTGTTGTCGCACTGGGCTGCCTGATCGTCGTCCACGAGTTCGGCCATTACCTGGTGGCGCGTCTCTGCAACGTTAAGGTGCTGCGCTTCTCGGTCGGTTTCGGAAAACCGCTGTGGGGCAGAGCGCTGGGCCGCGACGGCACTGAATGGGTGATCGCGGCATTCCCGCTCGGCGGTTACGTCAAGATGGCCGATGAGCGCGAGGCAGAGGTGGCGCCGCAGGATCTGCCGCGTGCCTTCAACCGCCAGTCGGTATACCGGCGTTTCGCGATCGTGATCGCGGGACCGGCGGCGAATTTTCTGCTCGCGATTTTGTTCTATTGGGTTCTGTTCGTGCACGGTGTGCCGGGCATCAAGCCCGTGCTTGGCCCGGTGACGCCCGGCACGTCGGCGGCCAGCGCCGGTTTCGTGCCTGGAGAACTGATGGTCAGGATCGGCGATGAGCCGGTCGCGACCTGGCAGGATGCGCGCTGGATGTTGCTGCAGCACGCGGTGCACAAGGCCGGCGTATCGATCGAAGTGCGTAACGAAAAAGGAGAGATCGCCTGGCGCAAGCTGGACTTGTCGGGGTTGAGCGCAAACGATCTCGATAGCGATTTCCTCAAGGCGCTGGGGTTAACGCGCTACCAGCCCGTGATCAAGCCGGTGATCGGAAGCATCGTGAACGGCGGCGCAGCCGAACGCGCCGGGCTCAGGGCAGGCGACGAGATTACCGGGATCAACACACAGCGCATCACGAGCTGGGATCTGGTGGTAAACATGGTGCGCAGCCATCCGGACGAGACGCTGACGTTTGAAGTGAGGCGCCAGGGCGTGCTGCCGCGCGCCATTGAGATCACGCCCGTCCTGGTGATCGAGAATGGGCAACCAACCGGCAAGATCGGTGCGGCGCCGCTGATTGATCGTAGTGTCATGGCGGATCTGCTTACGGAAGTGCGGTACGGTCCGCTGGAAAGCATGGTCAAGGCATCACAGAAGACCTGGGACACGTCGTTATTCAGCCTGAAAATGCTGGGGAAGATGATCGTGGGCGAAGTTTCCCTCAAAAACCTGAGCGGCCCGATCACGATTGCCGACTACGCCGGACAGACGGCTCAAGGCGGCTGGATCTCATATCTGCTCTTCCTGGCGCTGATCAGCATCAGCCTCGGTGTGCTCAACCTGCTGCCGATACCCTTATTAGATGGCGGGCATTTGATGTATTATATGTTCGAAATTTTCAAAGGCAGTCCGGTGTCGGACAGAGTCATCGAAATCGGGCAGCACATCGGCATGGCGTTGCTGTTCACGTTGATGGCCTTCGCGCTTTATAACGATATCAACCGTCTCATAAACGGCTAAGCATTGATGAGTCTTGCGCGCGTTATCCTGTCGTTGCTGATGCTCTGTGCTCTGCCGGCCGCGGCGCTTGAGCCTTTTGCCATCAAGGACATCCGGATCGAGGGGATACAGCGCACCGAGGCCGGCACGGTATTCAGCTATCTGCCGGTGAAGGTCGGCGACACGATGACCGAGGAAAAAGCGGCGCAGGCGATCCGCGCGCTGTTTGCCACGGGTTTTTTCAAGGATGTCAGTCTCGAGGTCGACAACGGCGTGCTTGTGGTGGTGGTGCAGGAACGGCCGTCCGTGGCACAAATCGACTTTGCGGGAATGCGGGAATTCGACAAGGAGCAGTTGATCAAGGGCATGCGTCAGGTCGGGCTCGCCGAGGGCCGCATCTTCGACAAAGGCCTGCTTGACCGCGCCGAGCAGGAGCTCAAGCGACAGTATCTGAGCCGCGGCATGTATGCGGTGAACATCAGCACGACCGTAACACCGCTCGAGCGCAACCGTGTCGCGATCAATTTCAGCATCGAGGAAGGCGAGGTCTCGAAGATCCGTCAGATCAGCATTATCGGTGCCAATGCGCTCCGGGAGAGGGATCTGCTGGGCCTGTTCGTGCTTCGCACGCCGGGGCTGATGACATGGTTCAGCAAGCATGACCAGTATTCGCGGCAGAAGCTCGCCGCCGATCTCGAAACGCTGCGTTCGCATTACCTGGATCGCGGTTACCTTGAGTTCAACGTCGACTCGACCCAGGTTTCGATCACGCCGGACAAGAAGGAGATCTACATTTCGATCAGTATCACGGAAGGGTCCAAGTACACCGTTTCCGACATCAAGGTGGCCGGCGAAAAATTGATTCCGGAAGACGAGGCGCTCAAGCTGATCAGGATCAAACCCGGGGAGACTTTCTCCCGCGCGCGCCTGACCGAATCGACGAAGCTCATCACCGACCGGCTTGGCAATGACGGTTACGCTTTCGCCAACGTTAACGCCATTCCGGCGATCGACAAGCAGAAGCAGCGGGTCGCGTTTACTTTCTTCATTGATCCCGGCCGTCGCGTCTATGTGCATCGCATCAACATCTCAGGCAACACCCGGACTCGCGATGAAGTGATCCGGCGCGAGATGCGCCAACTCGAGGGCGGATGGTATTCGGGCGACAAGATCAACCTGTCGCGGAGCCGCATCGATAAACTGGGTTATTTCACGGAAGTCAATGTCGAGACGCCCGCTGTCCCCGGAACGACCGATCAGGTGGATCTCAACATTTCCGTCGTTGAGAAGCCAACCGGGGTGATTCTGCTCGGGGCGGGGTTCGGCAGCGGCGAGGGCCTGCTTCTGTCAGGCGCGGTCACGCAGCAGAACATTTTCGGTTCCGGCAAGCATGTCACGGCCCAAATCAACAGCGGCAAGATCAATACGACTTATGCGTTGTCGTATACCGATCCCTACTTCACGGTCGATGGTGTCAGCCAGGGCTTCGATGTCTATCTGCGCAAGATTGATGCGGTGAACAGCGGTCTGGGTTTCTACCAGACCAGGACCGCCGGCGCCGCGCTGCGTCTCGGTGTTCCGATCTCGGAAATAGACACCATCAATTACGGACTGGGCTACGAGGACACGAGCATCACGACCTATCCCGAAAGCCCGCTGCTGTACCAGGACTACGTCGCGACGTTTGGTGACCATAACTCCACGGTTCTCGGCACGATAGGATGGGCGCGTGACGGGCGGGACAGTCTCATCTATCCGACCGCGGGTACGCTGCAGAAAGCGACCGGCGAAGTCGGTCTCCCGGGTGGCACGCTCAAATACTACAAGGCTTCGTACCAGTATCAGCGCTACTTTCCTCTGACCCGTTCGTATACGCTGATGCTGAATGGGGAGCTCGGCTACGGCGTCGGCTATGGCGGGAAACCGCTGCCTTTCTTCAGGAACTTTTATGCCGGCGGCGTAAATTCCGTGCGCGGCTTCAGGTCGTTTACGATCGGTCCCAAGGATTCCAACGGTGATCCGCGCGGTGGCAGCCGCAGGGTGGTCGCCAATGCGGAGTTATTATTCCCTTTCCCGGGTCTGGACAACGACCGGTCGGTCAGGATGAGCGCCTTCGCCGACGCCGGGATGGTGGGCGACGCGTACAGTACGGGCGATTTTCGTTATTCGACCGGGCTGGCGGTGTTATGGGTATCGCCGCTCGGTCCGCTCAAAATCAGCGTGGCTCTGCCGTTCGGCGACAAACCCGGCGACCGGAAGCAACCACTCCAATTTACGATCGGCGGGGTATTCTAGTAACCGCCGGCGCGCCGCAAGCTGCGAGGCAGGTTGCGGCGGGCAGTTAACCGCAAGGAGGCGACATTGAAGTACTTTTTCTCGACTTTCGGCGCTTTGGCGCTGTTGTTCAGCGTCGCGGCGGTCGAGGCGGCGGATCTGAAAATCGGTTTCATCGATGCCGAGCGCATCAACCGCGAATCCGCGCCGGCCGAACGGGCAAGCAAGCAACTGGAAAAGGAATTTGCGCCTCGCGCACAGGAGTTGCAGCGCAGGGAAGGGCAGATCAAGACGCTGCAGACCCAGCTCGAGAAAGAGGCGATGACCATGAGCGAAAGTGACCGGCGGGCGAAGGAGCAGGAACTGGCGCGGCTGAGCGTGGAATTCCAGCGCATGCAGCGCGAATATCGCGAGGACCTCAACCTGCGCCGCAATCAGGAACTTGCGGCGCTGTTCGAACGCGCCAATCGCGTCATCAAGCAGATCGCGGAGGCGGAAAAATTCGATCTTATTCTGCAGGAAGCAGTCTACCGTAATCCGCGTATCGACATCACGGACAAGGTGCTCAAGGCGCTCACCGAAAGCAAATAGACGCGGCTCATCACGCGACGGCCGTGGTCCGCGCCGGCGCCGCCGGAGCGGCCGGAGCGGGTGGCGCAGGCCTGTCGCCCATCTCGTTATGACGCGCAGCGAGCGAAAATCCTACACTCTGCGAGAGATCGCCGAACGCTTCGGCGGGGAAGTCGTTGGCGATTCAGCTGCCCGCGTGACGCAGGTTGCGACGCTTGAGAACGCCCGTCCCGACACCGTAACTTTCCTCGCGAACGAGCGGTATCTCCCGCAGTTGAAGGCGACGCGCGCGGGAGTGGTCATCCTGGGAACGGCGCTGCGCGAGGCCACCGAGTTGCCGAGGCTCGTTTGTGCCAATCCGTACGCTTATTTCGCGCGCGTTTCAGGTTTGCTCAATCCGTCCCGGCAACCCAATTCCGGAACGCACGTCACGGCGGTCGTTGACGGCTCGGCCATGATTGCGGCGGACGCCGAGATTGGACCACTGGCGGTAGTGGGCAGGAACGCCAGGATCGGGGCAGGCTGCATAATCGGGGCCGGGTGTGTCATCGGTGACAACGCTGTGCTGGGCGCTGGGGTGCGGCTGCATGCCAATGTTACAATCTATGAGGAGTGCGTCATCGGCGATCGGGTGATCCTGCATTCCGGGGCCGTCATTGGCGCGGACGGCTTCGGCATCGCGATGGCCGATGAGCGCTGGATCAAGATTCCGCAGATCGGCCGCGTGGTCGTCGGCAACGATGTCGAGATCGGCGCCAACACCACGGTCGACCGCGGCGCCATCGACGATACCGTCATCGAAGACGGTGTCAAACTCGACAACCAGATCCAGGTTGCCCATAACGTGCGGATCGGCGCGCATACCGCGATCGCCGCCTGCGCCGGCATTGCCGGCAGCGCGAAAATCGGCCGCTATTGTAGCATCGGCGGCGCGTCCGGCATCGCGGGGCATCTCACGATCGCCGACCACGTCGAGATTTCCGCACATACGATAATTACGAAGTCGATCGACAAACCCGGCACGTATACCGGCGCCTATCCATTCGAGCCGAACCGCAATTGGCGCAGGAATGCCGCACAGCTGCGGCATTTGAGCGATCTGGCGGATCGCCTCCGGGCGCTGGAAAAAAAGCTCGCGGCCCTCGAAAGGAGCGAATCTTGAACAGCCTGGATATTAACCAAGTTCTGGAATATCTCCCGCATCGTTATCCGTTTCTGTTGATCGACCGGGTGCTGTCCTACGAAGCGGGAAGGAACCTTGTCGCCCTCAAGAACGTGACGATCAATGAACCGTTCTTCGAAGGGCATTTTCCCCACCATCCGGTCATGCCGGGAGTGCTGATCATCGAGGCGCTGGCGCAGGCGGCCGCGATCCTGTCGTTCAAGACCATGGGAGCCCAGGCTGATGCCCGATCCGTCTATTATTTTGTCGGAATCGACAAGGCTCGCTTCAAAAAGCCGGTCACGCCCGGGGATACGTTGCGGCTCGACGTATCGCTGCAGCGCCACTTGCGGGGGATTTGGAAATTCTGGGCCGAGGCGCGGGTCGCGGACACGCTGGTCGCCGAGGCGGAACTCATGTGCACGGTGCGCTCCCTCAAGACAGCAGTGGATTAAGCGGACCCATGCCGGGGTTTGACAGGTGGATACCGACCGCAAGATAAGCGTCCATCCGACAGCGATCGTCGATCCGCGAGCGAAAATCTCCGCCGGGGTCGAAATCGGCCCGTACGCGGTCATCGGTGAGCACGTGGAAATCGGGTCCGGCTGCCGCATCGGGCCGCACGCGGTGATCACCGGCCACACGCGCGTTGGCGCCAATAATCGGATTTACCAGTTCGTATCCCTGGGCGAAATTCCGCAGGATAAGAAATACGGCGGCGAGGCAACCCGTCTTGAAATCGGAGATCACAATACCATTCGCGAGTTTTGCACCTTCAATTGCGGGACAGCGCAGGATGCGGGCGTGACGCGGGTCGGCGACTACAACTGGATCATGGCCTATGTTCACCTGGCGCATGACTGCCAGATCGGCAACCACACGATTTTCGCCAATAACGCTCAGTTGGCCGGTCACGTGCATGTCGGCGATTACGCCATACTCGGCGGTTTTACCGCAGTACACCAGTTCTGCCACATCGGAGCCCATAGCATTACGGCACTCGGAACGATGGTGCTGCAGGACATCCCGCCGTATGTCACGGCGTCGGGCAATTCGGCCAAACCGTACGGGATCAATGCTGAAGGACTCAAGCGGCGCGGCTTCACGGCGGAGACCGTTACCAAGCTCAAGCGCGCCTACAAGACGCTTTACAAGTCCGGCCTGACGCTGGACGAGGCAAAAAAAGAGCTCGAGCGGCAACTTGCACAGTGCCAGGAGATTCGCCCGCTGCTCGACTTCCTGGCTGCTTCCACACGCGGCATTATTCGGTAACCATGGGCGATACGGCCGCCGCGACGCCCACCGTCGGCATCGTCGCGGGAGAAGCGTCCGGAGACCTGCTCGGCGCTCACCTGATCGAGGCGGTGCGGGAGCATTTGCCGCAGGCGCGCTTCGTCGGCATCGGCGGACCGAAAATGCAGGCCGCCGGCATGCACATCCTGTTTCGGATGGAAAAGCTGGCGGTGCGCGGCTACGTCGAGGTGCTGCGCCATTATTTCGAAATCGTCGGCATTCGGCGTCGCATTACCGAGCATTTTCTGCGAGAGCCGCCCGCCTGTTTTATCGGTGTCGACGCCCCGGATTTCAATCTCGATCTCGAGTTGAAGCTCAAGTCGGCTGGCATTCCCACGGTACATTACGTGAGCCCTTCGATCTGGGCCTGGCGCGGCGGGCGCATCCGTAAGATCAAGCGCGCCGTCACCAAAATGCTGACCCTGTTCCCGTTCGAGGCCCGGCTTTACGAACAGGCACAGGTCCCGGTCGCCTACGTCGGCCATCCGCTGGCGGACATGCTGGGAGATTTTCCGGGCATGCAGGCCGCACGCCGGCAGCTGCATCTGCCGACTGCCGCGCGGGTCATTGCGTTGCTGCCGGGCAGCCGGGTGAGCGAGCTCGAACAGATGGCCGACCTGTTCGTCGCCACGGCAATCGAAATCGCGGCTGCCGTTTCAGATGTGTTATTCCTGGTGCCGCTGGTAAGCCGCGAGACTCGGGAACTGTTCGAAGCGGCGGTTTGTCGTCACGAAGCGCAGTCTCTCAGTGTAACGATCTTGTTTGGCCATGCTCATGACGCGATGGCGGCCGCGGATGTGGTGCTCGTGGCTTCCGGAACGGCCACGCTCGAGGCGGCGCTGCTCAAGCGCCCCATGGTGATCACCTACCAAATGCCGCGTATGTCATGGTGGATCATGAAGCACCAACGCTATCAACCGTATGTCGGTTTGCCCAACATCCTTGCCGGCGAGTTCGTCGTCCCGGAATTCCTGCAGGACGAGGCGACGCCGGGCAACCTGGGGCAGGCCGTGCTTAACCTGTTATCCGACGCAACGGTTCGCAGCCGCCTCGAAACACGCTTCAGCAGCATGCTCGACGAACTCCGGCAGAATACCGCGCAGAAAGTGGCCGCGGCGCTGCTGCCCATCCTCCGTGGCGGAATTGAATGAGTTCAACGGTCTGGGTTTGCGGCGTAGACGAAGCCGGACGCGGACCATTGGCCGGCCCCGTATTCGCCGCAGCGGTAATTCTTGCCGATGACGTGGTGATCGACGGTCTCGCCGACTCGAAGACATTGACCGCGCGCAAGCGCGAGGCGCTGGCGTCAGACATCAGAGCGTGCGCAACTGCCTGGTCGGTGGCAAGTGCGACTGTGGAGGAGATCGACGCGCTCAACATCCTGCGTGCAAGCCTGCTCGCCATGCGTCGCGCGGTCGACGGGCTTGCCATTGCGCCACGGGAGGTCCTGGTGGACGGATTGCATTGCCCGCAGCTGGACTGCCCGGTGCGCGCCGTCGTCAGGGGTGATGCCACCATCGCGGCGATTTCTGCGGCATCGATCCTCGCCAAAGTGGCGCGCGATGCGGAGATGCTGGAACTGCATCGCCGCCATCCGCAGTATCGCTTTGACCGCCACAAGGGCTATCCGACTGCGGCCCACCTGGCGGCGTTGCGCGCATACGGCGTATGTGAAGCGCATCGTCGAAGTTTCGCGCCGGTGAGGCTGATTCTCGAATCTCCCGCGGGAGCGCCGACAGCTTGAAGCGCACCGGCGCTATGCTGTGTGACGGGAGGAAGTGATGAAACATCGTCGTCGCCACCGCCGGCGCAATGTCGCCCTCAGAAGAGCTCGGCGAGCAATTTTTTCAGATTCCCCATTTCAAGCTGCGGACTTACGAGATATCTCCGGGCCGCGCATTGCCGCTTGAGCCGGCGGTAAAAGGCCGGATCGGATTCGGCGCGCCACAACAGACGCGCCAGCCCTTTTTCGTCTGCGACCGGGTAGTAACCGGCGTAGTGCCCGCCGAGCATGCCGATGTTGCCGGAAATCCGGGAGGCGATGACCGGCACGCCGGCGGCCAAGGCTTCCGATACCACGTTGGCGCCGCCTTCCATGCGCGAACTGATCACCATCAGCCGGCTGCGGGCAAGGCGCCGCAGCGCCTGCCCGTGTTCCAGTTCGCCCAGCCAGCGGTAGGCGGGTTGGCGCGCCATCCATTGGCGGGCCTCGCGTGCCATGTCCTCGTTCATGGCCCCACCCATGTGCACGACGCGGATGCGGCTTGCGACCGGCAAATGCTGTAGCGCCGCAGCGGCGCGGAACGGGTCCTTTTCTTCGCGCAGGTGGCCGCTCACCGCGACTTCGAAGCAGGACTTGAGCGGCGGCGGCCGCCTGACCGATCGGACCGACTGGTAGATGACGCGGGTTTTTCGCCGCAGCATGGGGGACAATGCGTTCAGCCCCATGTCCTGCAGCACGATCATGCGGTCCGCCACGTGCATCGATTCCCGGGCGCTGGCGTCGAAGCGAATATCGCGGTAAAGATCGGTGCCGGTGAGGGCCAGCACGAGCGGCCGCTGGGGACAAGCTTGCCTGAAACGCATGAGCGAATCGTAGCTGCGCCGCGCATGCAGCGCGATCATGGCATCCGCAGCCGTGCCGTCCCATGACACCCGGATCGCGACGCGGTGGCCCAGTTTGCGCAGCAGTGAAGCCCAACGCGCCGCGGTGTTGCGGTTCCCGTGACGCGAGCCCGCGGCGGCGGGCGTAACGATCGCGATTTTCACCCTGAGCAATCCACGTTAAACTCTGTGGCAACTATATGCCAATTACCGAGCCGAACGCCAGCACGCTGCGCGAAATGCTGCGCGCCGCGCGGGCGCGCACTTTGCTGCATTCTGAAGATCTGAGCGGCGAGCGTCTGCTCGGGCCGCAGCTCAGGATCGTCAACCCGCCACTGTGGGAAATCGGGCATGTCGGCTGGTTCCAGGAACATTGGTGCCTGCGTTACCAGCGCAGTGGGGCGCTCGCGCCTTCGATCCTCGATAACGCAGACGGCCTTTACAACTCGGCAACGGTGCCGCATGCCGCGCGCTGGACCTTGCCGCTGCCGAAACCCGATGCGACGCTGACATACTTGCAGCAAGTGCTCGATCGTGTGCTGGAGCGTATTGACGGCGAAGGTGCGGCGGAACACCTGAATTATTTCGCGCAGCTTGCGGCATTCCACGAGGAAATGCATTGCGAAGCATTCACCTACACCCGCCAGACATTGGGTTATCCGGCGCCGCGAAATGCCGCCATACCGGCAGAGCTGGAGACTGGCGCCTGGTTCGGCGACGTTGAGGTGACCGGCGGCACGTTCATGCTCGGCGCGGCTGCGGCTGACGGGTTTGTGTTCGACAACGAGAAATGGGCGCATGAGGTCGAGGTAAAGCCGTTTCGTATTGCGCGCGCGCCCGTGAGCAACGCCGAATTCATGGCATTCGTTCAAGATGGGGGCTACCGGCGCCCGGAGTTGTGGGGTGAACACGGATGGCGATGGCGCAATGACGTTCAGGCTGAAACCCCGGTCTATTGGATAAGGAGCAATGGCGCGTGGCTGCGCCGGCGTTACGATGCCGTGGTTGCGTTGCGGCCGTATGCGCCGGTAATTCACGTCAATTGGTTCGAGGCTGAAGCGTACTGCCGCTGGGCGGGCCGCAGGCTGCCGACGGAAGCGGAGTGGGAATTCGCAGCCGCCGCCACGCCCGGTTCGGCGGACCACAAAAGACATTATCCATGGGGCGATGAGGCGTCGTCGCCGGTACTCGCCAATCTCTATGGGGTGGCAGGGGATTGCGCGGACGTGTCCGCCTTCCCGCAAGGCGATAGCGCCTGGGGTTGCCGGCAGATGTTCGGCAATGTGTGGGAATGGACGGCCGACTGGTTTGCTCCGTATCCGGGTTTCGTGCGCGACCCGTACAAGGAATATTCCGAACCCTGGTTCGGAGATCACAGGGTGCTGCGCGGGGGCTGTTTCGCGACCCGCGCCGGACTCCTGCGGAACACCTGGCGCAATTTTTACACTCCGGACCGGCGCGACGTCTTCGCCGGGTTCCGGACCTGCGCGGCGTGAGACAGATCGGATCGGCCGCCAATCCGCGCCTCAAGGCGCTGCGTAAACTTCTGCACTCGTCCCAGGAGCGCAAACGAACGGGACTGTCGCTCCTGGACGGCATTCATCTTGTCACCGCCTATTGCGACAACGTCGGCATGCCGCAGCAGGTTGCCGTAAGCCGTTCCGGCCTTGCCGACCCGGAAATTGCCGCTCTGCTGGCGAAAATTCCGCGCGTCGAGCCTTTGGTACTGAGTGACAGCCTGTTCAAGCAACTGTCCCCCGTCACCACGCCGACCGGGATTCTGGCAGTGGTGAAAACGCCGCGGCCGCAATCCGTCCCCGCCGCGCTGGATGCGTGCGTGATGCTCGAGGACATCCAGGATCCTGGCAATCTCGGTTCGATTCTGCGCTCGGCGGCCGCGGCCGGCATGCGGCATGTGCTGTTGTCGGAGCACTCGGTGCGTGCCTGGTCGCCGCGCGTATTGCGCGCGGGGATGGGAGCGCATTTCGTCATCAACATCTACGAATTTGCGGATCTGGTGGAAGCTGCGCGCGCTTTCCCCGGCCGAGTCATTGCGACCAGGCAGCAGGCCTCGCGATCGGTGTGTGACGCGGACCTGACCGGCGGGATTGCGCTGCTGTTTGGCAACGAGGGCGCCGGATTGTCGCGTGAACTCCTGTCCGTCGCGCACGAGGTCGTCGCCATCCCGATGCCGGGCAAGGTTGAGTCGATCAACGTTGCCGCCGCCGCTGCGGTATGCCTGTTTGAGAGGGTGAGACAAATGCGGGTCAGCAGCAAGCGGTAAGCGGTAAGCAGTTAGGGTTTGTTCCGCTCACAGCTCACCGCTCACGGCTCCTAATAAATCCACCGCAGGAGTTTCGCCTCCTGCAGTATGGTAGTGGCGAGTTCTTCCGCCGACTTGGCGGGCAAGTATGTCGGCATTTGCGGGCAGGGGCTATTCGACCACCCCGCTCTCGCGAAATGGCTGATGGAGGAGGGCATCGAGAGCCTGTCGCTCAACCCGGATACCGCGGTCGAGACCTGGCTCTATCTGGCCAAGGAGGCGAAGCCCGGCGCGGCGACCTAGCGCAAGCAGCGGCTGCGCCGGCCAACGGCCGCGCGCCTCAAATGCGTTGGACGGCGAGTGGATTTGCGATAAAATAGGCAAACGGCGTACTTGATGAAATGACCCAATATATCTTTGTCACAGGTGGTGTGGTTTCCTCTCTGGGCAAAGGTATCGCCGCCGCTTCTCTCGCCGCGATCCTCGAGTCCCGCGGCATCAAGATCTCGATGCTCAAGCTGGATCCCTACATCAACGTGGATCCCGGCACCATGAGCCCGTTCCAGCACGGCGAAGTGTTCGTCACCGAGGACGGCGCGGAAACCGACCTCGATCTCGGCCACTACGAGCGCTTCCAGCATTCCAAGATGAGCAAGCGCAACAACTTCACCACCGGCCAGATCTACGAGAGCGTCATCAAGAAGGAGCGGCGCGGCGACTATCTGGGCGGCACGGTGCAGGTGATCCCGCACATCACGGACGAGATCAAGCTCTTCATCCGGCGCGGTGCGGGCGATGCCGAAGTGGCGATCGTTGAGATCGGTGGTACCGTGGGTGACATTGAATCGCTGCCTTTCCTGGAGGCGATTCGCCAGATGGCGATCGAGCTTGGGCGCGACAACGCGTGCTTCATCCACCTGACGCTGGTGCCGTATATCGCCTCGGCAGGCGAGATCAAGACCAAGCCGACCCAGCACTCGGTCAAGGAATTGCGCGAGATCGGCATTCAGCCCGACGTGCTGCTGTGCCGCGCCGACCGGCCGCTGCCGGCGGATGAACGCAAGAAGATCGCGCTGTTTACCAACGTTCCGGTCGAGGCGGTGATTTCCGCGGTCGATGTCGACAGTATTTACAAGATTCCGGCCATGCTGCACGCACAAGATCTGGATGACATCGTGTGCCGAAAACTGGGACTCGCGCCGCCGCCGGCCAATCTGTCCAGCTGGGAAAAGCTGATCTACGCGCTCGAGCATCCGAAACGCGAGGTGAATATCGCGCTGGTCGGCAAGTACGTCGATCTCACCGAGTCGTACAAGTCGCTGTCGGAGGCGCTGATACACGCCGGCATCCACACCGGGGCCAAGATCGATATCAATTACGTCGATTCGGAGAGCATCGAAAACAACGGCATCGGCTGCCTGAGAAACATGGATGCGATCCTGGTGCCGGGAGGCTTCGGGAAGCGGGGGGTCGAAGGCAAGATCAAGGCCGTGCGCTATGCACGCGAGAACCAGGTGCCCTACCTGGGCATTTGCCTGGGTATGCAGCTTGCAGTGATCGAATATGCGCGCCATGTCGTCGGATTGTCCGGCGCGCACAGCACGGAGTTCGAGCCCGACACTCCGCATCCGGTGATCGCGCTCATCACCGAATGGCAGGACCGCGACGGCAGAATCGAACGACGCGATGCGAAGTCGGATCTTGGCGGGACCATGCGCCTGGGCGGCCAGGAATGTCTTCTCGAAGCGGATTCCGTTGCGCGCCGCATCTACGGCGCCGAGCGCATATTCGAGCGCCACCGTCACCGTTACGAAGTCAATAATCATTACCTGCCGCGGCTGCAGGAGGCCGGGTTGAAGGTGAGTGGTGTATCGGCGCAGGACGGGTTGTGCGAGATGGTCGAATTGCCGGGCCATCCGTGGTTCATCGGCTGCCAATTCCATCCCGAGTTCACGTCGACACCGCGCAACGGCCACCCGCTGTTCAAGGCGTTCGTGCAAGCTGCGCTGAGCTATGCCCAACCGGAGGCGGCGGCAGAATCGGCCGGCCGACTCAAGAACATCGCTTGAGGTGGAGCGGATGGCACCGGATCGTTGCAGCGGCTGCCCATCCGGCCCCGTGGTCGTGTTGAATGCGCGGTCCCGGGGGCAGGCATGAATCTATGCGGGTTTAGAGCGGGTCTCGACCAGCCGTTGTTCTTGATAGCCGGGCCGTGCGTGGTGGAATCGCGCCAATTGGCTCTGGATACGGCTGGCGAACTCAAGGGAATCTGCGCCGCGCTCGGCATTCCTTTCATTTATAAATCGTCCTACGATAAGGCCAACCGAAGCTCAATAAAATCCTTTCGTGGCTTGGGGATGGATAAAGGTCTTGAGATTTTAGGCGAGGTCAGAAAGCAACTCGGCGTGCCGGTGCTGACCGATGTGCACGGAGCCGACGAGATCGCAGCCGCAGCGGCGGTGGTCGATGTCCTGCAAACACCGGCTTTTTTGTGCCGACAGACCGATTTCATCTGTGCGGTAGCGAGCGCCGGCAAGCCGGTTAACATCAAGAAGGGACAGTTCCTCGCCCCCGGCGACATGAAGAATGTCGTGGAAAAAGCCCGCTCGGCAAGCGGCGCCGACAATATCATGGTGTGCGAGCGCGGCGCGTCCTTCGGCTACAACAATCTGGTTTCGGACATGCGTTCGTTGATGATCATGCGCGAAACCGGCTGCCCGGTGGTGTTCGACGCGACCCATTCGGTTCAGTTGCCGGGGGGGCAAGGTAGCGTCAGCGGCGGTCAGCGCGAGTTCGTGCCCGTGCTCGCGCGTGCTGCGGTGGCAAGCGGAATCGCCGGGCTGTTCATGGAAACCCACCCGAATCCCGAGAAAGCATTGTCCGACGGCCCCAATGCCTGGCCGCTCAAACACATGAAAACGCTGCTCGAAACCCTCAAGGCGCTCGACCAAATGGTCAAGCGTCAGGGTTTTGCCGAGAGTCTCGTGACATGACATCGGGCCGTTTTTCCAACCTACCGACAGGCCAGGAACAACCATGAGTGCGATCGTTGACGTGATTGCGAGGGAAATTCTGGATTCCCGCGGGTATCCGACCGTGGAGGCCGATGTGCTGCTCGAATCAGGTGTTTTGGGACGCGCCGCGGTGCCGTCCGGCGCCTCCACCGGCAGCCGCGAAGCGATCGAATTGCGCGACGGCGATGCGGGTCGCTACGGCGGCAAGGGGGTACTCACGGCGGTGGAGCACATCAACACCGAGATCTGCGAGGCCATTATCGGGGTGGATGCCACGGAGCAAAGTTTCGTCGACAAGACGCTGATCGATCTCGACGGCACGGAAAACAAATCGCGGCTCGGGGCGAACGCCATCCTCGCGGTGTCGATGGCCGTGGCCAAGGCTGCCGCCGAAGAATCCGGACTGCCGTTGCACCGCTATCTGGGCGGCGCCGGTGCGATGGCGATGCCGGTGCCGATGATGAACGTGATCAATGGCGGCGCGCACGCCGACAACAGCCTCGACATGCAGGAATTCCTGATCATGCCGGTCGGCGCGCGCTCGTTCCGCGACGCCGTGCGTTGCGGGGCGGAGGTATTCCACGCGCTGAAAAAACTGCTGGGCGAGCGCGGGCTGTCGACGGCGGTGGGTGATGAAGGGGGCTTTGCACCGCGCTTGCCCAAGCATGAGACGGCGATCAAGGCTGTCATCGAGGCGATCGAGGCCGCCGGGTACCGGCCGGGAGAGGATGTCGCGCTCGGCCTCGACTGCGCAAGTTCTGCGTTCTACGAGGACGGTGAGTACACGCTGGCTTCCGAAGGCCTGTCGCTGAAGCCGGCCGAGTTTGTCGACTATCTTGCGGCGTGGGTCGACAAATACCCAATCATCAGCATAGAAGACGGCATGGCGGAGAACGACTGGGACGGCTGGAAGATCTTGACGCAGCGCCTTGGCAAGAAAATACAGCTGGTCGGCGACGATATATTCGTGACCAACACCCGCATTCTCAAACAAGGCATCGAACAAGGTGTGGCCAACTCGATTCTGATCAAGGTCAACCAGATCGGCACGCTCACCGAGACCTTCGCCGCGATCGAGATGGCGAAGCGCGCCGGCTATACCGTGGTCGTGTCGCACCGCTCGGGAGAAACCGAAGACACGACCATTGCCGATATAGCAGTGGCCACCAACGCGCTGCAGATCAAGACCGGGTCGCTCTCGCGCACCGACCGGATCGCGAAGTATAACCAGCTGCTGCGGATCGAGGAGGACCTGGGCGAAACGGCGACCTACCCCGGGCGTGGGGCGTTCTATCAGCTGCGCTGAGGAAAGGCGAAAAGAGAGAGAGGACAGGAGTGAGACAAACCCGTTGCCGGCCGCTTCTCCAAACGACCGGCTTCACCGTGATGTTGCGCCCGGATGAGATCGTGGTTGCGATCGCCTTTCTCCTCTCGCCTCTCGCCTCTCGCTTTTCCGCATGAAGCTGCTTACCCTCGTGCTCGCCACGCTCATCGCGCTGATTCAGTATCCCTTGTGGCTGGGGAAGGGCAGCTGGTTGCGAGTTTGGGAAGTCGATCAGCAAATTCGTGCGCAGCGCGAAATAAACCACAAGCTGCAGTCGCGTAACGCGGCACTTGACGCCGAAGTGCGCGATCTCAAGCAGGGTCTGGAAGCCATCGAGGAACGCGCGCGCAGCGAACTCGGCATGGTCAAGCAGGATGAGGTGTTTTTCCAGCTCCTTGAGGATGGCGGCAAGACGCAGGGCAGATGACAGTGACCATGCTGACATGCAGTACTGCTGCTGCCAAGCGTTTCGACGCAGAAACTTCCGCAGCCAATCGACTCCGGCGCAATCGTCTCGAATAACCTATGGCTGCAACTCTTCTCGACGGAGCAGCCGTCGCCCGGGAAGTTTATTCCCAGCTCGGCCAGCGCGTGCAGACCCTGGTGGCCGCTGGGGTGCGCCCGGGCCTGGCGGCGATCCAAGTGGGGAATCATGCCGCATCGACCATTTACATCCGGAGGAAGGTGAAGGCGTGCGCAGAGACCGGTGTCTACTCCGAAATCCACCAACTCGAATCCGACTGTCCGGAGAGCACGTTGCTCGCGACCATCGACAAGCTCAACCACCACCGTGGCATCCACGGTATTCTGTTGCAGCTGCCGCTGCCGCAGCACTTCGACGCGGGGCGCATCATGCAGTCGATAGCGGTCGAAAAGGATGTCGATGGCTTCAATTGGCAGAATCTGGGCGCGCTGGTCGCTGGACGTCCGCGGTTTACGCCCTGCACGCCGAGCGGCATCATCGCCCTGCTCGAGCGTTACGAGGTACGCATAGAGGGACGCAACGCGGTGGTGGTCGGACGCAGCACCGAGGTCGGAAAACCCATGGCATTGATGCTGATCGCCCGCAGCGCGACTGTCAGCGTCTGCAACTCCAAAACGCGCGACCTGCGTCAGTTCACATCGATCGCGGATATTCTGGTGGTGGCGGCCGGCAGGCCGTTGCTGGTGACGGCTGATATGATCAAGCCCGGCGCAGCAGTGGTCGACGTCGGCATCAACCGCTTGCCGGACGGACGGGTGTGCGGCGACGTCGATTTCGCGGGCGCGAGCCAGGTGGCTTCGTTGTTGAGCCCGGTGCCGGGCGGCGTCGGTCCCATGACGGTCGCGATGGTGATCGCCAACACGGTATCTGCGGCGGAGCATCACGCGCAGGCGCGCGCCGCCTGACCGCCCGAGCTCCGGGCAGGCTTCAGCAATAGAACGAGTTTGAGAAATTGATGAGCAACTCCGGGCTCAAGTAGCCGCGGAAGCCGAGGTAGCTCACGATCGCGGCGAGCGCCGCCAGCAGCATCCATACCAGGATCCTTCGGGCTTGCGTCATGGCGTCGGGTTGCCGATGGGAATTGCCGCGCTGTCTCCTCTGCGACCGGCACGCATACGTGCCGGTAGCGATCTGAATTATCGCATGAATCGACCGTTGGTTTACGGCTGCGGCTGCGTCGGAGCAGCGTGACGGAAAAATTCCCCTTGTGTGCGCAGGGTAACCATGTGTCAGGAGCGCAGATTGCGGTGCTTGCATATGCATGGAACAAGCAGGTCTGAGGGATGTGTAGTCGAATTGGTATAATTCTTCGTTTTTATCGCGCTCAAATAAGCATTTTGACTGCCATCAGCATCCCGAGCCCGGACTCTGGCCTGTCTTTCGACGATCTTTACTGCCGCGACGGCCTGATGCGCCTGGACGAGCGGTTTCTGCAACGCCTTGCGCAAAGCGATTCCGGCCTGCACCAGCGGCTGCGTGCCGCGCGCGCTGATCCTGGTGCACTGACGGTCAAGCAGGAGTCGGAACTGCTGCTGGCACTCGCGCCGCACCTCGACCCTTTTTTCGCGTGGCTGTTCGGCATCGAAGCCGAGGCGCACGCGCTGTCGGCTGCGCATCACGCGCGCACGCCGCTTTACACGGTCAAACGCGTCTTCGTGCAGCGCAAGGCGATGCACAGGTTCAAGCCGGAGCAAGCTGAGCGGATCGATGGCTCGGCGCTTGCCGCCAGCCTCGGGGCGCTGTTCGGGGAGCCGTTGAGCGAGCTTGTGTTCGCGCGTCATGTTACAGAGTGGCAGAAAGAAGAAGCGGCCAACACCGACAAGCTTGATCTTGCGCTGCAGTATGCGGCGTGGGCCGCGCTGACCGCGGCCGGGAAACGCAAGCATCAGGACGGCGTACTGTTCAAAGCGCCACACAAGCTCGATCCCCGGCATCTTGTGCCGGTGGTCACCGATCGGACGCAGGGCTACACCAGTTATCGGCTCGGCGAGGAGCACTTGCGCCGCCGCGACGGTTTCAAGCTCACCGATCCCGGCACCGACCTTACCGGCGCACTCGACCAGGCGCATTACTGCATCTGGTGCCACGAGCAGGGGAAGGACTCGTGCTCGAAGGGGCTCAGGGAAAAAGGCGCGACAGGGCGTGGTGCAGCTTCCTTCAGGAAAAGCGCGTTTGGCGTCATCCTCGCCGGCTGCCCGCTGGAAGAGAAGATTTCGGAGTTTCACAAAGCCAAGACCGAAGGGCATGCGATCGGCGCGCTCGCCATCATCGCGGTCGACAATCCGCTTGCCGCCGTGACCGGGCACCGGATCTGCAACGACTGCATGAAGTCGTGCATCTACCAGAAGCAGGAGCCGGTCGACATCCCGCAGGCCGAAACGCGAACGCTCAAGGATGTGCTCGAGCTTCCCTGGGGTTTCGAAATCTACAGCCTGCTTACGCGTTGGAACCCGCTCAACCTGCGCATGCCGTATCCCAAGGCGCCGACCGGGAAGCGGGTGCTGATTGCCGGCATGGGACCGGCAGGATTCTCTCTTGCACATTTCCTGCTGAACGATGGTCACGCGGTGGCCGGCATCGACGGCCTCAAGATCGAACCCCTGCCGCCGGAGATCTCGGGGGTCGATGCCCGCGGGCGTCGTGTGCCGTTCAACCCCATCCGCGATGTGCGTGAGCTTTACGAGGCGCTCGACGAGCGCGTGATGGCCGGCTTCGGCGGCGTGGCCGAGTACGGCATCACGGTGCGTTGGGACAAGAACTTTCTCAAGATCGTGCGCCTGCTGCTGGAACGCAGAAGCGGGTTCGCGCTGTTCGGCGGTATCCGCTTCGGCGGAACACTGACCGTCGACGAGGCCTTCGCGATGGGTTTCGATCACGTGGCGCTCGCGGTCGGCGCCGGCCGTCCCACCGTGCTTGAGATGCCCAATGGCCTCGCGCGCGGCGTGCGCGCCGCCTCGGATTTCCTGATGGGGCTGCAGCTTACCGGCGCGGCCAAACGTGACTCCATCGCCAACATGCAGCTGAGGCTGCCGGTGGTCGTGATCGGTGGCGGTCTCACTGCGATCGATACGGCGACGGAATCGCTTGCTTACTATCCCTTGCAGGTCGAGAAGTTCCTGCAGCGTTACGAACTGCTGGCCCGTGAGCATGGCGAGACTGCGGCGCGCCTGGCGTGGACCGAAGAGGAACGGCAGATCGCCGACGAGTTTGTCGCGCACGCGCGCGCCATCAGAGCGGAACGCAAGGCCGCTGCTGCGGAGGGACGCGCGCCCCGCATTCTGGAACTGTTGCAATCCTGGGGTGGCGTGACCATCGCCTACCGCAAGCGGCTGATCGATAGCCCGTCGTACACGCTGAATCACGAGGAACTGCAGAAGGCGCTGGAGGAGGGGATACGCTTTGCCGAGGGTCTTACACCGCTCAGGGTCGAGTTGGACGAGTACGGACACGCACGCGCGCTCTGGGTTTCAAAACAAAGCCGCGGCGAGGACGGCAAATGGATTGAAACGGGTCAAACCGAATTTCCGGCGCGCACCGTACTGGTGGCGGCAGGCACCCAGCCCAACACCGTGCTCGCGCGCGAGGACGCTGCCAACTTCAAGCTCGACGGGCGTTATTTCCAGGCGGTCGATGAAGAGGGCAAGCCGGCGCCTGCCGAGAAGGGAATATCGAAGCCGAACGAGGCCAGGGTGCTGCTTGCGAAGCGCGGTGACGGACGTTACATGAGCTATTTCGGCGACGTGCACCCGTCGTTCTTCGGCAACGTGGTGAAGGCGATAGGGAGCGCACGACTGGGCTATCCGATCGTAAGCCGCGTGCTGTCAAACGTGAAGCCGGCCTCGGCGATCAACGACGAGCAGTTTCTTGCCCGCCTCAACAACGAACTGCGCGTAACCGTGCACGAGGTCGAGCGCCTGACGCCCATGATCGTGGAGGTCGTGGTGCGTGCTCCGCTTGCCGCGCGCCGCTTTCACCCCGGGCAATTCTACCGGCTGCAGAATTACGACACCGTTGCCGCCCGAGCCGAAGGTTCGCGGCTCGCCATGGAAGGGATCGCCCTGACCGGAGCCTGGGTCGATACCCAACAGGGTCTGATCTCGACCGTTGTGCTCGAAATGGGAGGGGCAAGCGACCTGTGCGTGCTACTCAAACCCGGCGAGCCGGTGGTATTGATGGGGCCGACCGGCACGCCGACCGAAATTCCCTCCGACGAAACGGTCGCGGTGGCCGGCGGCGGTCTGGGCAATGCCGTACTGTTCTCGATCGGACAGGCAATGCGCAGGGCGGGATGCCGTGTGCTCTATTTCGCCGGCTACAAGCATATGATGGACCGCTACAAGATCGGCGAGATCGAGGCGGCGGCCGATGTCGTGGTGTGGTGCTGTGACGAAGAGCCGGGATTTACGCCCGACCGGCCGCAGGACAAGACGTTCGTCGGCAATATCGTGCAGGGGATGCACGCGTATGCGAGCGGAGCACTAAACGGCCAGCCCATCCCGTTCAAGGACGCCGATCGCATCATCGCAATCGGTTCGGACCGCATGATGGCGGCGGTAGCACGCGCGCGGCACGATCTGCTGAAGCCGTACTTGAAGCCGCATCACCTCGCGATCGGGTCCATCAACTCGCCGATGCAGTGCATGATGAAGGAGATCTGCGCCCAATGCCTGCAGCCGCACGTCGATC
This sequence comes from Betaproteobacteria bacterium RIFCSPLOWO2_12_FULL_62_58, assembly GCA_001772005.1. Classification (GTDB taxonomy): domain Bacteria; phylum Pseudomonadota; class Gammaproteobacteria; order Burkholderiales; family SG8-41; genus DSOT01. Next base: position 18,935 of record MERI01000182.1, on the reverse strand, counting down.
CGCAGAGCGGCAAGACAAGTTACGTCTTCTCGTGCTTCAACCAGGACCAGCCGCTCGACTGCGTCGACTGGAACGCGCTCGACGCGCGCCTCAAGCAGAATTCCGTTCACGAAAAGCTCACCGCCGAGTGGATCGACCATTGTCTCGTCAAGCTCGGGGCGCGCCAGATGCAGCGGGTTTAGCGCCGAACGGCATTGCTGCGTCTAGCCGCCGGCCGTCTCCCGCAGAACGGCCCCGACAATTCCGACGATTTCATCAATCTGCTGCTTGTTGATGATGAGCGGCGGAGAAAGCGCGATGATATCGCCCGTGACGCGGGTCAGCACACCGCGCTCGAAACACTTGAGGAAAACCTGGAAACCGCGTGCGCCGGGCTTGCCTGGCGCGGGTGCGAGCTCAATGCCAGCCATCAGACCGAAGTTGCGGATATCGATGAGGTGTCTTACGCCCTTGAGCCCGTGCAGCGCTTCTTCGAAATACGGCGCAAGCTCCCGCGCCCGATCGAACAACTTCTCCTCGTGATACAGGGCGAGGGTCGCTTCAGCGGCCGCCGTTGCAAGCGGGTGCCCTGAATAGGTGTAGCCGTGGAACAATTCAACCATGCCCGGCGGCGCGTTGTTCACCACCGTGTCGTAAATGTCGCGGCGCACGATAACGCCGCCCAGGGGGACTGTACCGCTGGTTATGCCCTTGGCAAAGGTGATCATGTCTGGCACGACACCCAAGGTCTCGGCCGCGAAAGCACGCCCGGTGCGCCCGAATCCTGTGATCACCTCGTCGAAAATCAGCAGCAATTCATATTTGTCGCAGATCGCGCGCAGCCGTTCCAGATAGCCTTTGGGAGGCACCAGCACCCCAGTGGATCCCGCCACGGGCTCCACGATTACCGCGGCGATGTTGGAGGCGTCGTGCAACGCGATGATGCGGGTCTCGAGATCGTCGGCAAGATGCGCCCCCCGGTCCGGCTGGCCGCGGCTGAACGCATTCCGCTCGAGATCGTGCGTGTGCGGAAGGTGATCGACGCGTCCGAGCATGTTGCCAAATACCTTGCGGTTGGCGGGAATGCCGCCGACGGACATGCCCCCGAACCCGGCGCCGTGGTAGGCCCTTTCCCGGCCGATCAACACGTTGCGCTGCCCTTCGCCGCGGGCGCGGTGATAGGCAAGCGCGATCTTGAGGGCGGTGTCCACCGCTTCCGAGCCCGAGTTGACGAAAAACACGCGATCGAGTCCCGCGGGCGCCAGCGCCGCAGTCAGTCCGGCCGCACGAAATTCCCCCGGGTGTCCCATCTGGAATAGTGGCGAATAATCGAGCGATTCGGCCTGCCGCTTGATCGCCTCCACGATGGGCGCGCGGCAATGCCCGGCATTGACGCACCACAGGCCGGCGCTGCCGTCGAGAATGCGGCGGCCATCCTCCGTGGTGTAGTGCATGTCCTTGGCCGATACCAGGATGCGCGGTGCCGCCTTGAACTGGCGGTTGGCGGTAAACGGCATCCAGAATGCATCGAGTTCGTAGTCTCTTGGTTTCATGTTGGCGCGCCTTGGGACCACCGTCATACGGTGAGGCGACCATTTTGCCAGTTCACGGATTTACCGGAAAGGCATGCGCCGCTAAACTCTGTAAACTCCGCGCTGTCATCGCCGGGGACCGGCAAGGCGTAGTTCACATTGTGGTTATGGGGAGAGGCAAATGAGCGCACGGCACATCGCATGCCTGACGTTCGATTTCGACGCGATGTCAGGCTGGATCGCGCGCGGGATGAACTCTCCAACGCCGATCTCGCGCGGCGAATTCGGTCCGAATGTGGCGCTGCCGCGCATCCTGGCGCTGCTCAAGAAATACAATGTTCCGACTTCCTGGTACATCCCGGGCCACACGCTGGAAACCTATTCCGAGGAATGCAAGAAGGTCTTCGACGCCGGGCACGAGATCGGCCACCATGGCTGGACCCATCGCCCGCCTGCCAGCCTGTCGCGCGCGCAGGAAGAAGAGGAGTTGGCCCGGGCCAGCGAAAACATCAGGAGGCTTACCGGCCGCTACGCGCGCGGCTACCGCTCGCCGTCGTGGGATCTTTCCGCCCACTCGGTCGAGCTGTTGCTCAAGCATGGTTTTGCCTACGACAGCAGCATGATGGGCGACGATTACACGCCGTATCGCGTGCGTCACGGCGACGTGATCGAGTTGGAAAAACCGGCCGTGTTCGGAAAACCGACCCGCCTTCTCGAAATGCCGGTGAGCTGGACGCTCGACGATTACCCGCTTTTTGAGTTCATCCGCACCCCGGCCTGGATCCTGCAGGGATTGGGGAACGCCAACAACGTGCTCGCCAACTGGGTCGACGACTTCATGTATCTCAAGGAGAACCTGGAATGGGGCGTCATCACCTATACCTTCCATCCGTTCGTGATCGGCCGCGGCCATCGAATGATGATGCTTGAAAAATTGATCCGCACGCTCGACGGCAACGGCGCCGTGTTCATGACACTGGAAGACGCGGCTGCCGAATTCGAACAGCATCATCCTTTCGGAGCATAGCTTGCGATCTGCCGGGGTGATGATCCGCCTCGCTGCCCTGCTCCTGGTTTCCGTACCCGCTTGGGCCCAGGAGACCATCAACATCGGCTCCAAGCGTTTCACCGAGTCCTACATCCTGGGCGAAATTCTCGCTCAGACGGTAACGGCGGCGGGCGAAGCACGCGCCGTTCACCAGCAGGGGATGGGCAACACCGCCATTCTGTTCGCTGCGCTCAAAAGCAATGCGATTCACGTCTATCCGGAATACACCGGCACGATTGCGTTTGAGCTGCTCGGGCTCAAGCGCGTTCCCGAACTGAACGAGCTCAATCATGCGCTGGCCCATCACGGGCTTGCTGCCGGCGTTCCGCTGGGTTTCAGCAATACTTATGCGTTTGCGATGCCGGCGCCTCATGCCACCGCTTTGGGGATCGCGCGCGTATCCGATCTTGCACGGCATGCCGATCTCAGGCTCGGTTTGTCGCAGGAGTTCCTGAACCGCAACGATGGCTGGCCGGCGTTGCACAAGGCCTATGACCTGCCGTTTGCAGCGCCACGCGGCCTCGATCATGGGCTGGCGTACGAGGCGCTCGCCGCTGGACAGATCGACGTGATCGACGTCTACTCGACAGACGCCAAGATCGGGCGCTACAAGCTGAAAGTGCTCGCAGACGATCGCGGCTTCTTTCCCGCTTACGACGCGGTGCTGCTTTATCGCCTGGATTTGCCGCAGCGATTTCCGAGCTCCTGGCAGGCGCTGCAGAAACTTGAGCGTCGGATTTCAGCGGAACAGATGATTACGATGAACGGCGCTGCCGAGCTGTCCGCGGTGCCTTTTTCGAAGGTTGCGGCGGACTTTCTGTCTGGTTCCGGAGAGACGCGTCAACCCGCTGCCGGACATGCGGGCCGTTCCTTTGTCGATGCGCTGTTCGGTCGGGATTTCTGGCGTCTTACGCTGCAGCACTGCGTCTTGGTGTTTGCCGCGCTTGCGTTGAGCGTCGCGCTGGGCATTCCACTCGGCATCTGGGCCGACCGTGCAGAACATGCCCGGCATTGGATCGTGGGCGCGGTCGGCGTGCTGCAGACCGTGCCTTCGCTCGCGCTGCTTGCCTTTTTGATCGCGGCCCTCGACCGCATCGGCACGCTGCCGGCCGTCATCGCGCTGTTTCTTTACGGATTGCTGCCCATTGTGCGCAATACCCAGGCGGGGATTTCGGGGGTTCCGCGCGCGCTCAGGGAATCGGCCACGGCGCTGGGACTGCCGGCAGCAGTGCGGCTGCGGCTGATCGAACTGCCGCTGGCCGCTCCTGCTATTCTCGCCGGCGTCAAGACTTCGGCAGTCATCAACGTCGGCACCGCGACCATTGCCGCATTTATCGGTGCCGGCGGCTATGGCGAGCGCATCGTCGCCGGGCTCGCCGTCAACGATCACACGCTGCTGCTCGCCGGCGCCGTGCCGGCGGCGGTGATGGCCTTTCTGATCGAATGGGGATTCGCTGGCGCGGAGAGGGTGGTGGTCTCGCCCGGCCTGCGCAGACGGGATAACGGCCCGGGCTAGCGCACGAGTACCGTATTGCGCGCTTCGGGCAGCGTATCGGGATAATCGCGGCTGAAATGAAGCCCGCGGCTCTCGTGGCGCGTGAGCGCGCTGCGCACGATCAATTCGGCGCTCGTCACCAGATTGCGCAGTTCCAGCAGATCATTGGTGACGCGGAAGTTCGCGTAGTACTCGTGGATTTCCTCCTGCAGCAGCCGGATGCGGTGCAATGCGCGTTCCAGTCGCTTGTTGGTGCGGACAATCCCGACGTAGTCCCACATGAAACGCCGCAACTCATCCCAGTTGTGCGCGATGACGATTTCCTCGTCGGCGTCGGTGACGCGGCTCTCGTCCCACTGCCGCAACGAGGACGGAGGCGGCGCAGGTTGCGCGAGGATATCCTTGGCTGCGGCCATGCCGAAAACCAGGCATTCGAGCAGCGAGTTGCTGGCGAGCCGATTGGCGCCATGCAGGCCCGTGCAGGCAGTCTCACCGATGGCGTAAAGACTGGGAATGTCGGTGCGGCCCGACAGATCGGTCATCAGCCCGCCACAGGTATAGTGCGCGGCCGGCACCACCGGGATCGGCTGGCGCGTGATGTCGATGCCGAGCTCCATGCAGTGGATGTAGATGTTGGGAAAATGCTCCTTGATGAAGTCGGCGGGGCGATGGGTGATGTCGAGTTGGACACAATCGAGCCCGCGCTTCTTCATTTCGAAGTCGATGGCGCGCGCCACGATATCGCGCGGCGCGAGGTCCGCGCGCGGATCGTGCAGCGGCATGAAGCGGGTGCCGTCGGGGAGCTTCAACACGCCGCCTTCACCGCGCACCGCCTCCGAGATCAGGAATGGCTTGGCGTGTGCATGGTAGAGACAGGTCGGGTGGAACTGGATGAATTCCATGTTGGCCACGCGGCACCCGGCGCGCCAGCCCATGGCGATGCCATCACCGGTGGCAGTGTCCGGATTGGTCGTGTACAGATAGACCTTGCCGGCGCCGCCGGTGGCAAGCACCGTATGCCGGGCCGCAACGGTATGCACTTTTCCCGATCGGATATCGAGCAGGTAACAGCCATAGCAGCGGTTGTCGGCAAGGCCCAGCTTGGCGCCGGTGATGAGATCAACGGCGTTGTGGTGTTCAAGCAGGGTGATGTTGGGGTGGGCTCTGATCTTGGCTTCGAGCGTGGCCTGCACTGCCCGGCCGGTAGCGTCAGCGGCATGGATGACGCGGCGATGGCTATGCCCGCCCTCGGTGGTGAGGTGATAGCCGGTATCGTTTTCCGTGTCGCGGGTGAACGGCACGCCCTGGCCGATCAGCCACTGCACGCCAGCGCGCCCATGCTCGACGACGTAACGAGTGACGTTCTCGTCGCACAGACCGGCGCCGGCGATGAGGGTGTCGCGAATATGGGATCCGACGGTGTCGTCGTCGGCCAGCACCGCGGCGATTCCGCCCTGCGCCCAACTGCTGGCGCCGTCGAGCAACTGCTTCTTGGTGACGAGGCCAACCTGCTTGCGGTCGGCGACATGCAGCGCGAGGGTGAGGCCGGCCAGGCCGGTGCCTATGATCAGGACGTCGAACCTGGGCGCCATCGGTTTCCTCGGGCGGAAACGGCGGATGATAGCCTAATCTGACGGCTGGTCAACCCGGTCCCGATCCATACCCCTGTCGGGCGAGTGAACTAATTTAAGACTGCCTTGTCATTGGATTAACGATCGATTCTCGCGCTCCACGGGAACAGGTCAGACGGGTATACTGTGCGCTTTGTCCAGCCGGTAAAGCCGCTCGACTTGGATAATAATATTAAGGTCAGGGACGGGTTCGATGAGCGATCGCGAAGTCGATCAGCAATTGGTCGAGCGCGCGCAGCGCGGAGACAAGCATGCGTTCGAGCTGCTGGTGAGCAAGTACCAGCGCAAGCTCGCGCGGCTGCTGTCACGCTTCATCCGCGATGCGGCCGAGGTCGAAGACGTGACCCAGGAGGCGTTCATCAAGGCTTATCGCGCGTTGCCGACGTTCCGCGGCGATAGCGCGTTTTACACGTGGTTGTATCGGATCGGCATCAATACCGCCAAGAACTACCTGGTGGCGATGGGGCGTCGTGCGCCGACGACCACGGATTTCGGCAGCGAGGAGGCGGAGAATTTCGAGGACGGCGACCAGCTGCGAGACCTGAATACGCCGGAGAACGAGCTGATGAGCCGGCAAGTCGCTGAGGCGGTGAACCAAACGCTCGAAGAACTGCCAGAGGAGTTACGGACGGCGATTACCTTGCGAGAGATCGAGGGTTTGAGCTACGAAGACATCGCGAGCATCATGAACTGTCCGATCGGCACTGTCCGATCGCGGATTTTCAGGGCGCGCGAGGCGATAGCCGAGAAACTGAGACCGCTACTCGGCACGCGTAAAGACAGGAGATGGTAGGATGGACAAGATTTCCGCTTTGATGGACGGCGAGCTTGACGAGCGGCAGGCGCGGCAGGAACTCGCCCGCCTCAGGCAGCAGCGTGAACTGCGCGAGAGCTGGGATACGTTTCATCTGATTGGCGATGCGCTGCGCGGCGACGCGCTGCTGTCGGCAAACTTGAAGCGTCGCGTGAGCGAGCGCCTGGCGCAGGAGCCGATAGTGATGGCGCCGCGCCGCAGGGCGGCGAGAAAGATCGTGACTTACGCCCTGTCGGCCGCGGCCTCAATATCAGCCGTCGCGCTGGTCGGGTGGGTCGCCATCTCGACCAGCACGGTCAGTACCCAGCCTGAAATCGCGCGCGCTCCAGCCCCGGCCGCTATTCTTCCCGCACCCGCTCCCCAGATGGCCAGTGTTCCCAGCGAAGGCAGCATGAACGAGTATCTTCTGGCGCACCAGGGATTCTCGCCGAGCACCGCGATTCAGGGTGTCGCGCCTTACATCCGCAGCGTGTCTGTCAGTCAGCCTGCGAAAAACCGTTGATCGTCGTATGAAAGCTGTCTGGCCGGTCGTTCTCCTCGGTTTGTCGGCCGCTCATTTCGCGCTGGCGGACAGCGGGGATGCCCGGGAAGGCCTGACCTGGCTCAGGAAGATGGCCAGCGCATCGAATCAGATCAACTATTCAGGCACTTTTGTTTACCAGCACCGCGGGCTTTCCGAGACTTCGCGTATCGTGCATTATGCGAACCCCGCCGGCGGCGTGTTCGAGAAGCTCGAAACGCTTGACGGCCCGGCGCGCGAGGTGATACGCAGCAACGATCAGGTTACCTGCTACCTGCCCAGCAGCAAGACCGTGATCATTGAACAGCGCAACGCGCGGCTGTTGCCCGCGTTGATGCCCGAGCGCCTGACGGGCATAACCGAGAATTATGCGGTCAAGACAGGACCGCGTGACCGTGTTGCGGGTCATGAGTGCCAGGTTGTCACGCTCGAGCCGAAGGACAGCTTGCGCTACGGCCGCCACTTCTGCGTGGAGGTCCGGTCCGGCTTGCCGTTGCGCGTGCGCACGTTCGGTGAAAAAAATGAAACCGTGGAATCCTTTGCGTTCACGCAACTCATGGTCGGCGGCAGCTTCAACCGCGACAAGGTCAAATCGAAGTATGCGGCGAGGAGCCAGAAGTGGCGCGTCGATCGTTCGGCGCTGAACGTGTCCGAACGACCCGCCGACAGCGGTTGGGTGATCAATAATCAGCCGGCCGGCTTCAAGAAACTGATGGAAGTCAGGCGCATGGTCTCGGGCCGCGCCGATTCCGTGGCGCAAATCGTATTCTCCGATGGCATCGCCGCCGTATCGGTCTTCATCGAGTCCATGCCGAAGGAGCGACAGGGACAGACCTTGACCCATCAGGGCGCCGTCAGCATTTACACGCGCTCGGTTGCCGACCACATGGTGACGGTGCTGGGTGAAGCCCCGGCTGCCACCGTAATGCAGATCGCCAATTCGCTCGAGCTGAGAACCAACGCCGCCGCCAAGCAATAGTGCCGCGCCAATGTTATTTTCAAACAAGCATCCCCGAAGTCAAGAGGTCAGTCGCATGTTAGAACGGCTTATCGTTGCACTGTTTGTGTTGGTGCCTGTCGCAACAGCAGCGCAACTTCCGGATTTCACGGAACTGGTGGAGAAACAGGGGCCGACAGTGGTCAACATCAGCACCACCCAGTCGGTGAGGAGTCCCCTGGTGCCGCAGATTCCGAATTTGCAGGAGGATGACCCGTTCTACGAGTTTTTCCGCCGCTTTATCCCGAATCCCGCGCCGCGCGAATTCCAGTCGCAGTCGCTGGGGTCCGGTTTTATCATCAGCACCGATGGTTACATCCTGACCAACGCGCACGTAGTGGACGCCGCCGACGAGGTCACGGTCAAGCTCAATGACAAGCGCGAATTCAAGGCCAAGGTGATCGGGTCCGACCGCCGCACCGACGTGGCGCTCATCAAGATCGAGGCGAGTGGACTGCCAGCGGTCCGGTTCGGGGATCCCAACCGGCTCAAGGCGGGAGAATGGGTAGCGGCGATCGGCTCGCCGTTCGGGTTTGAGAACAGCGTGACCGCGGGCATCGTCAGCGCCAAGGGGCGCTCGCTGCCGCAGGAAAACTTTGTACCGTTCATCCAAACCGACGTCGCGGTCAATCCTGGCAACTCGGGTGGCCCGCTTTTCAACCTCAGGGGTGAGGTCGTCGGCATCAACTCGCAGATCTACAGCCGTACCGGCGGCTTCATGGGGCTGTCGTTCGCCATCCCGATCGACGTCGCCAGCGACATCGCACAACAGCTGCGCGCCTCGGGCAAAGTCACGCGTGGCCGCATCGGCGTGGTCATCCAGCCGATCACGAAGGAGCTTGCCGAGTCCTTCGGCCTGTCCAAGCCGGCTGGAGCGTTGGTAAATTCGGTCGAGAAGGGCGGCCCGGCGGACAAGGCGGGCATCGACTCGGGCGACGTGATCCTCAGATTTAACGGGAAAGCCGTAAATTCCTCGGAGGATTTGCCGCGTATCGTCGGGGCGACCCGCCCGGGGACCAAGGTGGCGGTGCAGGTCTGGCGCAACAAAGCGGCGCGCGACGTGCAGGTTGTCGTGGGTGAGTTGCAGGACGACCGCGCGGCACGGCAGTCGCGGCGGGGCGGCGGCAAGCCGCCGGCGGCGATGAGCCAGTACGGCATGGCGCTCGCCGATCTGAGCGAAGCTCAGCGCAAGGAACTCAAAGTCGACGGCGGCGCGCTGGTCGAAAATACACAGGGTCCGGCGACGCGGGCGGGCATCCGCCGCGGCGACATCATCCTCGCGGTCAATAACCAGGACGTGAAATCGGTCGAGCACTTCAAGGAACTGATGAGCCAGTTCGAAAAGGGCCGCATCGTGGCGCTGTTGATCCGGCGCGGGACAAACTCGCTTTACATTCCGTTCAAAGCTGATGGCAACTGATGCGCCGGCGCGGCCGGCGCACGACGAGCGCGAGCTCTGCCATTATTTTCTCGATCCCACGGTGATTGCTGCGTTCCTGGTGAAAATCCGATAAAATACGCTGCTTTGACAGGCGACAAGGGCGCTGCACGGCGCCCTTTTCCATGCAGCATATCCGCAATTTTTCCATCATCGCCCACATCGACCACGGCAAGTCGACATTGGCTGACCGCATCATCCAGCTGTGCGGCGGCCTGACCGAGCGCGAAATGGGGGAGCAGGTGCTCGACTCGATGGACCTCGAGCGCGAGCGCGGCATTACCATCAAGGCGCAAACTGCCGCGCTCGATTACCGGGCGCGTGACGGGCAAATCTATGCGCTCAACCTGATCGATACGCCGGGGCACGTCGATTTTTCCTACGAGGTGTCGCGTTCGCTCGCTGCGTGCGAAGGCGCGCTGCTGGTGGTCGATGCTTCCCAAGGCGTGGAGGCGCAGACGGTGGCCAACTGCTACACCGCGATCGAGCAGGGCGTGGAAGTGGTGCCCGTACTCAACAAAATGGACCTGCCGCAGGCTGACCCGGAGCGCGTGATCGCCGAGATCGAAGATATTATCGGCATCCCGGCAAAAGACGCATTGAAAGTCAGCGCCAAAACCGGCGAGGGCGTGGCGGACATCCTGGAAGCGGTGATCAAGCGCATTCCGCCGCCGCGAGGGGATGCACAGCGGCCGCTCAAGGCGCTCATCATCGATTCCTGGTTCGATAACTACGTCGGCGTGGTCATGCTGGTGCGCGTCGTCGATGGTGAACTGCGGCCCAAGGATCGCGTCCTCCTTATGTCGACCAAGGCAAGTTACCTGTGCGAGCAGGTCGGCACGTTTACGCCGAAATCGAGGACCAGGGACCGGCTCGCGGCCGGCGAAGTGGGCTTCGTCACTGCCGGCATCAAGGAGCTCAAGGGGGCGCGAGTCGGTGACACGTTGACGGTGGCGGACAATCCCGCCGGGGAATCGTTGCCGGGCTTCAAGGAGATCAAACCGCAGGTATTCGCCGGCCTCTATCCAGTGGATCCCGGCGAGTACAATGCGCTGCGTGACGCGCTGGAGAAGCTTCAACTCAATGATGCATCCCTCAGGTTCGAGCCGGAATCGTCCCAGGCGCTGGGCTTCGGGTTTCGCTGCGGCTTCCTGGGGCTGTTGCACATGGATATCGTCCAGGAGCGGCTCGAGCGCGAGTACAACATGGCGCTCATCACGACCGCGCCGACGGTGGTTTACCAGGTCGCCCTGCGCGATGGCTCGGTGATCGAGATCGAGAATCCGTCGAAGCTGCCCGATCCTTCCAGGGTCGAGGAGGTCCGCGAGCCGATCATCACGGCCGCCATCCTGGTGCCGCAGGATTATGTCGGCCCGGTTATGACGCTGTGTACCCAGAAGCGGGGCACGCAGCGCAATATGCAGTACCTCGGGCGCCAGGTCATGCTCACCTACGAGCTGCCGCTCAATGAAGTGGTGATGGATTTCTTCGACAAGCTGAAGTCTGTTTCGCGCGGCTACGCCTCGCTTGACTACGATTTCCTCGAATACCGGGCCGGCGATCTGGTCAAGCTCGACATCCTGATCAACGGCGACCGCGTGGACGCGCTGTCCCTGATCGTGCACCGCGACAACGCGCAGTATCGCGGTCGCGAACTTGTCGTCAGGATGCGTGAGCTGATTCCGCGCCAGATGTTCGACGTCGCGGTGCAAGCGGCGATCGGCTCTCACATCATCGCGCGCGAAACAGTCAAGGCGCTGCGCAAGAACGTGCTTGCGAAATGCTACGGGGGCGACATCACGCGCAAGAAGAAGCTGCTCGAGAAGCAGAAGGCGGGCAAAAAGCGCATGAAGCAGGTCGGCAACGTCGAAATCCCGCAGGAAGCATTCCTTGCGATTCTACAGGTGGAGAAGTGATAGGTAATGGGCAATGGGTAATGAGCCATGAGTAAACACGAGCGACCTGCCGCAGGCGTAACCACCCATCACCCATCACCCATCACCCATCACGAAAAGGACAAGAAGTGAACTTCGCCCTGATCATGTTTCTGCTGCTGGTATTCACCGGAGCGATCTGGCTGCTCGATCATTTCGTTCTAAAGCGCAGCCGCCGTCCCGACCAGCCCGAACCATGGTGGGTCGAGTATCCGAAAAGCTTCTTTCCGGTCATTCTGATCGTGTTCCTGTTGCGCTCATTTCTGGTTGAACCGTTCAAGATTCCATCCGGTTCCATGCTGCCGACGCTGCTCGTCGGGGATTTCATTCTGGTGAACAAATACACATATGGGATCCGGCTTCCGATAGTCAACCTGAAGCTCATCGACGTGAGCGAGCCGCAACGCGGCGAGGTCATGGTGTTCCGTTATCCGGAAAATCCGTCGCTCGATTACATCAAACGGGTGGTCGGGCTCCCCGGGGATAAAATTACTTATCGCAACAAACGGTTGTCGATCAATGGCGAGGAAGTCACTGTCGCCCCGGCCGGCGAGTATAATTACGTGGAATCGGGCTTGAACTTCGTGTCCGCGCGGCGCTTCAACGAGAAACTCGGCAATCACCGGCACGCGATCCTGGTCCAACCCGAAACACCGAGCCTGCAGTTGAGCGGCGTGCGCCTGTTTCCTTTTCGCGATAATTGCACTTACAATGACACCGGATTCACCTGCACCGTGCCGCAGAGACATTACTTTTTGATGGGAGATAACCGCGACAGCAGCAGCGACAGCCGCTACTGGGGTTTCGTGCCGGGAGAAAACATCGTCGGGAAGGCGTTTCTCATTTGGTGGAATTTCGACGAATTCAAAAGGATTGGCCGATCGATCAACTGAGGGGAAGATCATGCGCAAACAAGAAGGCTTGACCTTGACGGGCTTCATGGTATGGGCCGTGATGCTGGTATTTGCCGCACTGTTGGTTTTCAAGATCGGACCGGCGTACATGGACTACTTCACGCTCCAGAAGACGTTGAAAGTTGTCGCCAGTGACCCGACATTGCAGAGCGGCCAGCGGCAGGCCATCGAGAACGCGTTCCAGCGCAGGGCAGACGTTGAGTACATCAGCGCGGTCAGCCCCAGTGATTTGCAAATCGAGAAGGACGGCGATCAGTTGGTTATCAGCATAGAATACGCGGTGCGTGTACCGCTGTTCGCAAACATGAGCATCTGCCTCGATTTCAACGCAAGCTCCGCCAAGTAACGTGGACGGGGCGCCTGCCGATCCGTGATGGACCTCGAAGGCTTCTGTCGCAGAATCGGCCATTCGTTCAACGATCCCAGGCTGCTGCGGCAGGCGCTGACTCATCGCAGTTACAGCGCCACGCACAACGAACGCCTCGAGTATCTCGGCGACAGTGTCGTAAACTGCGTCATCGCGCTCGAGCTGTACCACAAGTTTCCGCGGCTTTCCGAAGGTGAATTGTCGCGGCTGCGCGCCAGTCTGGTCAATCAGCAATCCCTGTCAGCCGTTGCTCGGAAATTCAGCTTCGGCGAGCAGATCCTGCTCGGTGAAGGTGAGGTCAAGAGCGGCGGTTTTCGGCGGCCGTCGATCCTCGCTGATGCGGTGGAAGCCGTGGTTGGGGCGGCTTTTCTTGACGGCGGATTCGACGCCGCCCGGAGCTTGGTGGGTATGCTGTTCACCGATGCGCTCGCAACAGTCGATCCCCAAACCACCGGCAAGGATCCCAAAACGCTGCTGCAGGAATACCTGCAGAGCCGACGCATGGCGTTGCCGCAGTATGCGGTGGTTGCCAAGCGCGGCGAGGCTCACGAACATGTGTTCCAGGTCGAATGCGTGATCCCCGCGCTCGATATCCGCTCGCTGGGCGAGGGCAGCAGCCGGCGCCATGCCGAACAGAACGCGGCGCGCCAGGCATACGAACTCGCGACCCGCGGATGAGTGAATCCGCCCATCGTGCCGGCTACGTCGCGATCGTCGGCCGGCCCAATGTCGGGAAATCCACGCTGCTTAATCGCCTGGTCGGCCAGAAGATCAGCATTACCTCGCGCAAGCCCCAGACGACCCGGCAGCGCGTTACCGGGATTCTGACGCGTGACGACGCCCAGCTCGTTTTCGTCGACACGCCGGGTTTTCAGACGCGGCACGCCTCGGCGCTTAACCGTTTCATGAACCGCAGCGTGACCCACGGCCTGAAGGACGTCGATGTCGTGTTGTGGGTGATCGAGGCCATGAAGTTCGACGAACGCGACGCAGCGCTGCATAAAATGTTCCCGCGGCAAGCGTCGTTGGTGCTGGCGATCAACAAGGTCGACCGTTTGCGCGACAAGAATCTTCTTCTGCCTTTCGTCAGACAACTCCACGAGCGGTTCAGGTGTTCGGCGATCGTGCCGGTCTCGGCACAGAAGGGGCTGCGAATCGAGGAGCTCGTGAACGCCATCGTGCCGCTGCTGCCCGTGGGCACGCGGCTGTTCGAGGAGGAAGAAATCACCACCTCGAGCGAGCGCGTTCTGGCCGCGGAGTTGATCCGCGAAAAACTGTTCCGGTTGTTTGGCGATGAACTGCCGTATGCGACCGCCGTGGAAATCGAACGCTACGAGACCCGCGGCAGCCTGCGGCGCATTTACGCCGCGATTATTGTCGACAAGGACAGCCAAAAACCGATCGTGATCGGCAGTCGCGGGGCGAAGCTGAAATCGATCGCCACCCAGGCGCGCAAGGACATGGAAGCGCTGTTTGGCGGCAAGGTGTTTCTGGAGGTATGGGTGAAGGTCAAGAGCGGTTGGGCGGATGACGAGAGCACGCTCAAGCGCATAGGATATGACGCATAAGTCCCGCCACGACGGGCAGCCGGCATTCGTGCTGCACAGCTACCCGTTCCGGGAAACCAGTCTGATCGTCGAAAGCTTCACGCGCGACCGCGGGCGCGTCGCGTTGGTGGCGCGCGGCGCAAGGCGCCCCAAATCGACGTTGCACGGGGTGCTGCTCGCATTTCAGCCGCTGCTGCTGTCCTGGTCCGGAAAAATGGACCTGCGCACGCTGCACAAGGCGGAATGGGAAGGCGGTTACACGCCGCTCAAAGGCCTTTCCCTGATCTGCGGCTTCTATCTCAACGAACTGCTGCTCAAGCTGCTCCCGCGTGACGATCCTCACGAACAGCTGTTTGCGGTGTATCGGGAGACGCTGGAGGCCCTCGGCCGCAATGACGACCACGCGGTGACCCTGCGCCGCTTCGAAAAGAACCTGCTGCGCGAACTCGGCTACGGACTGATGCTTGACCGCGATGCGGAAACGGGTGCTCCGATCAGGGCGGAGCTGAGTTATACGTATGTCATGGAGCGCGGACCGGTCGTGCAGCGCGGTGATGCAGCGCGAAACGGGGTAGAATTGACCGGGCAAACGCTGATCGATATGCAATCGGACGACTATGCGAGCGCAGCGAGCCTGCAGCAGAGCAAGCTGCTGATGCGCGCGCTGATCAATCATCACCTCGGCAACAAGACCCTGCACACGCGACAGCTGTTGCGCGACCTGCAAGCGCTATGATTCTTCTGGGCGTCAACATCGACCACGTGGCGACGCTGCGCCAGGCGCGCGGCACCCGCTACCCCAGTCCGATCGAGGCGGCGCTCGTTGCCGAGACGGCGGGCGCCGATTACATTACTCTGCATCTGCGCGAAGACCGCAGGCATATCCAGGACGAGGACGTGACGATCTTGCGGCGGGTGCTCAAGACGCGCATGAACCTGGAATCGGCCGTCACCGAGGAGATGATCAAGGTCGCCCTGCGCGTAAAGCCCCACGATGTTTGTCTGGTTCCGGAAAAGCGCTCGGAACTCACAACCGAGGGCGGGCTGGACGTGAAGAATAATTTCGAGCGGGTGAGGAATGCGGTGCGCGATCTCGGCGCCGCCGGCATCCGCGTGTCATTGTTCATCGACGCAGACGCCGTTCAGATCGATGCCGCGCACGGGACCGGGGCGCCGATCGTCGAACTGCATACCGGGCGCTATGCGGACGCCTACACGACAGACGGGGAGGCCGTGGAGCTCGAAAAGATTCGCACTGCGGCCGCATACGCGGCGCGGAAGGGGCTGCAGGTCAATGCCGGACACGGCCTGAATTACCAGAACGTGCAGCCGGTCGCCGCAATTGCCCACGTACGCGAACTCAATATCGGGCACGCGATCGTCGCCCATGCGCTAATGGTCGGTTTCGCGCAGGCGGTGCGCGAGATGAAAAGACTCATGGAGTCGGCGCGATGATCTACGGCATCGGCATCGACGTGATCGAGCCGCAGCGCGTGGCGCGGCTGATGGATAAATACGGCGAGCGATTTGCACGTCGGGTGCTGACGCCGCTCGAGTGGCCGGCCTATCAGAAAACGGCGCGGCCGGTGCTGTTCATCGCCAATCGCTTCGCAGCCAAGGAAGCGTTCTCCAAGGCGATGGGAACCGGTTTTCGCTATCCCGTGACGTTGCAGTGCATCAGCGTGGTGCAGAACAAGGTGGGTAAGCCGGGACTGACTTTTCATCCCAACCTGGAGCGCCTGGTCAAGGACCGCGGCATTGTCAGCCACCACGTGACCATCAGTGACGAGGCGAGTCTCGCCTGCGCCTGCGTGGTGCTGGAGGCGGGGGCATGAGCACGCCGACCATGGCGCTCGGGCCGGTGGTGCTCGACGTAGCGGGCACCGAGCTTACGCCGGACGATCGCCGCCGGCTGCTGCATCCGCTCACAGGCGGCGTGATCCTGTTTTCGCGCAACTACGCCACGCCCGAGCAGCTGCTGAGACTGACCGCCGAAATTCACGCGTTGCGCAGTCCGGCGCTGATTATCGCGGTCGATCACGAAGGCGGCAGGGTGCAGCGCTTCCGGCAAGGCTTCACAGCCATACCTGCCATGCGCGAACTCGGGAAGGTCTGGGACGCGAATCCGCAGGAGGCGAAGCACTTGGCGCACGAGGTCGGATTCGTGCTCGCCGCGGAATTGCGCGCGCACGGCGTCGATCTGAGCTTCGCGCCGGTACTTGACGTCGACCACGGCAACAGCAGTGTCATCGGCGATCGCGCGCTGCATTCGGACCCGCAGGTGGTCGCCGAACTGGCGCGCGCGCTCGTGCAGGGACTCCGGCAGGGCGGCATGAGCGCGGTCGGCAAACATTATCCGGGCCACGGCTATGTGCGCGCCGATTCTCACCATGAAATCCCGGTCGACGATCGTTCCTACGCCGAAATCGAACTAAGCGATCTCATGCCGTTCCGCCGCCTGATCGGAGCGGGTCTCGGCGGCATCATGCCGGCTCACGTCATTTACCCTCAAGTTGACTACAGCCCCGCCGGTTTCTCTTCGATATGGCTCAAAAAGATCCTGCGCACCGAACTCACGTTCGACGGCATAGTGTTCAGCGACGATCTCAGCATGGCAGCTGCAAGCGTCGCCGGCGGCGTGGTCGAACGCGCGCGCACCGCGCTCAGCGCCGGCTGCGACATGGTTCTAACGTGCAACAATCCCGCCGCTGCCGACGAACTGCTGGCCGGTTTCAATTTCTCCATCCCGGCGGTCAGCCTGGCGCGCCTCGCGCGCATGCATGGCCGAGCGCACGCCGAAAGCATGGTCAAGCTGCGCGAGGACGCTCACTACGTAGACGCGCTGCGTTCGATCGCGGGCCTGGGTCTGAAAAGCGGGGATCTTCCGCTCGCATAGCAGTCTGTTGAAAAACTCCCTCTCCCTTGATGGGAGGGCGGAGGAGAGGGGACGTGCTAATTGACTTTTCAACAATCGCTAGTGTCCCGAGTCGTTAATTCGTTGCACGATCTTGGGCGTAGGTTGGGGTACGCGCAGCGTTCCCCGACATCCGCTGAGCGTCAGGTAGTCACCGATGCGGCAACCTGACCTACACTTTCTCAATGCGAGCGGCTTGAGGAATTCTGCATCGAAATAATGACTCACCACACTAGGTTTCCTACGATGTCTTCGCACCGCCACCGCCCTGCTCATGAAGGCAAGCCGGCGTTCATCGCGGCGCTGATGGTCACGCTGGTCTATGCCGTGATCGAACTGGCCGGCGGCTTGTGGTCGGATTCGCTGGCGCTGGTAAGCGATGCCGGCCATATGTTCTCGGACGCGCTCGCCCTGGCGCTTGCCGCCGTCGCGGGGTGGCTGGCGCAGCGTCCGGTGGGATTGCGTCATTCCTATGGCTGGGCGCGCGCCGAGGTGATCGGCGCCATGCTCAACAGCCTGCTGATGCTGGCCATCATCGTGGTGCTGGTGGTGGAGGCGGTACAACGGCTGCTCGAACCGAGACCGGTGATCGCCGGCGGCGTCATAGTGATCGCGTTCATCGGGCTCGTTGTCAACGGCGTGGTGGTTTTCATGCTGGGCCGCAGCGAGCACAGCCTCAATGCGCGCGCGGCGCTGATCCATGTCATGGGCGATCTGGTAAGTTCCGTGGCGGCATTGATCGCCGGCGCCGTAATCTACGTCACCGGCTGGGTCCTGATCGACCCGATTTTGTCACTGGTGATCGCGGGTCTGATCCTGATGAGCACGCTCGGGTTATTGCGCGACACGCTGCATGTCCTGATGGAAGGCGTGCCGGCTTCTGTCGATCTTGCACAGCTTGGTAGAACGCTGGCGGCGGTGCCCGGCGTGGCGTCGGTCCATGACCTCCATGTCTGGAGCATCACGCCGGGCAGCGTGGCGCTGTCGGCGCACCTCGAAGTGGACGATCTGGCGCACTGGCCGGAAACGCTGGAAGCCGCGCGTGCGGCGCTGCACGACGGTTTCGGCATCGATCATGTCACGCTGCAGCCGGAGCAAGGGGGCGCAGCGCAGCCCCATACTGCAGTGGTCCGCCTATGGCCGCGCAAACCCTAGCCGGGCCTACATCGTGTCCGCCGCTCCCAGCCACGGGCGTTGGCGGCACGGAATCGCAAAGTCCTCGAAGCTTGTCAATGACGGATCCCGTTACGCGCTTTTCGACCGATTGCCGCCTGTGTAACCGCCTGGCGCAGCACCTGGAGGAGGTGCGGTCCGAATTTCCGGATTACCATGCGAAGCCGGTGGCGCCGTTCGGTGACGCTCAACCGAGGCTGCTCATCGTGGGGCTCGCTCCGGGGATGCACGGCGCCAATCGCACCGGTCGGCCGTTTACCGGCGACCATGCCGGTATCCTGCTCTACGACACGCTGCACCGTTTCGGTTTCGCCAATCAGGGCGTGGCGACCGATCCGAAGGACGGCCTCCGCCTGTTTGGCTGCCGCATTACCAACGCCGTGAAGTGCCTGCCGCCGCAAAACAAACCCCTGCCCGAAGAGGTCGGACGCTGCAATGCTTACCTGCGCCGCGAGATCGCCGCACTGCCAAACGGCGCCGCGATTCTCGCGCTTGGAAGCATCGCCCACCGGGCGGTATTGATGGCACTTGGCCTGCGACCGGCGGCGTGTCCATTTCATCACGGCGCGCGTCATGGGCTGCCACAGGCCCGCACGCTCTACGATAGCTACCATTGCAGCCGCTATAATACG
>MERI01000181.1 GCA_001772005.1 Betaproteobacteria bacterium RIFCSPLOWO2_12_FULL_62_58 | reverse complement strand
CCGTTCATCGTTTCGTGGAATCTCACCCGCTTGTGCAACCTGGGCTGCGGCCACTGCTACCTGGATGCCGTGCAGCGCAGGAGCGAGGCCACCGATGAACTCGGCACCGGGGAAGCGCTCGACGTGCTGGGGCAACTCGCGGAGCTGGCCCCGGGGGCGATGCTGGTCCTGACCGGCGGCGAGCCGCTCATGCGCAAGGATCTGCCGGAACTGGTCCGACGCTCGGCGCAACTGGGCCTGATGCCGGTCATCGGCAGCAACGGCATCATGCTGGACGGCAAGCGCGCAGCCGAGTTGCGTGCGCTCGGCGCGGCCGGCGTGGGCATCAGTCTCGATTCCGCCACGGCCGGGTTTCACGACCGCCTGCGCGGGCTGCCCGGGGCGTGGGAGGGCGCGCGCCGGGGCATGCAGGCTGCCCGCGAGGTGGGCCTGGCGCTCCTGGTGCAAACCACCCTGTTCGAGGAAAACCGGCACGAGCTCGCGGCCGTCGCCGACACCGCCGAGTCGGCCGGCGCGATGGCGCTCAATTTTTTCTTTCTGGTCTGTGTCGGGCGCGGCGTGACGCAGACGGATCTCACGCCGGCGCAATATGAGGAGACATTGAGCCGTATCGTCCGGCTGCAACGCGAACGCCCGCACCTGATGATCCGCGCGCGCTGCGCACCCTACCTGCGGCGGCTGCTTGGCCTGCGCGGCGGCGCAGGCGCGGCTGGTTACGCCGCATGGTCGAGCGCGTGCCTGGCAGGCCGCAGCTATCTTCGCATCACGCCGCAGGGGCTGGTGACGCCCTGTCCCTATATTCCGGAGGTCGTCGGCGATGTGACGACTACGCCGCTGCGCGAAATCTGGGAGCGGCATCCGTTGCTGATGCGTTTGCGCGCCGAACTGCCCGCCGGCAAATGCGGCGCGTGCGATTTTCGCTACAGTTGCGGCGGCTGCCGCGCGCGGGCGCTCGCGCGGCACGGCGACCTGATGGCGGAAGATTCGAATTGCCTCCACGTCAGGCCTGCTGACGCGCTGCCTGAGGCGATGCCGGCCATCCCCGCGCTCCGGGAGGAAGTAACGTGGGAGCCCGCTGCTCAGGCATTGTTGGAGCGCATGCCGGCCTTCATTCGCAGCAGGGTGAGGGCACGTCTCGAGGAATGCGCGGCCAACGAGGCACAAGGGGCGATTACCGTTGACTTCATGCGCGCTCACCGTCCGCCCTTGCGGTTTCCCGTCCATGCATCCGGCAACATCACGGGCGCGCAGTGGCCGAAGTAATTGTCATCGGCGCCGGAATCTCGGGCTTGACCGCTGCCTATGCGCTGCGGCAAGCCGGGCATGATGTCGTGGTATTCGATCAGGGCAGTGTGCCGGGCGGGCGCATGCGTTCGGAGCGGATCGATGGTTTTCTCATGGAATACGGGGCCAATAGCATAATGACTCCGGCGCCTGCTGCGGAAACGCTGATCGCGCAACTGGGGCTCGATCCCGAAAAGGTGACCCGCAGCGCTGCCGCCCGTCGCCGCCACCTGGTGCGTGACGGGCGCGTGCGCGGCTTGCCGTTGGAGCCTTGCCGTTTTCTGCTGTGCGATTTCTTTTCGCTCGCAAGCCGCGTCCGCATGCTCATGGAGCCTTTCGTTCCAGTGCAACACGATGATGAAACCGTCGCGGATTTCGTGCGCCGGCGGTTCGGCGGCGAACTGCTCGACTACGTCGTCGATCCATTGGTGGCCGGACTGTTTGCGGGCGACCCAGAACAATTGAGTGTCTGCGCGGCATTCCCGCAACTCAAACGTCTCGAGCGCTCCGCCGGCTCCGTAATCGGCGGCGTCATGAAAGCGCGCTTGAAACGCGGCGGGAAATCTTCCAGCGATGGCCCTGGAAGGCGTGTGCTGAATTCTTTTCGCGAAGGCCTTGGAACTCTGCCGTGCATGCTCGCGCAACGGCTGGCAGGACGGATTTTCCTCGGCTATCGTGTTGAGGCGGTGCGCCAGAGGTCGGGTAGCGGTTATCGCGTTAAAGTGCGGCACGGAAGCGTTGCGCAATCGACCACGGCGGACAGCGTTATCGTGGCCCTACCCGCGTATTCTGCGGCTGCGATCCTGCGTGATCTTGACCAGCGTATTGCGGCAGCGCTTGCGGAAATCCACCATCCGCCTCTGGCGGTGGTGTTTCTGGGATACCGCACACCGTCGATCGCCCATCTCTTGGACGGCGTGGGCGTGCTTACGCCAGCGATCGAAAAGCGCGGCGTTCTGGGAATGCTGTTCTCGTCCACACTGTTTGCGGGACGGGCGCCGCCCGGGCATGTGGCGCTCACCGCATTCGTCGGCGGCGCGCGACAGCCCGAACTCGCGATGCTTAGGCCCGGGGAACTGCAAGAACTTGCGCATCGCGAAGTGCGGGAGCTGCTCGGCGCCCGCGCCGCTCCGGTCGTCGCGCGCATGCACTGCTGGCGCCACGGATTGCCGCAACCCGGTTTGGATCACGCACAGCGCATCGGGGATATCACGGCGTGTGTTGGAGAACATCCTGGCTTGTTCCTTACCGGAAATTATTTTTCCGGAGTGTCCACCGCCGCCTGCATCCAGCAGGCTTTTGATACCGCCCAGCGCATCGCGCAGTATCTCGCGTCGCCGCAGGTACGCCGGAGGCTCGCCGCATAGTTTCGTTCCAGCGATCTCGAGCCGAGCGGAGAGAGCGATACGTGTCTGTCACGAGGTTGAGGTCTTGATTCCGGACTGGCGATCGAGGCAGTCGAGGTAGAGCTTCTCGTCCGGCGGCGTGCCGGAGCGCTGCGCCTGCCACATCGTTTCTCCCAGGCATTCGAGCACGACATGCTTGGCATCATGCTCCGATCCCGTTCTTGCCAGCAGGCGCTGGTAATGCCCGCGGATGCCGCGCGGCTGGTCGATGGCGAGCTGCTCTTCGACTGCGAGATGCAGCGATAGATGCAGGAATGGATTGACCTGTCCGCTCTCCGGAGCATAGTCGCGCTCGAGGTGCTGTTCCGGTCGATCGAGGAGCGCGTGGTATTCCGGATGCAGGCTGATCGCCTGCAGCGCGACCGTTTCGAGATCGGTCAATGCCTCGCCTCGCCGGTATTTCCCCCAGGTGCCGAAAAAGAAGCGCCGCGCCTCGTCGCGGGACGGGGCAAACATCTAAGGATTGATGTTTCCGTATGTCGCCATGGTCGTCTCCGCTTGAGAAACTCCTGGCTTGGATACTACGCACATTGTCCCCGGTTGGCGAATGCGCGCGCCAATCCGGCCTTGACGGCGCTCCCCGCCAACGAAAAGCCAAGCGGAATAGTGCCTGGAGGCTTATACTCGTTGTGGGGAGGTGCAAAGCGTGAAAACGAACATAGTCGCCAGAGTGCTAATCGGCCCGAAAAAGGTGCGCGGAGGCTATGCCCGCATCATTGCAGAAAAAGATGGATCCGGATGTATTGAAAGTTTCGATGTCGCATCCAGGACGTGGTCTGTCGCTGCGGAAAGCGTCACTTTCAGTGAGGTCTGGAGCGCACCGCCTGTTTCTCTTTCCCTTTGGGCGAGCATCGGCGACAAGTCCTGATTAGCTCACTGTCTTGCTCCGATATTCGCACAGGTCGGTGATCGGGCACGCCGGGCAATCGGGCTTGCGCGCCTTGCACACATAGCGTCCGTGGAGGATCAGCCAGTGGTGCGCGTCGTGCCTGAATTCCTCGGGCACGAACTTGAGGAGCTTGCGTTCGACCTCGAGCACATCTTTGCCCGGCGCGATGCCGGTGCGGTTGGCGACACGGAAGATATGGGTGTCGACGGCGATGGTCGGCTGTCCGAAGGCGACATTGAGGATCACGTTGGCGGTCTTGCGGCCGACGCCGGGAAGTTGTTCCAGTTCCTCGCGCGTGCGGGGCACCTCGCCGCCATGCCGTTCCAGCAGCAGACTGCAGGTGGCGAGAATATTCTTCGCCTTGGTGCGGTAGAGGCCGATGCTTTTGATGTGGCTCTCGAGGCCGGCTTGCCCGAGTTGCAGCAGCTTCCGCGGCGTGTTCGCGCCCCGGAACAGCTTTTCCGTGGCGAGATTGACGCTTCTGTCGGTGGCTTGCGCCGACAGGACGACCGCGACCAGCAGCTCAAAAGGAGAATTGAACTCAAGCTCGCTGCGCGGCGCCGGGTTGGCCGCGCGCAAGCGGGTGAAGATTTCGTGGCGTTTCACGGCGTTCATTGCTGTTCTCTGTGCTTTCGCGTCTCTGCGGCGAACTAATCAGTCACCGCCCGCGCTGCTGCAGCCGCGCTTTCGCGCGTGCGATCGCTTTTTGTATCGTTGCGCGCTTCTTCTGCTCCGCAACCTTTTCGCTTGACTCAATGAGCCGGGGACCGCGCTCTTCGTGTTGAGGCTGCAAGCGGTGACTGCGGGCGTGAAAGCGGCGACGCGATCGCGCAGCAGCGGTTCGCTTCTGTTCGCGCGTCAACACCCGTTCCGTTGCCATCATCTGGATACAGTCGACGGGGCAGGGCGGAATACACAATTCGCAGCCGGTGCACTCCGCGGCGATCACGGTGTGCATGACCTTGGCGGCGCCTACGATGGCGTCGACGGGACAGGCCTGGATGCATAGCGTGCAGCCGATGCAGGTTTCCTCGTCGATGACGGCAACCGCCGGCGGCTTGCAGACCCCGAATGCGGGATTAAGCGGCTTGAAAGAAACACCCAGCAGCGCTGCGAGATCGTGGACGACCCCATCGCCTCCCGGCGCGCATTGATTGATGTCGGCGCGGCCGGCTGCAATCGCGTCGGCGTATGGCCGGCAGCCCGCAAAGCCGCACTGACGGCACTGCGTCTGCGGCAGCAGCGCATCGATGCTTTCAGCGAGAGCGTGCAGCGAGTCCCGGTGTGTCACGCCACCGCCTGCAGCGGATCGACGAAGTCACGCCCGGTGTCCTGGGCGAGGCCGGCATGCGTGACCTGTCCTGCGTGCAACTGCAGACCCGCGCGCAAGCCCGCGTTCTCGGCGATGGCGCGCCGCAGGCCCTTGCCGGCGAGCTCCAGAGCATACGGCAGTGTCGCCTGAGTCAGCGCCAGCGTCGCCGTGCGCGCCGCTGCCGACGGCATATTCGGCACGCAGTAATGGATCACGCCTTGTTCCGCGTAAATCGGCTCGGAATGAGACGTGGGACGCGAAGATTCGCAGATCCCGCCCTGGTCGATGGCGACATCGACAATGACTGAGCCCGCGCGCATCTGCTTCAAATCATTGCGGCGGATCAGCCGCGGCGCAAGCTTGCCGGGAAGCAATACCGCGCCGATCACGAGATCGGCATCGTGCGCGAGCGGCGCGATCGTTTGTTCGCTGGAGATCGCGGTCTTGAGACGTGCGCCGAATACTTCCTCCAGGCGCGCAAGCCGCGCCGCGCTGCGGTCGAGCAGCGTTACTTCCGCGCCCATGCCGAGCGCGATGCGTGCGGCATGTACGCCCACCGTGCCGCCGCCGATGATCACGACTTTCGCCGGCGCGACACCAGGCACGCCGCCCAGCAGCACGCCGCTGCCGCCGTTCGCCATCTGCAGCGACCAGGCTCCGACTTGCGGGGCAAGCCGCCCGGCGATCTGCGACATCGGCACGAGCAGCGGCAGGTTGCCGCCCGCATCCGTCACGGTTTCGTAAGCCACGCAAGCGGCTCGTGCGTCGAGCATCGCCTGGGTGAGGGCGGGGTCGGGCGCGAAGTGGTGGTAGCAGAACAAGATCTGCCCTGGATGGGTCAGCGCAAACTCGGCGGACTGCAGCTCCTTGACCTTGATCACCATGTCGCAGGCATAGACATCCTGCGCGCTCGTCACGACCTGCGCGCCTGCGGCGCGGTATTGCCCGTCCGGAAAACCGACTTTGACCCCGGCGCCGGCTTGCACGATCACCCGGTGGCCTGCGCCAACGAGCGCCCGCGCGCCGGCGGGCGTCAGTCCGACACGGTACTCGTGGTTCTTGATTTCCCTGGGTACGCCGATGCGCATGGGACTGAAACCTGTGTCAAAACTCCACAAAAACAAACAGGGAAATCACAGTTGGCGCACATCTCGCGCATATGCCGATCGCGATCGCTGGCCTGTGGGCGAGCCCGCTTCTGCCCCCGTTGGATTCATCCCGGTGCGCCGTTGCCTAGCGGATTTTCCGTCGCGAGTGGCTGATACGAACGTCTGAGGCGACCGCTACGCGGCCGATGCCGAAGTACTCGAATCCTTCGTCGCGCACCGAATCGGGGTCATATTGATTGCGGCCGTCAAAGACGATGCATTGCCGCATCAAGCGTCGCAGTGCGGCAAAGTCGGGCTGGCGGAAGGGCTCCCATTCGGTGATCAGCACGAGGGCGTCGGCGTCGACCACGGCATCGTACTGGTGCTCTGTCAGGCGCAGTCGTCCGCTGCGAAACCATGCCGCCGGCAAGACGCGGCGGGCGGTTTTCATGGCTGCCGGGTCGTAGGCGCTCATCGTTGCGCCCGCGTCAAGCAGCTCACCGAGGAGCACCACTGAGGATGCCTCGCGCATGTCGCCGGTTCCAGGCTTGAAAGCCAGGCCCCACAGCCCGAAGTGCAGCCCTTTCAGGCTGTCGCCAAAGCGGATCCGGATTTTGTCGGACAGGATTCGCTTCTGCATTTGGTTGCGAACATCGACGGCGCTAAGCACGGTCGGCTCGTAACCGGCAGCGGAAGCCGTACGGATAAGCGCCCGTATGTCCTTGGGAAAGCACGAGCCGCCGTAGCCGCACCCCGCATGGAGGAAGGCGTAGCCGATGCGCGAGTCGCTGCCGATGCCGAGCCGCACGCGCTCCACATCCGCTCCGAGTTTTTCGCAGATGCCGGCGATTTCGTTCATGAAGGAGATGCGGGTTGCGAGCATGGCGTTCGCCGCATACTTTGTCAGTTCCGCGTCACGCACGCCCATCACCAGCATCCGTTCGTGATCGCGTATGAGCGGCGCATAGAGGGTGCGCAACACGGCACGCGCATGCTCGCTGCCGCTGCCGACGATAACGCGGTCCGGGCGCATGAAGTCGTTGACCGCATCGCCTTCCTTCAGGAACTCGGGGTTGAACGCCACATCAACGGCAGCCTTGACCCCGCGCCGCTGCAGTTCGCCCACGATGGCCGCCTCGACCCGATCGGTCGTGCCGACCGGAACGGTGGACTTGACGACGACCACGGCCCGCGCCGCGATCAGACGGCCAAGCTCGCGCGCGGCGTTCAGCACTTGGGTCACGTCGGCGCCGCCGTCGCCGTCTGACGGGGTGCCGACGGCGATGAAAAATACCCGTGCCTGGCCTGCCGCGCCTGCCAGGTCGGTGGTAAAGGCAAGCCGGCCTTCGGCTGCGTTGCGCTTGACCAGCGGCTCCAAACCGGGCTCGTGGACCGCAACGACGCCGTGCTCGAGCTGCCTGATCTTCAGCGGGTCGGTGTCTACGCAAGTGACGATGTTTCCGATCTCGGAGAAGCAGGCTCCGGCCACCAGCCCCACGTAACCCGTTCCGATGACGCAAATGTGCATAGGGTTTATTCCATTTCTGAAGAGCTTGACGCCGTTCGGGACCGATCACGCCGGTCGGCGCCCACGTATTCGAGAAACCATTCGGTGAAGCGGGCAATACCCGTCTCAATTGGCGTAGTGGGCGCGAAGCCCGCCGCGGCGTTGATGCCGGCGATGTCGGCGGCCGTCGCACACATGTCGCCGGCTTGCATAGGCAAAAACTCGAGCACAGCCTTGCGTCCGAGCGCCTGCTCCAGCAGCCGGACCACTCGCATCAGTTCGACCGGGTCCTGGTTACCGATGTTGAAGAGACGGAATGGAGCGCTGCTGCGCGACGGGTCGGGCGGGTCGCCTTTCCAGCCCGGATCGGGCTGCGGCGGCATCTTCATCAGCCGCACCACGCCCTCAACGATGTCATCGATGAAGGTGAAGTCACGCAGCATGTCGCCGCGATTGTGCACCCTGATCGGCCGGCCTTGCATGATGCCTTCGGCGAACTTGTATATCGCCATGTCCGGTCGCATCCACGGCCCGTATACCGTGAAAAAACGCAGGCCTGTACACGGCAGCCGGAACAGGTGCGCGTAGCTGTGGGCGAGCAGTTCATTGGCGCGCTTGGTGGCAGCGTAAAGCGACAGCGGGTGGTCCACCGCGTCGTGCTCCGAGAACGGCAGACACTGGTTGGCGCCATAGACCGAACTCGAGGAAGCGAACACGAGGTGTCCGATACCTGTTCGCCGCGACTGCTCCAACACGTTACCGAAGGCAACCAGGTTGGCGTCAATATAAGCGTACGGGTTCTCCATCGAATAACGCACACCGGCCTGCGCTGCGAGGTGCACCACCACGTCGAAGCGGCGGGCAGTGAAAACGCGCGCCGCGCCATCCCGCTCGGCAAGATCGAGGCGCTCGAACGCGAATCCGGGTTGCGTCATTAACCGGGCAAGGCGCGCTTCCTTAAGGGACACGTCATAATAGGGACTCAAGTTGTCGACACCTACCACGTAATGCCCGTCGCGCAAGAGGCGCAACGCGAGGCTCGAGCCGATGAATCCGGCGGCGCCCGTGACCAAAACAATCATCGGTGGTCCGCCTTCTCGACGAGCTGCAGGCCGTGCAGTCGTGGTCTGGTTACCATCTTCAACGCACCGCTATTTGCGGCTGTCGCCGCATGCCCGCGAGTTGGTCTTGACGGCGCGGGGTTGCCGAGGCTGGGGCACACACGATGCATTACGTCTGTCCTCCCGCCGGGTCCGACGCCCCATCCCGGCGCTGCCGGTATATGAGTTGCAGGTTGCGCAGGTAGATGAACAGCCCGGCGAACTGCCCGACGATGAATACCGGGTCCATCCGGTGGACCGCATAAGCGAGCAACGTCGCGCCGCCCGCCACGCTGAAATACCAGAAAGCGAGCGGGACCACGCTGCGCTTGCGGCGCTCGCTGGTCACCCATTGCACAAGAAAGCGCGCCGAGAAGAGCGCCTGGCCCATAAAGCCGACGACAAGCCAAATCATGTCGCGTTCCATAGAGGATAACCTTTTTTACTTGGTCCGAGGACGGTCTTCCGCGCCATGCCCGCCGCGCTGCGCCCGGCGCATGACTCACGCGGTCGGGATTGTCTGCGGACGACTGTGAAAGAAACGTGAAGTTGAAAACATTTCCCCGTCAACGTTTTTTAGGGCATGCAACCAAGGTAAGATATACGCGATTTTTTCCCGACGCAAATCGCGCATGCCCTCCGTATCGCTCACGCGAGTTCCCATCTGGCTCTGGATCTGGGCTGGGTTGGTGGGTGTCATGCTGCTGCTCCGGCCAGCGTTGCCCCTCGACGAGACCCGCTACCTGGCGGTGGCGTGGGAGATGTGGTGGCGCGAAAGCATCGCCGTGCCCTATCTGAACGGCGAGTACTATGACGGCAAGCCGCCGTTGTTTTTCTGGCTGATGCATCTTGGATGGTGGGCGTTTGGCGTCAACGAGTGGTGGCCGCGCCTGCTCGCGCCGCTATTTGGACTGGGAGCGCTCGTGCTCGTGCGCGCGATTGCCGGTCGCTTGTGGCGGAACCACGCCGCGCTGGAGACAGCCCCGCTCCTCTTGCTGGGCAGCTTCTATTGGGCGGTGTTGTGCGCGTCGGCCATGTTCGACATGCTGCTCGGTTTCTTTGCGCTATTGTCGGTCCATGCGGTGATCCGTGCGTGGCAGGATGGCGACGCGCGCAATTTCATTGTTGTTGGGCTGGCGCTCGGGTGCGGGATACTCGCCAAGGGGCCCGTGGTGTTCTTGCCGGCGCTGTTTATCGTGCTGTCCGCACCCTGGTGGGGACATGACAGCCGGAATGGGCGCCTCACGTGGCGTCGCTGGTATTTCGGCGCGCTGGGAGCGGCCGGAATATCGGCGCTGGTCGCGCTCGTGTGGCTCGTCCCGATGGCGCTCGGGAGCGACATCGATTATCTGAAAAACATGACGGTGCACCAGACTGCGGGTTATGTAACCGAATCGTTTTCGCACCGCCGGCCGATCTGGTGGTACCTGACGGTCCTTCCGTTCCTGTTGTTTCCGTGGAGCTTCTGGCCGCGGGCATGGCTCGCGCTTGGCGCCGTGAAAACGATGTCAGGCGATCCAGGCATGCGGCTATGCGTGGTGTGGGCGGTGACGGTATTGATCGTTTTTTCCCTGATCAGCGGCAAGCAGGCCCACTATCCGCTGCTGATGTTTCCCGCCGTAGCGCTGCTGCTCGCGCGCCTTCTGCCAGAGCTGGATCGGGGTCGGGATGGCTCGCTCTTCGTGCCTGCGATCGCGCTCATCGCCGTGGGCGCCCTGTGGACCGCCGCGGGACGGGGGATGATTCCTGCAGCTAGTGCGGCGTGGCTGAATCAAGTGCCTTTCCATGTGCCGTACGTCGCGGGCGCCGGCCTGATTGGACTCGGTCTCGCCACGGCTCTTGCGCGCGGAAGCGTCTTGACGGCCCGCATAACCGTGCTCGCTGTCGCAAGTTGCGCCATGGTGCTGGTGCTGGCGTGGGGCGTCATGCGCGCATCGTGGCCGGCCTACGATATGCGCCCCGCCGGCGCCTACCTGTCTCACCTCGAGTCGCAACGGGCGCCGCTCGCCATCGCTGCGAGCTACGACGGACAGTTCAATTTCTACGGCCGCCTCAGGACCCGCCTCGACAAGATCACCGCGTCAGCGGCGGAAACCTGGGCTCTCGCGCATCCGGACGGGTATATCATCGCCTTTTACGCAGCGGAGCACTGGCCACCGGCGGCGCAGCCGGTTCCCGCCTTTCAGAGCCTATATCGTAGCGGGGGGATGGCCATATGGCGCGCCCGGGACATCACGCAGTATCCACAGCTTGCGCAGACGTTTAGACAGTTCCGCTAATCCCCCCAAGATCATGAAGACCATCCCACTTTCAAAGCCGTTCCTCAACGCGGAAGTCCGCGAAGCGGTGAACTTGGCGCTCGAATCCGGGCGCTACATCCTTGGCGAGCAGTGCGCCGCGTTTGAACGCGAACTCGCCGAGTACGTCGGCGTGCGCCACTGTGTGCTGTCGTCATCGTGGACTGCCGCGGTAATGGTGTTGCACGATACGATGGAATTGCGCCCAGGGGACGAGGTCATCGTTCCGGCTCACACGGCATTCCCCACGATTGAGCCGCTTATCCATCGCGGGGCGGTGCCGGTGTTCGTCGACGTCGACGACACCTACTGTATCGATCCGGCGGCGGCCGAAGCCGCAGTGACGGCGCGCACGGTGGGCATCATTCCGGTGCATCTCTACGGTCACCCGGCGGACATGGACCCCATCCTGGCATTTGCCGCGAAGCACGGCTTGTGGCTGGTCGAGGATTGCGCTCAGGCGCATGGCGCCAGGTATCGCGGGCGCAGGGTGGGGTCCATGGGGACCGCAAGCGCTTTTTCGTTTTATCCGTCGAAGAATCTCGCCGTGTTCGGCGACGGTGGTTGCATCATGACCGACGACGGTGCAATCGCGGACAAGGTACGGATGCTGCGCGACCATGGGCGAACCGGCAAGTACATCCACCAGTATGTCGGTTACAACCTGCGCTTCAACGAGATACAGGCGGCGGGCGGGAGAGTGATGTTGCGGCACCTTGACCTCCTCAACGCGCATCGGCGCAGCGTGGCCGGGCGCTACCGCGAGAGGCTGGGGGAACTCGCGCAGATGCCACCCGAGAAACCGTGGGCCGAGGCGGTGTACCACATGTTCGTCATCCGCACGCCGCGGCGCGATGCGCTGGCCGAATTCCTCGGCCGCCGCGGAGTGGGCACCGGGGTCCATTATCCCGTTCCCAACCACCGGCAACCGGCCATCGTCGGGCGTTTTCCCGCGCTTCCCGCTCTGCCCCGCACCGAGGGCCTCGTGGCGGAAATTCTGTCGCTTCCCGTCTTCGGCGAACTTCCGCTGGAGGACGTCGACTACGTGTGCGACCAGATCGCCGAATTCACGCGTAATGGATGATGGACCGCGAGATCAGCTTCGCCGTACCCTGTTACAACGAGGAGGACAACCTCCCGGCGCTGCTTGCGGCAGTGACCGGCGAGGCCGACCGGCTGAGTCTCGATTATGAAATCGTGATCACTGACGATTGCAGCGCCGACGGGAGCTGGGAGCTGCTGAAGTCGCTGGTGCGCGACTACCCGCGCCTGCGGGCGCAGCGGCTCGAATCGAACTCCGGGGAGTCGGCGGCGAGCTTCGCCGCGATCAAGGCGTCGCGGGGACGCATCATCGTCACGCTTGATGCGGACCTGCAGAACGATCCGCGCGACCTGCCGAAGTTCCTGGAGGCGCTGGAAAGCGCCGATTGCGTTTGCGGCACGCGCCGCGCCAGCCGTGCGCAAAGCGATTCATGGGCGAAGAACCTGATCTCGCGTGGTTCGAACTGGGTGCGCAGTCGCGTACTGCAGGATCCCATAACGGACGCCGGGTGCACCTACCGCGCATTTCGCCGCGAATGCGTGGCGGACATCCCGTTTTTCAAAGGCGTGCATCGTTTCCTGCCGATCCTGCTTGACCTGCGCGGGTTCCGCGTTGCAGAAGTGCCGGTGGCGAACCAACCGCGGCACAGCGGCAGGAGCCACTACGGCGTTCTCGACCGTTTCGACGCGATCGTGGACATGTTCGCGGTACGGTGGATGAAGTCCCGCATGCGCGGGTTCAAGGTCGCGGAGCGCGTGCCCGATTGACGCGCGGACGGCCGCTACCGCCGCCGGCCGCGTTCAGGAGGCCGAGGTGAGCGGCGGTTTTTTGAGCCGAGTCGCTGTTGAGCCCGCTGTCGGAATCCTCTCCCGCCGACCCAAGCGCGATTTTTCCGGGCGGAAATGCAGGGGCACCTTCCGGCCGCTTTCGATCGACTCGTAGATTGCGGTGATGAGCTCGAGCGATTGACGCCCTTCGCGGCCGTCAACCGCCCCCGGTTTGTCGTTGACGATGCAGTCGACCACGTGCTGCAGGTAACGCAGGTGGCCGAAACCGTAGACGTTGGGTGGATTCTCCCGATACTTCTCGAGCACTGCCGGGTCGCCGTCGAGATTGTCGCTGAAGTTCCAGGTCTTCATGCGGTTCACGGCAAATCCCCCGATTTCAACTGTTCCCTTCTCGCCGAGGATCGAGATCGAGCCCTCCAGATCGGACGGGCGTGTCGCAGTGGTCGCCTCGATGACACCCAGTGCGCCGCTCGAGAATTTCAGCACGGCCACGCCGGTATCCTCCACCTCGATGTCCACCAGGCGAGTGGCCGATGTGGCGAATACGGAATCGACGCTGCCCATCATCCACTGCAGAAGATCCACGTGGTGGCTGGCCTGGTTGGCGAACACGCCGCCGTCATCGGCCCATGTGCCGCGCCAGGCATCCTGATCGTAGTAGGCTTGTGTCCTGCACCAGCGAACCCGTACCGTGCCGATAACGAGCTTCCCGAACCGGCCGGCCTCCAGCGCTTCACGCAGCTTCAGCACCGGGAGGTTGTAGCGGTTTTGCTGGACCACGAACAGCCTCACTCCGGCCTTGTCACAGGCGCCGATCATGGCATCGGCGTCCGCCAACGTGAGCGCCATCGGTTTCTCCACGACAAGGTGTTTGCCGTACGGCGCAAGATCCAGGCAGACAGACGCGTGAGCGCCGCTCGGCGCCGCAATGTTTACGACATCGATCTTGGTGCCGAGCGCATGCATCATCCGGTGGTAGTCGGTGAAATGCGGCACCGAATGCTGTTCCCCGAAGGCGCGCGCGCGCGCCTCGATTACGTCGCTTACCGCAACGAGCCTGGCTCCGGCAATTTGCCCGCTTCCCAGGATCTCGGCGTGCCGTTTCGCGATGCGGCCGCAACCCACGATGGCAAAATTAAGCATGAATCGACCCCGCTCTGGTGTGTGTTCGCGTCGTCGCCCATGGCTCGCGACGCGTGATTTCCATTCTTGAATTTCAATTATCTCATGCTCGCGCCACTCAGGCGGCGCCCGTGTGCTTCGGCAGACCGATTAGCGCCAGGTAGAGAGTGAGGATGACTACCCAGCATACCAGGCCCGCCCACAGCGTGTGGGTGAGGAAGTGCGCGCCCTGCAGCATGCGGCCGGGACCCAGCACCGAGCCGCCGCCGAGCCCCGTTGCAAGCCCGGCCCAAGCCAGCAGCGGTTGCCGGCGCGTGCGCCCGACGAAATGGAACGCCATCAACGCGAAAGCAGGACGAACCAGTCCTGTTTCCGAACTGCCGGCGCAACGGGATTCGCACCTTCAGTGGAGTCTGTAGCCACGATTGGCGTAAAGCGTGTACGCGAGCTGGAATACGCTGGCGGCGTCTTTCGCGCCCTCACTGTCCGCGGCAGCCGGCGTTTGCCGGCGCGTTATCGGATTGTAGGCCAGCGTCGCGTGGGTCTTGCGGAAGCCAAGTTCGTTCAGCTTGCCGTCGCGGAAGAGCGCAATGTCGCGATTGTGATTGAGCGGCACGAATCTCCGGTCCGCGGCATCGATCAGCACGTCCCTCCCGAAAAACACGCTGTCGTAGGAGATGTTGAGCAACCCGAGCACCGTCGGCGCGACATCGATCTGGCTCGTGAGCGCTTCGACGCGGCGCGGCGCGACGTGGCGCGGACTGTAGACGATGAACGGGATTTCGTATGACGGCAGAGGAATGTCCTCGCGCCCATAGACGCGCGCGCCGTGGTCGGCGACGATGACGACCACGGTGTCATCGAAATACGGGCGTTGCCGAAGTTCCTCGACGAAACGCCCGATCGCGTGGTCGGCGTAACGCGCGCCGGATTCACGCCCCCCACCGCTCGCTTTGACGCCCTCGATGCCGGCGGGAAAGGTGAACGGCTTGTGGTTCGAGGTGGTCATGATGACCGAGAAAATACGTTCCCCCCGCGCATGCTGCTCGTCGAATACCTTGAACGCGTTGCGGAACAGGTCCTCGTCGCTCACCCCCCAAATATTGCTGAACTTGGCCCCGTCCATGGCAGTGCGGTCGACCACACGGTAACCGTTGTTGCCGAAGAAGTAATTCATGTTGTCGAAGGTGCCGAAGCCGCCGTAGACGAAAGTCGGGCTGTAGCCGTTCTCGTGCATCACCGTCGACCAGTTGAACATGCCTTCGTTGTGGGAACGCTTGACGATAGCCTCGGCCGGCACCGGCGGGAACGATGCCGTGACGGCTTCCATGCCCCGTACCGTGCGTGTGCCGCTGGCGTAGGTATGGGTGAACACCAGACCGTCGCGCGCGATGCGGTCGAGGTTGGGCGTGAGTCCGCGCTTATCGCCGTAGGCCCCGACAAATTCGGCGCCGAGCGATTCCTCCAGCAGCACCATCACGTGCAGCGGCTTGGGCGCCCCGGCATACCGTATGTGGCGTGCCAGCGGGTTTTGCGCGCCCGGCAGAAAGGTCGCGTTGGGCTGTGCGACCAGCCGCCGCACGCGCGCCGCGGCTTCATCTTCGTTGACGGTCAGGTAGAACTGCGTGTAGTCGAGGTGGCTGTTGACTGCCGCGTTGAAGAAGGAATAGATCCCGTTTGCAGCCAGCTCATCGGCGACGCGGTTGTGGCTCGCGCGGCCGGTGTTGATGTCAATCCCGAAGTGGACGGCGATCAGCGCCGCGAGCAACGCGGCCGCCGGCTTGATGCGCTGCCGGAAGCGGTTTTCGTCCGCAAGCGCGGAAACGATACGCGGTTTCAGCAGCCCGAGCAGCAACGCGGTCAGGACGCCGCTCGCGACGAGCGCCTTGGCCACCGGGTAGGATTCCCAGATGTTGACGAACACTTCATGCGGGTAAATCAGGTACTCGACGGCGACGAAGTTGAAGCGCGAATTGAACTCGTCGAAAAAGAAATATTCGACAGCCCCGAGATAGGCCAGCCCGTACAGCGTCAGGGCAAGCAGCGTCCATACCAGCATGCGCTGACCCGCGCGCCGGTAGAAGCGTTGCGGCACGAGCAGCAGGTAGAGCACGAACGGTGCGCACAGATAGAGGCAGGTAACGAGGTCATTGCCCAGGCCGGTGAGGAGGATCGGTGGCAACTCGGCGGCGGCAATCTGACCAGCGGCCAGCGCCTTGAGCGCGAGCACGAGACGGGTGGCGCCGGAAACGGCGCAGTAAGCAGCAGCTACCAGCCATACCAGGGCATATCGCTGGTGCCGCACACCGGCGCCGGCCGGAGCGGCGCGCCAGGGCAGCCTGTAGCTGGCAACGTTCATCGCGTCTTCCCCCGCGCCCTGCGCGGGCGGCGCATGTTGATTCAAACCGGGAAGATTAGCGCAACCCGCGTCAAGGACTTGTCGCGACGGCGTGAAGAACCTGTGAACACCGGGCCACCCGGGTCACGGGAAGGTGATGCTGAACTCGGAACCGTGCTCGGGCCCGCTCTTGACCTCGATTTTCCAGTTGAAGTGGTCGCAGATGCGCTTGACGATGGCCAGTCCCAGGCCGATGCCGTCCTGTCCGGGGTCGCCGCGGTAGAAGCGCTTGAACACGTGCGGCAAATGGTCGGCGGCAATGCCCGTTCCCGAATCGGCCACGGTCAGCCGCCGCCTGGCGTAGCTCACCCGGATCGACCCCTGCTCGGTATAGCGGACGGCGTTCTTGATCAGGTTGGCGAGCACCAGGTGCAGCGCCTGGCGGTTGAGATCAAGCACCGCGTCGCCGCCGATATCGACTTCAAAGTGGAGGCCCTTGCGCGCGATCTCGCCACGGTAGGGTTCGGCTGCATCGTGCACGCTTTCCACGAGCGCCACCGGTTCGCTGCCGCCCACGCCTTGTTCGCGTGCCAGGAACAGCAGCGCCTGGAGCTGTTCGGTCATGCGCTCGGCGGCCCTGCCGATGGCCGCCACGCGACTTTGCGCCTTGTCGCTGAGATCGGGCTCGAGAGCGAGCAGTTCGCAGCCGGTCTTGATCGCGGTGAGCGGCGTGCGCAACTCGTGGCTCGCGTTGGCGGTGAACTCCTGTTCGCGCTGGATCATCCGCGCGATGCGCGCGCGGTAGTCGTCCAGCGCCCGCGCAAGCTGTGCGACTTCCGCGTCCTGCCCGGGCTGTACCAGCGCGTCCTGGGTGGTTTCGGGCGCGAGGCTGTTTACCCGTGCGGCGAGATCGGTGACCTGCTTGACGAGCAACCCCGACAACAGATAGCCGAGCGCGAGCGCCACTACGCCGACGACCATCAGCGACAGCAGGATCAGAATCTTGAACTCGCGCACGCGCCGCTCGTGGAGTCCGACGTCGTAAGCGACATAAAACCGCATGTCGCCAACGATGCGCATGGCGACATGAAATTCATCGGGGCCGCGAAATACCTCGTGACGCCCTGCGCCAAGGCCGCGCAAGTAGGCCGGCAGCCCGGCCAGATCGGCGGGTGTGCGTACGATGAACGCTTCGAGGTTGGAGGTGGCCTGCGGCACGAATTCCGGATCCTCGCGATAGCGCGCGATGACGTGGTTCATTTCTTCGTCGATGATCTGGTCGACGAGTGCTTCCTCCATTTCCTCGGAGGCGGTGAAGAGGGTAATGCCCAGCGCGCCGACGACGAGGACGCAGGAAATCGCGAACGCCAGCGCGACGCGCAGCCGCAGGCCGAGTCTAGCGCCTCTAACATAATGAAACGCGTGATGCGCTGGCACGATATCGGAGGCTCTTATTGAGTTTTACGTAAATGAATGACATTCATTTACGTCTCGAATCTCCCCTCTCCTTGCGGGAGAGGGGGCGGGGGTGAGGGATTGAGCGTGTCATGCAGTTAAGAAAAGCTCAATAGTCCTGATCCCGGGACAGCAGGCGGTAGCCGAGGCCGTGCACGGTCTCGATCGGGTCGTAACCCCCGGCCTGGGTCAGCGCGCGGCGCAGGATGTGCATGTGGCTGCGCAGCGTGTCGCTGGTTTCCTGCACGTCGCCCCAAACCTCGGATTCGAGTTGCTTGCGGCTGAACACGCGGCCAGGCTCGCGCATCAGCATTTCGAGAAGCCGGATGCACTTGGGTGGCAGCTTGACGCTTGCGCCGGCGAAGCGGATCGCGAGCGTTCTGGGGTCAAGGGTAAGCTCGCCGACTTCCAGCGCGCGGCTGGTGACTTTGCCGGTGTAGCGCTTGTGCAGCGCCAGCAGACGCGCCTCGACTTCCTTGAGCGCGAACGGCTTGACCACGTAATCGTCGGCGCCGTGCTCGAAGCCCCTGAGCTTGTCGTCGAGCGTGTCGCGCGCCGTCAGCATCAGCACCGGGGTGTCGACATGCGCTTCCTCACGCAGCTTGCGGCACAGCGTGGCGCCGTCCATGCCGGGCAGCCCGAGGTCGAGCAGAATGCTGTCGAAGGGGTGGGTGACAGCGAGATGCAGCCCGGTGACGCCGTCGGCGGCGGCGTCGACACTGTGGCCGCGCGCTTCCAGGAAGTCGTAGAGATTGGCGGCGATCGCGGGATCGTCTTCGATGATCAGAACGCGCATCTGCGCCGGAGGCTAAATTAACCGCAGATGGATTCTTCTCAATACCCTTCTTCTCAATACCCGCTTGACGGGTGCCTTGAGGGGTACGCCGATTAACGCCGACAACAAATCCAGCATCCTTATTCCGGGTTTTTCACCGGCTGCCAGCGGCCGTCGATCAGCCCCTGCATCGGCTGGAACTGGATCTTGTAGGCCATCTTGCGGCTTTGCGCGATCCAGTAGCCCAGATAGAGATAGGGCAGGTCGAGCCTGCGGCACAGTTCGATCTGCCACAGGACGTTGAAGGTGCCGAAGCTCGCGGCCGGCACATCGGGATCGAAAAAGGTATAGACCGACGACAGGCCGTCCTGCAACTCGTCGACGATGCTGGCCATGCGCAGCGTGCCGTGGTCGCGGAATTCAATCAGGCGCGACTCGACGTTGCTCTGGAGCAGAAAGTGACGGTATTGCTCGCGGCTGTCCTGGTCCATGCCGCCGCCGCTGTGGCGCCGCGCCTGGTAACGCAGATAGAGCGCGTAGTGTTCCGGGCTGTATTTGAGATCGAGGATGCCGGCCTTGAGCGCGGCGTGTCTTTTGCTGGTGCGTCGCTGCGTGCGGCTCGCTTGGAATTCCTCGGTTACGATGCGCACCGGCACGCAGGCGCGGCAATGGTCGCAGTACGGCCGGTAAGTGAAAGCGCCGCTGCGGCGAAACCCGGCCCGCACCAGTTCGCTGTAGACCGGACCGTCGATCAGGTGGCTCGGCGTGGCGACCTGCGAGCGCGCCATCCGGTCCGGCAGATAACTGCAGGGATAGGGCGCCGTCGCGTAGAACTGCAGGACCGACAGCGGGAAATCAGTCAAATAAGTCATCGTCGAAGCGCCATTCGTCTGAGCGTGACGGACAGTTTACCAATTCCTGCAGCTTTCGCATAAATTCGGCGCGCCGGATTTCGCGCGCCCCGAACGACGCGAGATGCGCCGTTTTCATCTGGCAGTCGATCATGCCGAAATTCCAGCGTTCGAGCTGCTTCACCAGATGCGCGAGAGCGATTTTCGAGGCGTCGTTGGCGAGCGCGAACATCGATTCTCCGTAGAACATACGCCCGAGAGCAACGCCGTAGAGGCCGCCCACCAACTCGCCCCCGATCCAGGTTTCGACCGAATGGGCGACACCGCGACGATGGAGCATGCCGTAGGCGGCGATAATCTCGGCCGTAATCCACGTGCCTTCCCGGCTGCGCCGCGGTTCGGCGCACGCGTGCATCACCGCGTCGAAGGCGCTGTCGGCGCGGATTTCATAGTCGCGCCGGCGCAGGCGCTTCTTGAGCGAGCGCGAGAGCTTGAACTCGGGCGGAAACAGCACCATGCGCGGGTCCGGCGACCACCACAGCAGCGGCTGGTCTTCCGAGTACCACGGAAAGATTCCGTGGCGATAGGCTTCGATCAGGCGCGCGACCGACAAGTCAGCGCCGGCGGCGAGCAACCCGTTGGGCTCGCGCAGGGCGTTTGAGACGGCGGGAAACGGGTCTTGTGCGTCAAGCCAGGGGATCATGCTGCGCCATTTTACGGCGCTCCCGCCAACTGCGCCTGTTCGTCGCACTAGGAGTTTGTCGGACTTAGGTCGGACAAACTCCTTAGCAGCCTGTCGGACGCCTAAGCCCGACAGGCTGCGAGTGTCCCGAGTCGTTAATTCGTTGCACAATCTTGGGCGTAGGTTGGGGTACGCGCAGCGTTCCCCGACATCCGCTGAGCGTCAGGTAGCCACCGCTACGGCAACCTGACCTACACTTTCTCAATGCGAGCGGCTTGAGGAATTCTGCATCGAAATAATGATTCACCACACTGGGGGTCTGGCATGCATTTGACTTAGATCAAACCGCCACCCCGTGCGAAGCCCTAGCATGCTGTAAAACGAGAATCGTTATTGTCCATGAGCGCAGTCGTCGATCCGCCGTTTGCCGCCAATGCGCTGCCGCCTGGCGACGCGGCATGCTGTTTTCACTGCGGGCTGCCGCTCGCGGGCGTCGGCTACCCGGTCAAGGTCGACGGCGTCCTGCAAGACACCTGCTGCCGCGGCTGCCAGGCGGTCGCGCAGACCATCGTCGACCACGGCCTGGAATCGTACTACCGCCATCGCTCCGCGCCCGCGGAGCGCCGCGAGGCGGTGCCCGATCTCGTCGCGAGGTTGCGGCCCTACGATCTGACCGAAGTGCAGCAGGGCTTCGTGCGCGCCAGCGCGCCGGGCGAGAAGGAGGCCGCGCTGCTGCTCGAGGGGATTACCTGCGGGGCCTGCGTGTGGTTGATCGAGCAGCGGCTCGCCGCGCTCGAGGGCGTGCGCGGCGTGGAGATCAATTACGCGGCGCGCCGCGCCCGGGTGCGCTGGGATGAGCGTCGCACGCGCCTGAGCGCCATCCTGCGCGCGGTCGCCGAGCTCGGTTACGGCGCGCAGCCCTACGACAGCGCGCGCTCGGACGACGCGCAGCGTCGCGAGCGCCGCACCCTGCTGTGGCGTCTATTCGTCGCCGGATTCGGCATGATGCAGGTGATGATGTACGCGGTGCCGGCCTATGTCGCGGACGGCGACATGAGCGCGGACATCGGACAGCTGATGCGGCTGGCGAGTCTCGTGCTCACGGCGCCCGTGATGCTGTGGTCGGCGGTCCCGTTTTATGCCGGCGCGTGGCGCGAGTTGAGCAGCGCCCGCGTAGGCATGGATGTGCCGGTCGCGATCGGCATTCTCGTGGCGTTCGTCGCCAGCGTGCATGCGACTTTTTCCGGCGGCCGCGAAGTCTACTTCGACTCGGTGACGATGTTCATATTTCTGCTGCTCGGCGCGCGTTATCTCGAAATGACGGCGCGCGCGCGGGCGGTGCAGTCACAGGAGCAGCTGGCGGCACTCACGCCCGCCGTGGCCGAGCGCCTCGACCGTTTTCCGGCGCCGACGCGGCGCGAAGAAGTGCCGGTCGCGCTGCTCAAACCCGGAGATCACCTCGTGCTGCGGCCCGGCGCCGCCATCCCCGCCGACGGTGAGGTGGTCGAGGGGGAGAGCGCGGTCGACGAATCGCTGTTGACCGGCGAGGCGCGTCCGATAGCGAAGCGGGCGGGAGACGCGCTGACCGGCGGCGCGGTGAACCTCCACGGTCCGCTCACGATGCGCGTTGACCGGGTAGGACAGGATACGGTGCTCGCCGGCATCGTGCGCCTGATGGACCGGGCTCAGACCGAAAAACCGGCGATCGCCCAGCTGGCTGACAAGGTGGCGCGCTGGTTCGTCGCCGCGCTGCTCGCGCTCACCGTATTGGTTGCGCTGGCATGGTGCGCGATCGATCCGTCGCGCGCGCTGTGGATCGCAGTCGCGCTGCTGGTGGTGAGTTGTCCCTGCGCGCTGTCGCTCGCGACACCCGCGGCGCTCACGGCGGCAACCGGAACCCTGCACCGTCTCGGGGTGCTGGTGACGCGCGGCCATGCCTTGGAAACGCTGGCGGGAGCGACGCACTTCGTGTTCGACAAGACCGGCACGCTGACGCTCGGCAGGATGACGCTGATCGGGGTGATCCCGGTCGCGGCCGAGGAGCGCGAACGCTGCCTCGCGCTGGCGGCGCGGCTCGAAGCCTGTTCCGAGCATCCGATTGGACGCGCCATTGTGGCCGCCAGCCGGCTTGGGACCGATCAGGGCGCAACAGTTTCCGACGTGCGCAATGTCCCGGGCAGAGGTCTGGAGGGTCGTGTCGACGGACGGCGGCTGCGCATCGGCACGCCCGAGTTCGTCGCCGAACTGAACGGTACGCCGCCACCGGAAGAACTGCTGTTCGCGAGCGATGACGTCACCGTTGCCGCCCTCGGTGACGAGCGGGGCTGGCTCGCGCTCTTCACGCTCGGCGATCCGCCGCGCGGCAATGCCAGGCTGGTGGTGCACGAGCTCGAGGCCATGGGCAAGACGGTGTGCGTGCTCTCCGGCGACCGCCGCGTAAGCGTCGAGCATCTGGCACGCGAACTTGGCATCGGCATCGCGCGCGGTGACGCCACGCCGCAGGACAAGCTCGAATTCGTGCGCGCGCTCCAGGTGCAAGGCGCGGTCGTCGCCATGGTCGGCGACGGCGTCAACGATGCGCCGGTGCTGGCCCAGGCGCAGGTGTCGGCTGCGCTGGCGAGCGGCACGCAACTCGCCCAGGCGAGCGCCGACATGGTGCTGATGTCGCAACAGCTCGATGCGCTGCTCGCCGCGGTGCGCGTCGCGCGCCAGACGCGGCGCGTGATCCGCCAGAATCTGACGTGGGCCGCACTCTACAATGCGATCGCGCT
This sequence comes from Betaproteobacteria bacterium RIFCSPLOWO2_12_FULL_62_58, assembly GCA_001772005.1. Lineage (GTDB taxonomy): Bacteria > Pseudomonadota > Gammaproteobacteria > Burkholderiales > SG8-41 > DSOT01. The sequence goes on along the minus strand of MERI01000181.1, from coordinate 12,025 downwards.
GCCGCTCGCGGCGCTGGGCCATGTGACGCCGCTCATCGCCGCCATCGGCATGTCCTTGAGTTCCCTTGCGGTGGTCGCGAATGCGCTGCGGCTGCTGCGCCCGGCGCCCGCTCCCATGCGATCGCGTGCGCCGCACCCGCGCGTTGCTGCCGCCTAGAATTGTCGAACGGAGGCGCCTCGCTTGGACATACTCTATCTGTTGATCCCGCTTTCCGTGATCCTGGTGTTCGCGATCGGCGCCGTATTCTGGTGGGCGGTGACAAGCGGCCAGTTCGACGATCTCGAAGGACCGGCGCAGCGTGTCCTCATGGATGATGATCAGCCTGGCGCCGGGGGAGTAGAGCGGAGATGAGGAAGGCCGCAACGGTCCCGAGTGGTTGACCTCGGAAATTCGCAGCAGATGACAAATCCGTAATTCCTCGCGCCACCCTGTTGGGTTACCATGACGGGCCGCAGGGTTGCGCTTGTCCGGGTGAAATCCGGTAGTGGCATTCCTGGCGCTTGTCATGCACCATACCGCGGCGTCCGGTGCGCCGGCTTCCCCGGAATAAACCATAACGATGCTTGAAGCGACCGATCTTAGATGCGTACGCGGCAACCGCATGCTGTTCAGCGGTCTGAATTTCGCGCTGCGTGGCGGCGAGCTGCTGCGGGTTGCCGGGGTCAACGGCAGCGGCAAGACCAGCCTGCTGCGCATCTTGTGCGGCCTGTTGGCGCCCGCCGAGGGCGAGGTGCGCTGGCGGGGGGAAAACATCCGCGCGCTGGGGGAGGAATACTGCAGGGAATTGCTGTACATCGGGCACGCCAATGCCGTGAAGGACGAACTGACCCCCATGGAGAACCTGATGGTCGCGTGTACTCTGGCCGGCATGAATAACGGGAAGACCGAGGTCGGCGATGCGCTGTGCCGCCTCGGGCTGGCTGGATACGAAGACTTGCCGGTCAAGGTGCTTTCGCAGGGGCAGCGGCGGCGGGTGGCGCTGGCGCGCCTGGCCTTGAGTGCAGCGCTGCCGTTGTGGATAGTCGACGAGCCGTTCATCGCGCTCGACGCGGACGCGGTGGAGGAGGTCCAGGCGCTAATCGCGGAACACGTCGCACGCGGTGCGGCCGTGGTGCTGACGACCCACCAGGAAGTAGAGATCACGGCGGTTCTGAAGCAGCGCATCGTTCTTGGATTGCGGGCGGCCTGAATGCTGAGCGCGCTGCGCTGCGTGATCTACCGCGATCTGCTGCTCGCGGTGCGGCAGCGCGCCGATGTCCTCACCGCGCTCGCGTTCTTCGTGATCGTGGTGAGCCTGTTCCCGCTGGGCGTCGGTGCCGAGCCCAACCTGCTGCGTACCATCGCGCCGGGCGTGATCTGGGTGGCTGCGCTGCTCGCCGCGATGCTGTCGCTCACCCGCATGTTCTCCGCGGATCATGCCGACGGCACGTTGGAGCAGATGCTGATTGCCGGTGCACCGTTGGAGCTGATCGTGGTGGCGAAGGTGATCGCGCACTGGCTGGTTTCCGGGCTCCCCCTGGTGCTCATCGCTCCGGTGCTTGCGCTGCAGTTTGATCTGCATCAACAACTTTTCGGGGTGCTTACGTTATCGTTGCTCCTTGGCACGCCGGTGTTGAGTCTGATCGGCGCGATCGGCGCGGCGCTCACACTGGGCCTGCGCGGGGGCGGGGTGCTGCTGTCACTGCTGGTGCTGCCGCTCTATGTGCCGGTGCTGATTATCGGCGCCGGCACTGTCGACATGGCCGGAGCGGGTTTGAGCGCGCAGGCCCATTTCATGGTGCTGACTGCAATCCTGCTGGTGGCGGCAGTGTTTGTTCCGTGGGCGGTAGCCGTTGCGCTGCGTATATCGGTCGAGTGAGGCCTGCCAGCCAAAATGGCGGGGTGTGAAATAGTTTTCCCGATCGATGGTTCGAGTATACTAACGGCCCGATGAAAAAGCCGACAGATTTTCATTGCAAGTGGGGGTAGGAAATTTTGGACTTCTCGCATTCAACGAATTACCGGATGGGCGCATTGCCCCCAGTTCCCCGCCATGATGGCGGTGGGGTTTTTCCTGTATCCTGCTGACTCAATGTTCATTTCATCTGGAAAGACCCCGGCAAGCGAAGGCTGGCCCAGCGGGAAAGCAAGCTGGTTCAAATTCTCCTCGCCGCCGGCGTTTTTTCCGCTGGCGGGCGTACTTGTGCCCTGGTTCGGGACGGCGGCGGTGCTGCTGTGTGGAGCAGGTCTGTATCTCGGTTTTTTCGTGGCGCCGACCGACCAGCAGCAGGGCGAGGCTTATCGCATCATCTTCATTCACGTGCCCGCGGCCTGGATGTCGATGTTCCTTTACATGGTGATGGCGTTCTGGGCCGGGGTGGGGCTGGTACTCAACACGCGGCTTTCCGGCATGATGGCGAGCGCGGTGGCGCCGACCGGCGCGCTGTTCACGTTCCTCGCGCTGTGGACCGGCTCGCTGTGGGGCAAGCCGACCTGGGGCACGTGGTGGGTGTGGGACGCGCGCCTCACCTCGGAGTTGATCCTGTTGTTTCTCTACTTCGGTTTCATGGCGTTGCAGGCGGCGATCGAGGATGCGCGCCGCGCCGACAAGGCCGGCGCGGTCCTGGCGCTCACCGGGGCGATCAACGTCCCGATCATTTATTTTTCGGTGCAATGGTGGAATACCCTCCATCAGGGCGCATCGGTGAGCCTGAAGAGCGCGCCGACCATGGCTGCGACGATGTTCGCCGGCATGATCGTGATGGCGCTCGGGTTCTGGATGTACAGCATTGCCGCGGCGTTGCTGCGCGTGCGCTGTATCATTCTCGAACGGGAGCTCGACAGCCAGTGGGTGGGAGATTACGTGAAGGCGCTTAGATGAACTGGGCGAGCTGGAGCGATTTTTTCGCGATGGGCGGCTATGCGTTCTACGTGTGGGGATCCTATGGCGTGACGATCGGGCTGCTGGTCACGGAAGTGATCCTGCTGGTCATCAGAAAGCGCACCATACTTGAGCATCTGGGCCGCGTGCGCGGGGCGGCGCGGCGGGGCATGCAATGAAACCCAGACATAAACGGTTTATCGCGATCAGCGTCGGGGTCGCTGCGCTCGGGGTGGCGGCGGCCCTGGTGCTGAGCGCTTTTCAAAGCAACCTGGTTTTCTTTTTCACTCCGTCGCAGGTGGCCGCGAACGAGGCGCCGCAGGGGCGAGCCTTCCGCATCGGCGGGCTGGTGACGCCGGGCAGCGTCAAACGCCAGCCGGACGGCGTCACCGTGCAGTTTGTGGTCACCGACACCGCAAAGGATATTCCGGTGGTCTATCGCGGCATCCTGCCCGATCTGTTTCGCGAGGGCAAAGGCGTGGTGGCCCAGGGGCAACTCGGTGCGGACGGCGTGTTTCGCGCGAGCGAGGTCCTCGCCAAGCACGACGAGAACTACATGCCGCCCGACGCGGCGCACGCAGTCGAGCAGGCGCAGAAGGCGCAGAAAACCATCAGGAGCAATTAGCATGATTCCGGAGATCGGCCACTTGGCACTTATCCTCGCCCTGCTGCTCGCGCTCGCGCAGGGCGTGTTGCCGCTCGTCGGCGCCGCACGCGGCGTGCCGGCGTGGGTGGCGCTCGCTCGCCCTGCCGCGCAAGGGCAGGCGCTGTTCGTGGCTCTGGCGTTCTCTTGTCTCGCGTGGTCGTTCGTCAGCAACGACTTTTCGGTGCTCAACGTCGCGACCAACTCCAACTCGCAGTTGCCGCTGCACTACCGCTTCGCCGCGACCTGGGGTTCCCACGAAGGATCGCTGCTGCTGTGGGTGTTCATGCTGTCGGGGTGGGCGCTCGCGGTCTCGCTACTCTCCAGGCACCTTCCCGAGGACATGGTGGCGCGCGTGCTGGGCGTGATGGGTCTGGTGGCGGTCGGGTTCCACTTGTTCATGTTGCTTACCTCCAACCCGTTCGAGCGGCTCATTCCCGCCGCCGCGGACGGCCGCGACCTCAACCCTTTGCTGCAGGACGCGGGCATGGTGTTTCACCCGCCGATGCTGTACATGGGTTATGTCGGCTTTTCGGTGGCTTTTGCCTTCGCCATTGCGGCGCTGCTCTCGGGCCGCCTCGATGCCACGTGGGCGCGCTGGTCGCGTCCCTGGACGACCATGGCCTGGTGTTTTCTCACCACCGGCATTGCCTTGGGGAGTTGGTGGGCCTATTACGAACTCGGCTGGGGCGGGTGGTGGTTCTGGGACCCGGTCGAGAATGCGTCGTTCATGCCCTGGCTCGTCGGCACGGCGCTTATCCACTCGCTCGCGGTGACTGAGAAGCGCGGCAGCTTCAAGATCTGGACGGTGCTGCTCGCGATCATCGCCTTTTCGCTGTCGCTGCTCGGCACCTTCCTCGTTCGCTCGGGCGTGCTGACCTCGGTTCACGCGTTCGCCACCGACCCGAAGCGCGGTGTTTTCATCCTCGCGTTCCTGGTGATCGTCATCGGCTCCTCGCTCGCCTTGTTCGCCTGGCGTGCGCCGAAGGTGGGGTTGGGCGGGAAGTTCGAACTGGTGTCGCGCGAGTCGATGTTGCTCCTGAACAACGTGCTGTTTATCGTCGCCGCCGGCTCGGTGATACTCGGGACGCTTTATCCGCTGTTCCTCGACGCGCTCGGTCTCGGCAAGATCTCGGTCGGCCCGCCGTACTTCGAGGCGGTGTTCGTGCCGATCATGGCGCCGCTCGCATTCCTGATGGGCATCGGCCCGATCGCGCGCTGGAAAGAAGCCAGGGTGCCGGACCTCGCGACGCGACTGAAGTGGGCGCTCGGGGTGAGCTTCGCGACCGCGCTCATCCTGCCGTTTCTGCTCGGCAAGTGGACGCCGATGGTGAGCTTCGGCCTGCTGCTCGCGCTGTGGATCGTGACGGCGAGCCTCGTGAACCTGAAGGAACGCATCCGCAACGCTCGCGGCAGCCTCCTCGAACGGCTTGCCGGCCAGCCGCGCGCTTACTACGGCATGCTGCTGGCGCACGTGGGCGTGGCGGTGTTCATTGTGGGTGTCACGCTCGTGAAGGGTTATGAGACGGAGCGTGATGTTCGTATGGAGGTCGGCGACACAGTGACCGTTGGCGACCACAGCTTCCGGTTCGACGGCGTGCGCGACATCACCGGACCGAACTACCGCGGCGCGCGCGGCACGGTCGACGTCAGCAGGAATGGCAAGCACGTGGAGAAGCTTTACCCTGAAAAGCGCGTCTACAACGCGCAGCAGATGCCGATGACCGAGGCGGCGATCGACTCGGGGATCTTTGGCGACCTCTACGTTTCGCTCGGCGAGCCGGTCGCAGGCGGCGCGTGGACGGTGCGCGTTTACCACAAGCCGTTCGTGACCTGGATCTGGGGCGGCTGCCTCCTGATGGCGCTGGGCGGCCTGATCGCGCTCGCCGACCGGCGTTACCGGATCGCGTCGCGTCGCGAACAGGCGCTGCCCGCGGGCAAGGCTGCCGCTGCCTGACTTTAATCGATCGCTACGCCCGCACCGCCGAAAGATGAACCGCTTCCTCATTCCGCTCGCGATCTTCGGCATTCTCGTCGGCTTTCTCTTCGTAGGCCTGAGCCTCAACCCGCGCGAAGTGCCCTCGCCGCTCATCAACAAGCCCGCGCCGCATTTCGAGTTGCCGCAGTTGCATGAGCCCGGCAAAACGTTTTCGCAGAAGGACATGCTGGGAAAGGTGTGGCTGCTCAACGTCTGGGCGTCATGGTGCGTCGCCTGCCGCGAGGAACACCCGGTGGTGACGGAACTGGCGAAAAGCGGCGTCGCGCCGATTTACGGACTCAACTATAAGGACAAGCGCGAAGACGGACTGGCATGGCTGCGGCAGTTCGGGGACCCGTACCGGCTCTCCGTTTTCGATATTCAAGGCAGGGTGGGCATCGACTACGGCGTGTACGGCGTGCCGGAAACCTACGTGATCGACAAGCGCGGCGTGATCCGCTACAAACGGATCGGACCGCTCACGCCCGATATCGTGAAGCAGAAAATCCTGCCGCTGCTGGACGAGCTCAACCATGGCTAGAAAATATCGCAAAGCAAGATGAAACCGTCGATGATCGGCGGCTAACTGTTGTTTCTCCGATTTTTGATATGAGCTACAGGTTTATCGTCCTTATTTTGCTGCTGGCCCTCGGCGGCATCGCGCATGCCAAAGAGGCGGCGCCGGCGGCGGAAGACCCGGTGGTGGAGCGCCGCGCCATGGCACTCGCGGAAGAGCTGCGCTGCCTGGTGTGCCAGAACCAATCGCTCGCCGACTCGAACGCAGAGCTTGCCGTAGATCTCAAGAACCAGATTCGCGACAAAGTAAAGCGGGGCGAGAGCGACCGGGAAATCGTGGATTACATGGTTGCGCGCTACGGCGATTTCGTGCTCTATCGCCCGCCGCTCAAGGCGACGACCCTGATGCTGTGGTTCGGGCCGCTGATCCTGCTCGCGACCGGGCTCGCCGTGCTGTTCTATCGGCTCGCGCGCCGCCGCAAGATCACCGAGGTGGAACTTACCGAAGCCGAACGCGCGCGGGCGGCCAGGCTGATCGAGGAAGGCAGCGAGGCAGACCCGCGATGACCCTGTTCTGGATCGTCGGCGCGTTGCTCGTCGCCATCGCTTTGCTGTTTATCGTGCCGCCGCTGCTGCGCAGCAAAGCGTCCGGGCGTCTGTCCCGCGGCGCAGTCAACGTCGCCGTCTATCGCGATCAGTTGCGGGAACTCGAGGCCGATCTGCGCGCCGGAACGCTGAGTGGGGACCACTACGAGAAGGCGCGCCGCGAACTGGAAGCACGCCTGCTCGACGATGTCGGCGGCGTTGAGCGTGCGGCGGGGCGCCCACAGTGGGGGCGCCGTGCCGCGCTCGTGTTGGGCCTCGCGGTGCCGCTCGCCGCGGTGGGGCTGTATTTCGTGGTGGGAAACCCGCAGGCGCTGGCGCCGCAAGCCGCAACGGACGCAGCCCATAACCTGGACGTGCAACAATTCCAGGCGCTGGTCGACCGGCTTGCCGAGCGCCTGAAGAACAATCCGGATGAGGTCCAAGGATGGGTCATGCTGGCGCGTTCCTACGCCGCGCTCGGCCGCTTTGGCGAAGCCGCCGCCGCCTACGCCCACGCTGTCGAGCGCCTGCCCGGCGATGCCCAGGTGCTGGCGGATTACGCCGACGCCTTGGCGATGGCGCAAGGCCGACGCCTGCAGGGCGAACCGGAGAAAATCATCGCGCGTGCGTTGCAGGTTGATCCCGACAACGTCAAGGCGCTCGCGCTCGCCGGCACGGTGGCGTTCGACAAGCAAGACTACGCTACAGCGGTCGCTCATTGGGAGCGTATATTGCGGCTGGTGCCGCAGGATTCGGAACTGGCGCAATCGGTCCGCGCCAGCGTGGCCGAGGCCCAGGCGCTCGGCGGGGGAAGCCCCGCGCCGCGGGAGCGGATCACGGCCGCGGGCAACAACGCGATAAGCGGCGTCGTGAGGCTTGCGCCCGAGTTCGCGGCGAAGGTCGCGCCGACCGATACCGTGTTCATTTTTGCCCGCGCGGCCGACGGTCCGCGCATGCCGCTTGCCATAATGCGCAAGCAGGCGCGGGAATTGCCGGCCACATTCACGCTCGACGACTCGATGGCGATGACGCCGGACACCAAACTTTCGAACTTTCCCCGCGTCGTGGTTGGAGCCCGGATCTCGAAAGCCGCGAACGCCACACCGCAACCGGGTGATCTACAGGGCGTGAGTTCGCCCGTGACCGGTGCCGCCACGGGGATCACCGTGGTTATCGATAGCGAGATTCGTTGATCTACATCAACGTCGCTTCACGATGAGTAGCGTATGAACCCTACAAGAATCCGGACAAAGGCCGGCCTTGGAACCCGGCATGAGCATCGGCAAGGGACAGGAGAATGCTACCGTGGATGCCCGAGACGTGTCGGTGGCGATCATCAAGCAGGAGCACCGCGCGCTGGAAATGGTGCTGGAGGTGCTGCAGCGCCTGGTCGGTGACATCGCAGAACAGCGTTCTGAGCGGGATTTTGCCCTGCTCGCCGCTGCGCTCTACTACATTGATGATTTCCCGGAGCGCTTCCATCATCCGAAGGAAGATAATTATCTGTTCAAGGCGTTGCGCCGCCGCACCAGGCAGTTCAACGCCGTGCTGGATGAGTTGCAGGCCGAGCATATACGGAGCGCGCAGATGACCGCCTATCTGCAGTGCGCCTTCGTCCGTTACCAGGGTGGGGCGCCGGACGGGTTCAGACTGTTCAGGGCGGCGGTTGACGCCTACGCCGGCATGCTGCGCGATCACATGCGGAAGGAAGAAGAACTGCTGGCGCAGCCTCGGGAGTGCCTTACCGAGGAAGACTGGCGGGAGATCGCGGCGGCGTTCGAGACCAATGACGACCCGTTATTCGGTGACAATCGGCGCGATGAGTTCCGCAAGCTCTACTTCCGTATCGTCAACATGTTGCCGAGCAAGATAAGAATGCAGATGCAACGCCTCCACCACGAGCAGTGACTCTGCCGGACGCGGAATGAAAACGCGTCCGCGCTGCGTTGGGACTTCACGGCATCTTCGTCTCGCTGTCGCCGGCTTGGTCACCCACGACGAAAAGTTCATTCCCACCTTCAAGCGCATTTACCATATTCGCGACGGTCGCACGGAAGAGCGGGCGGGCGAGGGGCGCGAGGTGGCAGCTTAAACGGTCAGCGTACCGGGCAGGATCCAATCAATAGTGGCAATGCATGATCTACGTCAATACGATGAAAAACAGCGCTCCTAAGATTTGTAAATTGGCGGCGGTATCGCAGACGCCGCAATCATTCGATGGTGGAGACCATGAATATTCAGAGGTTACCGAGGTTGCGCCCGGCGGCGGTTGCGCTCGCGGCCATCCTGTATGTCACCGGAAAATCGCTGGCCCAATACTTCGGGCTGGATGATTTTGGCGTCGGTTTGTTTTCCGAAGCAGCGGGGATGGGCAATGCCGGCCTCGTGCTGGTGTGGGCCATCGCGCATTGCGATGGGCTGGACGGTCCCGTTGTAATGCTCGCCAGGAAGGCGCTTGACGCCGGCAACGTCAATCTCGTGTTGCCGTGGGTTCAGGCAAGAGACGAGCGCGAGATACGCAATGCATTCGAGCAGGCGCTGTCCGTGCGTCGAATGGGCCCAGCAGCAAAGGAGATGGCGGATAGGCACTTCTTCGAAACGCTCGTCCGGATTCATCGTGCAGGGGAGGGTGCGCCATACACGGGGCTGAAACCGGCTGGCCGCGACCTTGGGCCGGCGATCCCGGCCGCCGATCGCGCGCTGGTGGATGGTTCAGTGGAGGCCGTGGTGACACTCGTAACAGACGCCGTAGCGGAAGGCATACGCGAGTATTTCCAGGCCGCCTGGCGCAGAAAGGGTTTCGATCCGAACGACGTGACAGCGGGGCGAGAATACGTCGAGGCCTACGTGCCTTACATCCACTATGTCGAGCGACTGTATGAAGCGGCGACCAAACCGGCTCACGGACATCATCAAGAATCAGAAGAGTCCCTGGCCCACGCGCATTAGCGGTTTATCACAGCTAGAGGAGCGAACATCATGACACGTCATAACATGATTGCCGATCGCTCCGTTGGACGCAACCAAGGAGAAGATACAGTGGTAGAACCAGTCGGTTTAGCCAGTTTTTTCACGATATTTTTCACCTCCGCGATGGTCGTTCTGCTCGGTGCGCTGTATGCGCTTCTGTTTGCTTTTTCGCGTATCAAGGGGATGCCCAAACTCATGCCCCTGGCTTACATTGCGTATGCCGGGCTGCTCACCTCCGCGCTGTTCCTCGCGCACGCGACCCATATGTTCAACAGCCTGTTGTGGGCGGCTATTGTGATGTTTTTGCTGGTTGGGTATTGGCTGGCCCCTCATGCCATCTGGCATTTGTGCGTGGGAACGCACGCCGCCGAACATGAGCGTCAAGACGCCGGTACAAAAAGTGTATGAGCCGACAGGAGAAAGGAGTAATCATGGCTACTAGCCCGTGGTGGGCATCCGAGTCCTTTTGGCGCAAAACTGCCATCTGGGTTACAGGTGTCTCGCTTGTTGTTCTGATCCTTTTGACTTTCGATTCCATGCGGCAGATTACAGCGGGGTCGAAGCGGGTACCCGCCTATTCGGCCATCAATTACCGCATCGAATACAAGTTCGATGAAAAGCGTTATGTGCAAGTGCCAGTGCGGGGTATCAAAGAACCCTTGTTCGGCAAGGAGCTTTCCGAGCAGGAGGCCGAGGCACTGGTCGCCAAGGGCAAGATGACCATACAGGCAAAGAACTGCATCAATTGCCATACCCTGTTGGGGAACGGTGCTTATTTCGCGCCCGATCTGACCAAGTCCTGGCTCGACCCTTACTGGGGTTCCAAGGAAACACGCGAGCAACTGATGGTCGATTTCATCAAGGACCCATCCAATAAACTGCACAATGCATTGGGGCGTCGCATGCCCAATCTGGGTGTTACCGACGAGGAAGCGCGGGGAGTCGTGGCTTTTCTGAAGTGGATGTCCACCATTGATACCAATGGCTTCCCCTACAACTTCAAGTCTATGCAACAGGAAAATTAGTCATGGCAACGACCGGTGTGTTGGACAGCGCCAACCTGAACGGTGGCCAGAAACTGGCGGCGAAGTATTTCATTGCCGCCATGATTTTGTTTGGCGCGCAGCTTCTATTCGGGCTGCTTGCCGGCCTGCAGTACCTCGAGCCGGATTTCCTCTTCGGCGTGCTGGACTTTAACGTCAACCGCATGGTGCATATCAATGCCCTGGTGGTCTGGTTGCTGTACGGGTTTCTCGGCTCGGTCTATTGGTTGTTGGAAGACGAGGCTGGACACCCGGTAGTCGGATTGCCCCTGGGCAACCTGGTGTTTTGGGTGTTGACCACTGCCGTTGCCGTTGTGGTGCTGGTCTTTTTGCTGGCGCAGGTCGGTCCGGGCGAAATGTCAACCATCTGGTTCATCAACGAGGGGCGTGAGTATATCGAAGCGCCGCGCTGGGCGGATATCGGCATCGTGGTGAGTGTGCTGGTTTTCTTTTACAACGTGGCGGCCACCTTTACAAAAGGCCACTATACCGGCATTGGGGGCGTGTTGGTAATGGACTTGCTGGCTTTGTTCGGGTTGTATCTTGCGGGCATGTTCTACGTCACCAATGTTTCGATTGACCAATACTGGTGGTGGTGGGTCATTCATCTCTGGGTCGAAGCGACGTGGGAGGTGATGGTCGGCGTTATCATGGCATACGGACTGATGAAGACGCTGGGAGTGCGCCGCAGGATTGTCGAAACGTGGCTTTACATTGAAGTGGCGCTGATGTTCGGTTCGGGCATTCTGGGGCTGGGGCACCACTACTTCTGGATCGGCACACCGGAGTACTGGCTCACGATTGGCGGATTTTTCTCTGCATTGGAGCCCATCCCGCTGGTAGCGATGGTGGTACATGCCGTGTTTGACGCGGGCGTGAACAAGATAAAGAATTCCAACCATCCCACTATGGCGTGGCTCATCGCTCATGCTTTTGGCAATTTTTTCGGCGCGGGCGTGTGGGGCTTCATGCACACCCTGCCGCAAATCAATCTTTATACTCACGGCACCCAGTGGACGGCTTCACACGGGCATCTGGCGTTCTTTGGCGCGTATGCCACGATCAACATTGCTTTTTTCTATCTCGCTATGCAGAAGTGGCGCGGTAACGTGTGGATGGAGGACGCGTTACCCGGTAATGGCTGGAAGTGGAAGTGGGCGCTCGGTTTGCTGAGTATGGGCACAGTCGGCATGACCATGGCCATGCTGGTTTCCGGTTACGAACAGTCGCAGATCGAACGTGCAATCGAGGGCTCCACATGGGCCGGTTATTTTGCCGCGCAAGCGCATCCCTGGTTTGTGCAGGGTATGTGGTGGCGCGAGGCATTCGGCTTGATGACTGCTGCCGGGTATGCGCTGCTGGTCTGGGATCTATTGACGATAGGCAGGGGAGAACAGCGCCCAATGGTCGATGTCCAGGATAAATTGAC
>MERI01000180.1 GCA_001772005.1 Betaproteobacteria bacterium RIFCSPLOWO2_12_FULL_62_58 | reverse complement strand
CCGGCGCGAACAGGCCGTTCCAGGCGTTGGTTCCGACGCCGGGGAAGCCCGATTCCGCAGTGGTAGGCACGTTCGGCAACTCGGGACGCCGCTCGGCCGTCGTAATGGCGAGGGGCTTGATCCTGCCGGTGCGAATGTGCGGGAGCGAAGACGCCATGTTGATGAACATGAACTGCACCTCGTTACCCATGATCGCCGGGATCATCTGTCCCGCGCCGCCCCTGTACGGCACGTGCGTCATCTCGATGCCCGCGATCTTCAGGAACTTCACCGCGTCGAGGTGGGGATACGCCCCGACGCCGGCGGACCCGTAGTTGAGGCGTGCTCCGGATTTCTTTACGTGCTGCACCAGTTCCTTGAGGGTCGAGGCGGGAATCGTGGGATTCACGACCCAGAGGTGAGGCAGCTGAATCAGATTGGTGACGCCCGTCATATCGCGCGAGGGCTTGACTTTCAGCGACTTGAAGGTGGTTTCATTGATCGCATTGGTCGAAACGTTGCCCACGAACAGCGTATAACCGTCGGGCGCTGATCTCGCCGCCAGCTCGAGCGCGATGTTGCCCGAGGCGCCCGGGCGGTTGTCCACGATGACCGGCTGTCCCCAGAGATCGCTTATTCTCGTCTGAAGTTGGCGGGCGGTGATATCCGTCGCACCGCCGGGAGCGTAGGGTATGATCAAGCGCACCGGTTTGGTGGGAAACTTCGCCGCCTGCTGCGCCAGCGCGTTTCCTGCGAGCAGTGCGACGAAACCGGTGGCCAGAAGCATGGCACGCAACATGATTTTCATGTTCATCCTCCCTTGTGATTGCAAGTCATCCCGGCTGCGGCCCGGGCTCGCCATTCCGCGCAATCAGGCCGTCTGTTTCTCATCCTCGGGTGAGATGGGCAGCTTCACCGGACGCTTCAGCCGCGCCGAAAGATCGATCGCCTTGGTGAGCATCAACCGGTTGTGGCCTTCGGCCGCCGTCGCGTGCTGGGTCCTGAGCCCCAGCGCCAGACGCGTCAACCAGGAATTGGTCTCCTCGCGCATCGGCCCGCGCAACTCGCCCAGCGCCATGTCGCCGACCGGATAGCTGGTCAGGAAATCGACGCGGCGCGTCTGATCGGGCGCATAACCTTCGCCCTGGGCTTTGTTCACGGCGAGCACGATGTCGCGATGGGTATCATCGATGGTGAGCACGCCTTCGACGCCGACGATGCCGACCTCGAGACTATACACCGCGCCCGGCCACACCACCGGCAGGGCCCACGAAATGATCCCGTGGTAAAGGCTGCCGTCGCTGAACGTGATGACGAAACCGGTGCCGTCGATGCCTTTCCAGTCCGGCCCCAACGCCTTGTCCACCGACCGCGCGTAGACTTCCACCGGCGTTTTGGCTTCCATCATCCACATCACGATGTCGAGCGCGTGGGTGCCGGAAATCACCATCGGGGAAATCTCCGCCGGATTGTCGCTGCGCTGGTAGTTGTCGATCGCGACCAGCCGGTTCATGAAGGCGCGCGAGGTGACCATCGTCACGTCGCCGAGCTGCCCCGTGCGCACCTTTTCCTTGGCAACCAGCCAGCGGCGGCGGAAGCGCTGGGTATAGCCGATCACCGCGTCCACGCCCGCTTTTTCGATCGCGGCGAGCACGCTTGCAGACTCGGCAAGATCGGTGGCGAGCGGCTTCTCGATCATCATCGGATGGCCGCGCTCGAGCGCGGCCATAATAGGATCAACGTGCAAATGCTCGTCTGTAGAGATAACAACTGCGTTTACTTCCGGCCGATTTACCAACTCGCGGTGATCGGCGGTGACGAAATCGGCGCTGATCTTGTCGGCGACGAGTTTCGCGCGCTCCGGGTTCTTTTCGGCGATGCCGATCCAGTCGACCTGCGGGTGGCGCGCGGCGAGCTCGCCCCGGATCAAGCCGACACGGCCCGCCCCGACGATGGCGAGCCCGATGCGTTTCGGTTGTTTTCTCGTCATGTTAGCGTTTGCTGCCGCTTGCGCCAGCAGCAAACGCTCGCGACTCGGGCAGCGGCAGCGACACCGGCTCGTTGCGCTCGGCAGAAATGTCTGCCGCGATGTAGACCTCCATCACCTGCCGCGCCTGCTCCGGCGTCACCAGCACCGGACGATCGCACGCGACCGCCTCTATGAAATGCACCGTTTCGCTGGCCATCGGACCGGCGTAGGTATGCTCGACGCGCTCGCCGGGCATGGTCGACATCGGGTGTACGATGCCTTTCTGCACAGTCGTGAGCATCGAGTCGCGGTGCGTGTCGTCGATGAACAAGGCGCCTTCCGTGCCTATGAATTCGATCCACGTCATCGCAAAATTGGGATACGCGGGCGGCAGGCTCCAGCCGGCGGCGATCACAAAAGAGACGCCGCTGTCCATGGTGATCGTTATGTATTGGGTGTCGGGGACATCGGCGCCGCTTGCCGCCTTCATCGCGCCATAATTGACCTGGGAATATACCCGCACCGGCTTTGCCGGCTCAAGGCACCAGAGAATGAAATCAAGATCGTGCGTGGCCTCCATCGCGGCCGGGGACAGTTTGGACCTGCCGGTGATCTTCTTGCCGAGACTGCGCCCGATATGGCGGCTCACGAGCGCGCTCACCGGCTTCCCGAGGGTGCCGTCCGTCGCGCATTTTTTGACGTAGGCGAATTTCGGATTGAAACGCTGCGAATAGCCGACGGTGAACTTGAGCTGGCCGCTGCGCGAGAGCGCAATCAGTTCGTCAGCTTCGTGCAACTCGAGCGCGATCGGCTTTTCGAGGAACACGTGCTTGCCCCCAAGCAAGGCGTCGCGCGCCATCGGGTAGTGCAGATGCTCGGGCGTGGCCGAGATCAATACCGCGTCTATCGCGTCGTTGCGGATAATGTCGCGATAATCGGCCGTCGCGGTTTGCGCGCCGGTGGCTTTGGCGACTTCGGCGAGCCGCTCGGGGCGCGTTTCGGCGAGGTGCAGGCTTTTCACAAGAGGATTGGCGGCGCAGGCTTCCGCCCGTATCCCCCCGCACCAGCCGGTGCCGATGATCCCAACGTTGATTTGTTTCACTGACGGCCCTTTGCTTGCGTTTCGTTTCTGAAGGTGACCATAGTCGGGCGCCGCGCAGGGCGCCCTTGAGAAGAATGCCAGATGCGAATGGTAGCGAGTATCACGCATACCTGACAAGTATCATTTCTCAATCGAGCCGATGCCTTTACGAAAGGTTGACGCAAGCGTTGATTCATGCCAGTTTGTTATCAGCCGGCATAGTCAGGGATCGATGCGACTGTCGCGCGTTTGTCAGGCGCGGCGCCCGCACGGGTTGCACATTGAGATCAAGCGGCGTCGACCGGCGCGTGAAAATTGTCCGGCACGCATGCGCGTGTTAGCATTACGCAAGGAAGTTCATCGCGCGCGGGCGCGCTGCCTCGTATTACCCGCGGCCACAATCTGAATCCCGTTCTGTGTGGAGATGGCATGCCGTTTTACCGCTTTGAGGATCTGGAAAGCAACTACCTCACGCCTCATTTGTCCACCGGCAAGGCCCCCGTGATCGAGGGCAAATACATGTATTTCTGCCTGCTGCACAAGACCGCAGGCACCGGTTCCGAGCTGCACTACCATCCCAACGAACTGCTGATTTTTCCCGTTCGCGGCAAGATCAACGCCATCGTCGGCAAGGATCGGCGCATTGTCGGCCCCGGAACGTTCGTGCATGCGCCGGCCTACGCCCGCCATTCGATGAAGGCGACCGAGGACGGCCCCTGCCAGTATCTCTACATCAAGGACAAGACCTGGACCGTGGTCGGGCTGGCCGAAGACGAAGCCGTGCCGGACAAGGCGATGACGGTGAACGAGGTCAACAAGAAATACAACGTCGGAGATCGTGACAAGCACCAGAAAGCGCAGGGAAAATCACAGGCGATCGTCGAGGGTCTCAACACCTGCTTTTACCCGATCGTGGAAACGCTCGACGCGCCGCGTTGCTCGGCGCGGCGGGTAAACTGGATAGAAGGAGAGCGGCTCGCGTTCGGGTTCTTCGAAGTGCCCTCAGGCTACGACGAACCCCAAATGCAGGCCGGGCGTGAGATGTTCATCTATGTCCTGAGCGGGAAGCTGCAGGCGCAGTCGGACGGGCAAGCCAGGTTCGTCGCCAACGGGGACATCATTCATGTCCCGCGTGGCGCGGCGTATCAGCTGCAGGTAAAATCGCCGTTCGCGCGGTATGTGCTGGTGTGCTCCACGCCTTATCTCGAAAACCGGATCGACAACATGACGACGGATGAAGCCGAGCAAGCTCGGATTCATATGAAACCAAACTAGAACCGTGAGTCGTGAGTGCTGGAAACCTGGAACCCGACATTCACGCTACTCAATTGATCCAGAGGAGTGGAGCCATGAATCGAGGTCATTTGCTGGTTGCTGCAGTTTCTGTTTCGGCCGCGATGTTGTCGTGCGGCGCACTGGCGCAAGGATGGAACCCCGAACGCAACGTGGAACTGATCGTGCCCGCCACCGCCGGCGGATCGCTCGACACCTTCGGCCGGACCGTGCAGCGGCTGTGGGACGAGCTCAAGCTGGTCCCCGTGTCCAGCACCGTGGCCAACCGCTCGGGCGGGGCGCACGCGGTCGCCTACAATTTTCTCAATCAGCACCCGGGCGATCCATATTATCTGAGCATTACCTCCGCGACGATTCTGACCAACCATATCAACGGGCGCCTCAAGCTCACCTATACCGACTTCACCACGCTGGGTGTTCTGCTAACCGAGTCCATTGCGTTCGCGGTACGGGCGGATTCACCGATCAAGACCGGCAAGGATCTCCTCGAGGCGTTCAGGAAGGATCCCGGATCGATCAGCGTTGCGCTCGGCAGCGCCGCGGGCGGCACCCACCACATCGCGACCGGGCTGCCGCTCCAGTCGGCCGGCATCGACATGAGCAAGATCAAGCTGGTGAGTTTCAATTCTTCCGGCGAGGCGGTGACCGCAGTGCTCGGCGGGCACGTGGACCTGGCCGTCGCCGGCACCGTCAACGTTGCGGCGCAGGTCGAAGCCGGCAAGCTGCGGGCGCTGTCCACGACTTCTCCCCGGCGCATGGGCGGCGTTTATGCGCAGACGCCAACCTGGCCGGAACTCGGCTACAAAGGCGTGTTCGAAAACTGGCGCGGCATGATCGGCGCGAAGGGGATAACCCCCGAACAGGTCGCCTACTGGGAAGGGGTGCTGCGACGGGTAGTGCAAAGCGATGAATTCAAGAAGATCGCCGAGAAAAACCAGTGGGACAGCAGTTTCAGGGGATCGGCGGATATGCGCAAGTTCCTCGAGGCGCAGTACAGCGAACTGAAGGGCGTCATGACCTTTCTCGGGCTCGCGAAGTAACTGTGCGACGCGATAGCACACGCGCGATCATCTCGGCAAAGCCTGTCCCGGCATGTAGTCAGCCGGGAGCCGGGATCCAGGGAAAGCAGGAAGCCACGGACCTCATATGAAGACAAGGAAAGCCAGCAGGCAACTGATCGGCCAGGTCGGCCTCGGCATCATGGGCGGCGCCTTCGCGAAGCACCTGCTCGCCGCGCGCTTCCCCGTGGTGGGCTACGACCCGGTCGTCGCGCAAGTGCGGGCTTTTAGGCAAATGGGCGGGCAGGCCGCAAGCTCATGCGCGGAGGTCGCGTCGCGGGCGAAGGTCATCATCACCTCGCTGCCGTCGCCGGCCGCGATGGAGGAAGCATTTTTCGGCAAGAACGGCATTGCGGCGGGCGTCCGGCCTGGAACCATCGTCATTGAGGCAAGCACGATGACGCTCGAGCTGAAAGAAAGACTCCGCCGCCGCCTGGCGCGGCGCGGCGCGTGCCTGCTCGATTGTCCGATCAGCGGCACCGGGGCCCAGGCCGCCGCGAAAGACATCGCGGTCTATGCGAGCGGTGACCGCCGTGCCTTCAACCGCTGCCGCGGGGTATTCGACGGCTTTGCGCGTTCCACCTATTATTGCGGCGAATTCGGCATCGGTTCGAAGCTCAAGTTCGTCGCCAACCTGCTGGTGACCATCCATAACCTGTCTGCCGCGGAGGCGATGGCGGTAGGAGAAAGAGCGGGCATAGACCTCGGGCTGCTGTACCGGGTCATCGGCGATGGCGCAGGCAGCTCGCGCATGTTCCAGGTGCGCGGCCCGATGATGGTGGCCGGCCGTTACGAGCCGCCCCATATGAAGTCGCAGATCTACCAGAAGGACATCGATATCATCCGGGCGTTCGTGAGACGGCTGAAATGCCCGACGCCGCTGTTCGATGCCAGTATCCCGTTCTACACCGCCGCGCTCAGACAGGGATGGGGCAGGCACGACACCGCGGCAATCCATGCGGTTTTGCGAAAACGCGCCGGACTGCGGAGCAGCCTGCCGCGCTCCGCGGGGCGGCGGGCTGCTAAACGCAAAACCGCCTGAGGATTTCCGATGAGGCTGGACAGAAGCCGGTCTCTTGCCGTGCGATCGGGGAGAGGGGTGGCGTCGAGATGAGCTTTTTTTGGCCCGTTCTTGCTGTTTTTCGGCAGGCGGTTTTGCCTTAGGAGTTTGTCGGGTCGAAATCCGACGAACTCCTTGGCGCATCACACAGAAAGGAAGATAAATGGCAGTCGAAGGATCTTTGCGACCCGGCGCGCAGGCTACCCACCTGGCCTACAACATGACGCTGATCGGCCACCACGAACTGGCGGGGTTCGGGGGCATCGGCGAAGGCACCAACATGCAGGCAACCAGGGATGGACGCCGCATTTTCTGGATGGCGCACGAGTCGGCGCCCAAGAATTTCACCGCGGTGGACGTGACCGACCCACGCAACCCGAAAATGGTGGTCCAGACCGATTTGCCGCACGCCCAAGTGCGGTCGAACTCGCTCGACGTGGTGGGAGATCTGATGGTGGTCGCCTACCAGACGAAGGAATGGGGATTGAAGCCCGCGGGCTTCGACCTGTTCGATATCAGCAAACCGGAAGCGCCGAAGCTGATCTCGCACTTCGATCGTTCGGGCCCGAACTCGCGCGGGGCGCACTGCGTCTGGTTTGTCGACGGCGAGTACGTGCATCTCACTTCGGGTGCGCCCGACTTCGAACCGAGCCACCCGAAAGACGACCAGTTCTACCAGATCATCGATGTGCGCAACCCGGCGAAGCCCGTGGAAGTCGGGCGCTGGTGGCTGCCGGGTACCCGCAAGGGCGACGCCGAGCCGCCGCCGCCGCGGCACCCCAGGTTCGACGGCGGCTACCGTCCTCACAACACCAACGTGTATCCGCAGCGCCCGGACCGTGCCTATATCGGCTACATCGACGGCGGAACGATCATCCTCGATATCAGCGACAAGTCGCGGCCGCGGCAGGTCACGCGCTGGCGCCATTCCCCGCCCTACAACGGATTCACGCACACGGTGATGCCGCTGTTCAACAAGAACGGAACCATCATCGTCACCGACGAGTGCGTCAAAGACGGCGGAGAGGACTGGCCCAAGCTCGCGTGGGTAGTGGACGGGCGCGACGAGACCAATCTCGTGCCGGTGGCTACGCTGCCGCTGCCTCCGGTCGAGGTGTTCAGCAAACGCGGGGGGCGCTTTGGCGCGCACAACCTGCACGAGAATTATCCGGGCCCGTGCTCGTGGCGCTCGGATCACATCGTGCTGGGAACGTTTTTTAACGGCGGCGTGCGTGCCTACGACGTCTCCAACCCGCTGCAGCCGCGCGAGATCGCATACTTCGTGCCGGGCACACCCAAGCTCGCGCCGAAGGGGTCATCCCAGATCAATGACGTTTTCGTGGATGACCGAAGGATCGTGTTCGCCGTCGACCGCTTCGGCGGAGGCGTGTATTGTCTGGAGATGACGATTTAGCGGCCGCGAGCGGCAAACGGTAAGCGGACAGCGGTAAAATCATGCCAGGTCAGGGTCACCGCTTACCGCTAACTGCTTACGGCTTACCGTCCTTCTCACATGACGCTGACGCAAACAAGCCCTGGTACGACCCGTGACGTCCTCGCGGGGTTGATTCCGGTTTCCATCGTGACCGGTTTCCTCGGCAGCGGAAAGACCACGCTCATCAACCAGCTTCTGAAGCGTCCCGAGATGAACCGGGTCGCGGTGATCGTCAATGAACTGGGCGAGATCGGCGTGGACAACGATCTCGTGCAGGTGTCATCCGAGCAGATGATGCTGCTCAACAACGGCTGCCTGTGCTGCGTCCTGCGCGGGGATCTGCAGGAAACGCTGCGGGATCTGTTCATCAAGCGGCGCAACGGCGAGATCATCGACTTCGACCGCGTCGTGATCGAGACCACCGGGCTCGCGGACCCCGCGCCGGTGATGCAGACGCTGCTCACGGACACCTTGCTGCTTGAGCAGTACCGGCTTGATTGCGTGGTCACGCTGGTGGACGCCGTCAACGCGCCGGGACAACTTACGCAGTTCTCGGAGCCGGTGAAGCAGACGGCACTCGCCGACCGGCTGGTGGTAGCCAAGAGCGATCTCGTCACGGAGAAGCAGCTCTCCGATCTCACTGCCAGGCTGGAAGAACTCAATCCCAATGCGCCGGTGCGCGTTGCGCTGCATGGCGACATCGAGCTTTCGTTTCTCGTCGACGTCGGGCTGCGCCGCACGCACGCCGACCTGGAAGAGGTCGAGCGCTGGCTGGGCGCGGGCGAGGAGGGCGCGCACGGCCACCACGGGCACCGGCACGACGCGAGCGTCGAAACCTTCGTGTTGCGCTTCGAGAAACCGATGCCATGGTCGGCCTTCACGCAATGCCTGGACGTACTGACCGCCTTGCGCGGGCCTGATCTGCTGCGCGTCAAGGGCTTGGTGAACGTCGAAGGAAAAGCGGGACCGGTGGTGATCCAGGGGGTACAACACCTGTTTCATCCGCCGCTCGAGCTTGCAGCGTGGCCGGGCGATGACCGCGGCACGCGTCTGGTATTCATCACGCGCGCCATTCCGCGCGAAACGGTCGCGAATCTGTTCGCAGCCATCGGCGCGATAACGGCGCAAAGCGCAAACTAGCTTTACTGTGCCATCAAACTTGAAGCCAAGAACGTTCCTTCCCCCTCAGGGGGAAGATCAGGATGGGGGTGGGTTAACGCTGAGGTTGCCTGCCGCACCAAACCCATCCCCACCCTAGCCCTCCCGGTCCCTCAACCCCGACCCTTCCATCCCTCATCCCCGACCCTTCTCCCGAGGGGAGAAGGGAGGCTCGAGTCCCCTCTCTCCCCTCGGGAGAGAGGCGGGAGTGAGGGAAACGAGAAGGGAGGCTCGAGCTTCCTCTCTCCCTTTGGGAGAGAGGTCAGGAGTGAGGGATGGAAGGGGGGGAATCCACTTGTTGGTGACGCAGTAGCACTAATCGACGCGCGCTCCCACCGACCGAACGATCGCGCCGAGCTTGTCGATTTCGGAAAGCAAGTGCGTCCTAAACTGCTCGGGCGTCATGGTGACCGGCTCTGCCCCTACGCTGTCGAGGACCGGCTTTAACTCCGGAGCGTGTATGGCCTTGCCGATCTCGGCGTTGAGCCTGGCGACGATTTCGCGCGGGACGTTCGACGGGCCGATGATGCCGCTGTAAAGCACCATCTCGTAGCCCTTGAGGCCGGCCTCGCTCACCGTTGGCACGTCGGGCGCCGCTTTCGATCGCTTCGGGCTGGTCACCGCCAGCGCGCGCAGCTTGCCTGTCTGGACGAGAGGCAGCGCCGGCGGCATGGTGGGGAACGAAACGGCGACCTCGCCGCTCAGCAATGCCAACACCGACTGGGGGCTGCCCTTGAAAGGCACGTGTACCATATCGACGCCGGCCATCGACTTAAAAAGCTCAGTCGAAAGATGCACGATCGTGCCGTTGCCTGAGGAGCCGTAGATGATTTGCCCCGGCCTTCCCTTGGCGAACGCGATCAACTCCTTCACGCTTTTCACCGGGAGCGACGGATGCACGACCAGGATCAGGGGCGTCGTGGCCAGCATCTGGATCAATGTAAAATCCTTGACGGAATCGTACGATAGCCGCCGATAGAGGCTGGCATTGATCGCGTGGGTGGTGATGTCCTGCAGATAGAGTGTGTGACCGTCTGGGGAGGATCTGGCCACGACTTCGGAAGCGATCGTGGTACCGGCACCCGGCCGGTTCTCCACCACGATTTGCTGGCCCAGGGCGGGGCCCAGTTTGGCGCCCAGGGAGCGTGCGAGCAAATCGGAGATGCCGCCGGGCGTGAAAGGCACGATCAGCCGGACCGACTTGCTCGGATAAGTCTGGGCGGCGGCATAGTCAGCAGAAAGCCACAGAACGACGAGGCTGAGAACAATCAGAGCGCGTGTGATGACCATCGACTCCCTCCTGTCCGATGTTTTGCGCGATACTACCACATGGCCGACGGTGTTCCCGCAACTGTGCGGCCAAACCACCGTCGGATCGATGCGCGTTGCCGCCGCGCACGGCCTGGAACGCGGCGTCTTGCAGCAAGCACTGAAGTTCCGGGTATTATTAGTGATGATACGAACTGTTCACGCCAAGTCGTTGAGCGCGGATCTCAAGGGAGGCCTATGAAGCTCATATCGTGGTTCTTTGCTGCATCCATCATGATCAACCTGATCGCAGGCTCGGCGGCAGCACAAAGCTATCCGAACAAACCGGTGAGAATGATGGTGCCCTTTCCGGCGGGGGGTGGCTCCGACACCATGGGACGCATCGTCGGAACCAGGCTCAGCGAACGCCTCGGCCAGCAGATCGTGGTGGAAAACCGGCCTGGCGCGGCTGGCAGCATCGGTGCGGATATCGTGGCACGGGCCCCGGCAGACGGCTACACCATCCTGCTCGGGTCGACATCGGAGCTGGTGCAGTATCCCAACGTGAACCCCAAGATTCCTTACGATCCGGTGCGCGATTTCGCGCCGATTTCCCTGGTCGGGACGATCCCGCTGGTACTGGTCGTCCATCCATCGTTGCCTGTCAAGAACGTGAAGGACCTTGTCGCGCTCGCGAAAGCCCGCCCCGGCGAGATCAATTTCGGTTCCGCTGGCCAAGGCGCGACGACGCACCTCGCGGTGGAGCTGTTTATTCTGTTGACGGGCGTGAAGATGACGCATGTGCCATACAAGGGTAGTCCGCAGGCCGTGGCAGATCTCGTCTCGGGGGATGTTCAACTCGGCATCCCGACGATGCCGGCGGCGTTGCCGTTCATCAGGTCGGGCCGCGTCAAGGTGCTCGCTGTTTCAAGCGCCAAACGTGCGTCGAACCTGCCTGATATACCGAGCCTGGACGAGGCGGGCGTGAAAGGTTACGACGCGACGCTCTGGACCGGGATGCTCGCTCCGGCCGGTACACCTAAGGAGATCATCAACCGGCTCCATGCCGAGATTGCGAAGGTCCTGGCGCTGAAGGAAGTCAATGACGCGTTGGACAAACAGGGTGCGGAAGCGCAGGGCAGCACGCCCGAGCAGTTCGCCGCTTTCATCAAGACCGAGCACGCGAAGTGGGCCAAGGTGGTGAAAACGGCCGGCGTGCGCATCGAGTGAAGCGTTTCGACCGGGATGTCTCCTGCCCGCTCGATCGCCTGGAACTGCCGGACGAGGCCCCGTACATGGCGGCGGCCGTCCTCCTCGCTCGCTTCAACATAGGCGAACTCGGACTCCAGACGGGTCACCACCACTCGCGGACTCAGGTAGCGCTGACCATCACGGGCGAATAAGCAATGTGCCATAAAACCGATTAATTGACTCCCCGACCAGGGCTCGAAGCTGGGACCTGCGGATTAACAGAGAGATTTTCCAGTAGTTTAGCAGCAGTAGTTTCTTTGCTACGTTTTCGCCACGGTGAGGGCAACAAAAAAGGGCTAGCCACCGGCTAACCCTTATTTTGTTTGGCTCCCCGACCAGGGCTCGAACCTGGGACCTGCGGATTACAACGCTTGCGCGCTGGACTATCTCATCACCCTCGGCATGACCCGGTAGGGTGTCGGGCGCTGATGGGGGCTTATTGCTTGGGCTGCTCACCCCCTAGTCTCTGCACCTTCCCGCCTACTACTTGCCCTTCGGCGGGCTTGGCTCAGGATTCTTCCACGAAGGACATTCCCTGAGTTCACCCGATTTTCATTCACAGGTTTCCCTGTGACGCTGCCATTTGACAGTCCGTCGCTCTACCAACTGAGCTATCGGGGATCAAATTTCATACTCTGCGGCCCATCTGATGCCCTTGACTTGCGAATTCCTGGGCGGCGTAAGCCGCAGCTTCGCTTCCCGCACCAACGGAAGGTCGTCTATCGGAATTATATAGACCTTTTCGTTGCGGTATCGGGGAGTCGCCGGAAGTGAAAAACTGCTTGGTGCTGTCCTGGAAACGGACATATATTAATTGTACGGGCGTTCAGGGTCAACGCTTTTTGAGAAATTTTCTAAATATATGAAGTGGTTAAAACGCATAGGCATCGTTCTCGGCGTGATCATCCTGATCCTCGCCGTCGTCCCATTCTTCATCTCGCTCGACGATTACATTCCGCAGATCGAGAAAGAGGTAGCGGCCAGGCTCAAGGAGCCGGTCACTATCACGAGCCTGCGCGCGGCGCCGCCGCCGCTGCCATACGTGACAGCGAACGGAATCTCGGTCTGCCAGACCGGGGACGTCCAGGTTGGCGAGATCGTTCTCCCGCCCGATTTGTTCCGCTCTATGTTTCCGGCACGCTCGACTCGCTGCTTTTGTTTCCAACCGGGGGGGCGTGTTACTCGCAAGAGGGGCGATTTTCCCTGAGTGCCGAATATCCGGCCGTTGCACCGCTTCGGTCCATAACCACAACCTATTGAGTCGATTGCAAATCCAGCGGAATGGGCAGCATAATGGCGCCTGACACGACGACATTTCAGAAACTCGATACTCGTGTCGGCGTTGCAACCCAGACGCGGAGAGCGGAGACAGGCTAACCAGGGAGCTTAATCGATGACAGACGAAAACAAGACGCAGGTAACGATCCTGACCGGGACTTACCGCATCAAGGGCTACATCAGCCTGGTGCCCGGCGCCCGGGTGACGGACTACATGGTCGACGCCAAGGATTTTATCGCGATAACGGACGCGGAGGTCTGGGAACCGGGAGGCCGTCAGGTTCTAACCGCCCCGTTCATCAACGTGAGCCGCGACCACATCCAGATTATCACGCCGGGACAATGATCGTCGTCGACAACAGCTCCGTAGGCTCCCGCGCAACGCGGGCAGAGGCCGAATCGGGAACACCATCTGTTGAATTCCGCCAATGAAATGTCAAGTGACTGACGCCAAACCGACTTTTTGCATTGGTGCGGCGATCATGCTCTAATTTCCCTGTCCGGCGCGGTGATGCATGTGGCCGTCGATCCAAGGGGAGGGGAAATCATGGAATGGCTGTGGTGGCACTGGGTCGTGCTCGGCATCGTCCTGATGCTGCTCGAACTGGCGGTACCGGCGTTTTTCCTGATGTGGTTCGGGCTCGGGGCGGTCGTCATCGGGTTGCTCATGCTCGTATTCCCCGACTTGTCGATGGCCTATCAGGTGATCGCCTGGACGGCGAGCTCCATGCTGTTTGTCTGGCTCTGGTTCAAGGTGTTTAAACCCAATATTTTCAAAACCAGGGCCGGGCTGTCGAGAGGCACCTTCATCGGCGAGGTCGGTCTGGTGACCAAGGACATCCGCCCTTACGAAAAGGGACAGATCCGCTTTCAGAAACCTATTCTCGGAAACGAGGTATGGGAGTCAATCGCTGACGAGGAAATCAAGGCGGGCGAACGCGTCAAGGTGCTGGAAGTTGAGGGTAGTCTATTGAAGGTAAGCAGAGCTTGATCGAGGGCATAAATTGGAGGGCAACATGGGATTTGAAATCGTCGTCATCGCGATACTGGTATTCGCCGCAGTCACGGTTTGGAAAGGCGTCAGGATAGTGCCGCAAGGGGAGGAGTGGATCGTTGAGCGTCTGGGCAAATTCAACGCGACCCTGAGCCCCGGGTTGACCATCATCATTCCTTACCTCGACAAGGTTGCCTACAAAGTCATTACCAAGGACATCATCCTCGACATCGCCGAGCAGGAGGTGATCACCAAGGACAACGCGGTGATCCTCACCAACGCGCTCGCATTTATCAAAGTCACCGATCCCGTCAAGGCCGTCTATGGTGTGGTCGACTTTGCCGAGGCGATCAGAAACCTGGTGCAGACCACGCTGCGCTCGATCACCGGCGAAATGGAGCTAGATGCGGCGCTGTCTTCGCGCGAGAAAATCAAGGTGCGGCTGAAAGAGAGCATTTCCGACGAGGCGATCGATTGGGGGGTCACCATCAAGTCCGTGGAAATCCAGGACATCAAGCCTTCGCAATCGATGGTGAAGTCGATGGAATTGCAGGCTGCTGCAGAGCGGGAAAGGAAGGCCGTTGTGACTCGGGCGGAGGGCGCGAAGCAGGCCATGATCCTTGAAGCCGAGGGCCGGCTCGAGAGCGCCAAGCGCGACGCGATCGCGCAGATCACCCTCGCGGAATCTTCCTCGCAGGCGATCCAGAAAATCACCAGCGCGGTGGGCGACCGCGATATGCCGGTGCTTTACGTGCTCGGGGAAAAATACATTCATGCGCTCGACAACCTCGCCGCGTCGGGCAACAGCAAGATCGTGCTGCTGCCGGCCGATCTGCAGGAGACGCTGCGCGGGATGCTCGGCAAGGCAAGATCTGCCTGACCGCAATCTTATTTGGCGAGTTTAAGCAGCCGCTGTTTCTCGCGCTGCCAGTCGCGGGCCTTTTCCGCTTCGCGCTTGTCGTGTTGCTTCTTGCCCTTGGCAAGCCCGATATCGAGCTTGACCTTGCCGCGGCTGTAATGCATGTCGAGCGGAACCAGCGTGTAACCGGCGCGCTCAACGCTGCCGATGAGCTTGCTGATTTCGGCCGCATGCAGCAAAAGCTTGCGCGTGCGGGTCGGATCTGGCGTGATGTGAGTTGATGCGGTCGGCAACGGGCTCACGTGGCAGCCGACGAGGTGAATTTCGGCGTTGTGCACCGTCACGTACGCCTCCTTTAACTGCACGCGCCCGGCGCGGATCGCCTTGACCTCCCAGCCTTCGAGAGCGATGCCGGCCTCGAAGCGCTGTTCGATAAAATAATCGTGGAAGGCTTTTTTGTTCTGGACGATGCTCATCTGTGCGATTCCGTTACGGCCGGATGCTATTCTAGCAGCACGCGCTTTGCAGCCCGCGCGTCGGGGGGCCGGTGACGCGACGCGATAACCACCATGCCCGAAGTCAATAAATCCGTTCTGGTTGAGTTTTCCCCGGAGCAGATGTTCGCGCTGGTTGACGCGGTCGAACGCTATCCCGAGTTCCTGCCGTGGTGCGGCGGTGCAAGCGTCGGCTACCGCGACGAGCACAGGACGCGGGCGACGATCGACATCAGCTACCGCGGCATCAAGCAGAGCTTCACCACGGAAAACCTCAAGGAGCCCGGCCAGACGATATGGGTAAGGCTGGTGGAAGGGCCTTTCAAGACGCTCGATGGCGGCTGGCGCTTCGTGCCGCTGGCGGATCACGGCTGCAAGGTCGAATTGCGCCTGCATTACGAGTTTTCGAGCAAGCTTCTGGCGAAGCTGGTCGGCCCGGTGTTCAGCTACATCGCCAACACCTTCATCGAAGCATTTGTCCGACGCGCCAGGAGCGTCTATGGCGCTCACTAAGACGCGGCTCGCTGTGGAGGTCGTTTACGCCATGCGTGGCGAGCAGGTGCTGCTGTCGCTGGAAGTCAGGCCCGGCACCACGGTGCATGAAGCCATCGAGCAGTCCGGGATTACGCGGCGCTTTCCCTGCCTCGATCCTGCGCACGGCAAGGTCGGGATTTTCGGCAAGCTCGTGAAACCGGATACGGTGCTGAAAGCGGGGGACCGGGTGGAAATCTATCGTCCCCTGATCGCTGACCCCAAGGATGCGCGCCGGAAACGGCTGCTGCAAAAACGCTGACCCCTCTGCGGGGCGCCGCGACGATTTCCGGGCGGGTTATTTACAGTTGGCGTCGATCGAGCGCTGCGCGGCGGCAATTTCTGTCGCGTATCCCGCATCCTCGAGGTAAATGCGCTCGCCGGTCTTGGGATCGATCTTGGCGACGCGGTTGCCTGCCTGCAGGTTCTTGAGATAGGCACGGGCTTGTTCACAGGCACGGCGCCGCGCATCGTCTTCGGCCGTTTTCTTGGCTCCTTTGGCCTGCGCCTCTTCTTTTTCGACTAACCGTTTGCGGAATTCGGCGTCTTGTTCGGCCAGCGACTTTTGCGGCGCCGCCGATGAACCCGACGGTGCGCTGGAAGGCGTACTCTTGATGCCGATCGCTTCCTGCCTGGTGCCGGGCGGGCACTGGGTGGCGTACTCGATTTTTCCGTCCTTGCCCGTGCATTTCAGCATCTGGCCGTGGGCGGCAACCGATAACAGCAACATGATCAGGGCGATGGTCGCTTTCACATGGACTCCATATGCCCGAAGTAAATCAGGCGCGCAAGCACTCTTGTCACCTTAGCGATATTACGTAAATCCGTCAATTGCTGGGCTTATTAACGCTCGGCTCGATTTACGGTTTACCGACTGTTGCGTATAATGCGGTCTTTGCGAAGGATCGAAAGCATGCGTGTGGTGCAAAAAGCCCTTACCTTCGACGATGTCCTGCTCGTTCCCGCCCACTCGACCGTCCTCCCGCGCGAAGTCAGCCTCAAAGCCAGGTTCACCCGCAACATCGCGTTGAACATTCCCGTGGCATCGGCGGCCATGGACACCGTGACCGAGGCGCGCCTGGCGATTGCGATCGCCCAGGAAGGCGGCATCGGCATCATCCACAAGAATATGTCGCCGAAGACTCAGGCGGCCGAAGTGTCCAAGGTCAAGCGCTTCGAAAGCGGCGTGGTCAAGGACCCGATCACGATCACGCAGAACATGACGGTGCGCGACGTGCTGAACATCACCAATCAGCACAAGATTTCGGGCCTGCCGGTCGTCAGCTCCTCGGGCAAGGTCGTGGGCATCGTCACCAACCGCGATCTCCGATTCGAGACCCAGCTCGACCAGCCGGTCAAGAACATCATGACGCCGCGCGAGCGCCTGGTGACGGTGCGCGAGGGCGCCACCCGGGAAGAGGCGATGCAGCTCATGCACAAGCATCGGCTCGAGCGCGTGCTGGTGATCAACAAGAATTTCGAGCTGCGCGGCCTGATCACGGTCAAGGACATCCAGAAGTCCACCGAGCATCCGAATGCCTGCAAGGACCGTCTCGGCCGGCTGCGGGTCGGCGCGGCGATCGGCGTTGGCGAGAGCACCGAAGAGCGTGCCGAGGCGCTGATCGAAGCCGGCGTGGACGTCATCGTCGTCGATACCGCCCATGGCCATTCCCGGGGCGTGCTCGCGCGCGTGAAATGGGTAAAGCGCAACTACCCGAAGACGCAGGTCATCGGCGGCAACATCGCGACTGCGACGGCGGCCAAGGCGCTGGTCGACAGCGGCGCGGACGGCGTCAAGGTGGGCATCGGCCCCGGTTCGATCTGCACCACGCGTGTGGTCGCCGGCGTCGGTGTGCCGCAGATCACGGCGGTGGCGAATGTAGCCAAGGCGCTGGCCAAGACCGGTGTGCCGCTGATCGCGGACGGCGGTATCCGTTATTCCGGCGATATCGCCAAGGCGATCGCCGCCGGAGCGCACGCCGTAATGATCGGCGGCCTTTTTGCCGGCACCGAGGAATCGCCGGGCGAGACCGAGTTATACCAGGGCCGCTCCTACAAGGCGTACCGCGGCATGGGCTCGCTGGGGGCGATGCAGCAGGGCTCGGCTGACCGCTATTTTCAGGAAGTGGACGAACACGACACCGAGAAACTCGTGCCGGAGGGCGTCGAAGGCCGCGTGCCCTACAAGGGCGGGCTGGTGCCGCTGGTCCACCAGTTGATGGGCGGCTTGCGCGCGAGCATGGGCTACCTGGGCTGCGCCACCATCGACGAGGTGCACCGCAATGCCGAATTCGTCGAGGTCACGACCGCCGGCATTCGAGAATCACACGTGCACGACGTGCAAATCATCAAGGAAGCGCCGAATTACCGCATTGAGTGAGGGGCTAGGGATTAGGGGCTAGGGACTAGTCATCGAAAGAGTTCTTGCACTATATTTCGATAGCGCTTGGATCACTTGCCGAATTGGAAACTCAGTTGATCGTCGCAACGAGACTGCAATATCTCAAAACTCAAGAACTGGATTCAATTCTCCAAAAGACGGACGAAACCGGCAAAATGCTGCGAGGCTTGCAAAAGACCCTAATGGCAAAGGCAAGAACTAATCTCTAGCCTCTAGCCCCTAGTCCCGAGCCCCTCCCCAATGCAGCACGAAAAAATCCTCATCCTGGACTTCGGCGCGCAGTACACGCAGCTCATCGCGCGCCGCGTGCGTGAAGCCCATGTCTACTGCGAGATCCATCCCTACGATGTAGACGACAGCTTCATCCGCGACTTCAATCCGCGCGGCATCATTCTGTCCGGCGGGCCGGCGTCGGTTTGGGAGGGTGGCACGCCACGCGCGCCGCAACTCGTGTTCAAGCTCGGCGTTCCGGTACTCGGCATCTGTTACGGCATGCAGACCATGGCGGAACAACTGGGCGGAAAGGTCGAAAGCGGCCGGGTGCGGGAATTCGGCTATGCTGAGGTGCGGGCACGCGGGCACTCGGCGCTGCTGCGCGACATTCAGGACCGCGTCAGTCACGAAGGTCATGGCTTGCTCGACGTGTGGATGAGCCACGGCGACAAGGTCAATCAAATGCCGCCGGGTTTCAAGGTGATCGCGAGCAATGCCGCGACGCCGATCGCCGGCATGGCCGACGAGGGCCGCAAGCTCTACGGCGTGCAGTTCCATCCGGAGGTCACGCACACGCTGCAGGGCAAGGCCATCATCGAACGCTTCGTGCACGAAATCTGCGGTCTCGCCGGCGACTGGAACATGCCGGACTACATCGAGGAAGCCGTGGGCAGGATCCGTTCCGAGGTGGGCAAAGAGGAAGTCGTGCTGGGCCTCTCGGGCGGCGTTGATTCGTCGGTTGCGGCGGCGCTGATTCACCGCGCGATCGGCAATCAGCTCACCTGCGTGTTCGTCGACAACGGCCTGCTGCGGCTCAATGAAGCCGAGCAGGTGATGCAGACCTTTGCGCAGCACCTCGGCGTCAAGGTAATCCACGTCGATGCGCGCGAGCAGTTCCTGGGACATCTCGCCGGTGTTGCCGACCCGGAACAGAAGCGCAGGATCATCGGCCGCGAATTCGTCGAGGTATTCCAGCACGAGGCAACCAGGCTGCCGCTCGTGAAATGGCTGGCGCAGGGAACGATCTATCCGGATGTGATCGAATCGGCGGGCGCGAATACCAGGAAGGCGCAATCCATCAAATCGCACCACAACGTCGGCGGGCTGCCGGAAACGCTCCATCTCAAGCTGCTCGAGCCGCTGCGGGAATTGTTCAAGGATGAGGTGCGCGAACTCGGACTGGCGCTGGGGCTGCCCCACGATATGGTTTTCCGTCATCCCTTTCCCGGCCCGGGACTGGGCGTGCGCATCCTGGGAGAGGTCAAGGCCGAGTATGCCGACTTGCTGCGCCGCGCCGACGCGATCTTCATCGACGAGTTGCGCACCACCCCATTTATTCCCTCCCCCTTCCAGGGGGAGGGCCAGGGTGGGGGTCGGAACGCTCCGAAAAACTGGTACGACGCCGTGGCGCAGGCGTTCGCCGTTTTCCTGCCGGTGAAATCCGTGGGGGTGATGGGCGACGGCCGCACCTACGAGCATGTCGTTGCCTTGCGCGCGGTGCAGACCGAGGACTTCATGACCGCGCACTGGGCGGAACTCCCGCACAGCCTGCTGTCGAAAGTCGCCAATCGCATCATCAACGAGGTGCGCGGCATCAACCGCGTGGTTTACGATATCTCCAGCAAACCTCCCGCAACGATAGAATGGGAGTGACGGGGTTGCGGCGCGCTCGCCCTCGATTGGCTAGGAAGGCGCCCGCAAGACTGTGGTGCCGATCATGCTGTCGCGCGTGACCAGCGCGGCGAATTGCGACTCGCTGAGATCTTCGGTGCCCGCCGGCCGCATCGGGAGGACCAGATAGCGCATGTCCGAGGTGGAATCGTGAACGCGCACCGCAACTTTGTCCGGCAGCCCGAGCCCGAGTTCGTGCAGCATGGCACGCGGTTCGCGGACCGCGATCTCGAGCTTGCGCGGATACGTGAGCGTATCGTCGTGACCCGGCTGCGGCGGATGGCGAGGGCGAGGGCGGTGCGAGTGGTCGGCCTGCTCGATGGGGCCGGCGGGCGTGCCGCGGAGATCGTGGCAGGCTCTCATAACCATTTTCCTGCGAACGTCAAAGCCGACTGGATAGCTCTATTCGACTCGCACGCCGGCGCGCGCGATGACGTTGGCCCAGCGCTTGAGGTCGGACATGAGCAGCTTCGCGAATTCTTCGGGGGTGGTCGATCGCGCTTCGACGCCTTCGTTCGCGAGCCGGTCGCGAACTTCCGGAAGCTTGAGCACGGCGACGATTTCGGAATTGAGCCGCTGCACGATCTCGGCGGGCATCCGCGCAGGTCCCACGAATCCGTACCACAGGCTCGCCTCGTAACCCGGCGCGCCTGACTCCGCAACGGTGGGTAGATCCGGAAGGGCGGGCGAGCGCGCTGCGCCTGTCCCAGCCAGTGCACGAAGCCTTCCCGAGCGCACGTGAGGCATCGCCGACGCGCTCGTGGAAAAGCTCAGAGACACCTGCCCGCCGATGAGATCGGTGAGCGCGAGCGCCGAGCCTTTGTACGGCACGTGCACCATCTTCGTTCCGGTCATGGTCTCGAACAGCGCGCCGGCGAGATGAGCCGAAGCGCCGACTCCCGCTGAAGAATAAGTGAGCTGTCCCGGCCTCGCCTTGGCGAAGGCGATCAGCTCTTTTACGTTTTTCACCGGGACCGTGGGATGCATGACGAGGATGAGCGGACTGGTGGCGACGAGCGTGATCGGCGTGAAATCCGTGATCGAATCGTAAGGGAGTTTTTTGTAGAGACTCACATTGACTGCGTGTCCGCTCGGAATGAGGATGATCGTATAGCCGTCGGGCGCAGAGCGCGCCGCGACTTCGGTGCCGACGATGCCGTTCGCGCCGGGCCGGCTGTCGATGATGACCTGCTGCTTCAGGTTCTCGCCGAGCCTGGGCGCAATGATGCGGCAGATCGTGTCATTGCCACCGCCGGGCGCAAAAGGCGAAATGATGCGGACCGGCTTGGAGGGATACGCCTGCGCGGAAACCGGCGCATGCCATCCGGGGAAAATGATTGCGGCAACTACGATGTATCTCATGGTCTGCCCCGATGTCGGTACAAGGTATTCGAGCGCGCGGAACGGGTGCGCGGCCTTCAGAGCTTTCGCAACTGCTCGAGCAGCTCCTTGCTTAACGATAGGAAATTCAATCCTGCTCTTTTCGAACGTCTGGCCGATGGCGACGGTCTGGCGCTGATTCAGCGCTGCCGAACATTGCGCCGGGAAGCATGTTGCGCCCGTGCTCGGCCGATTGCAATGCCGGTTACGTCAAGATGGCGCGAATCCTGAGAGCAACCCCTCCGGAACCGGCGGCAGGGCTACGAATGCGCCGTCTGGAAGAAACACCCCGTCGGCGGCGAGCACGTGCACGTGCGGGTTGAAGTTGACAAGGTTCTATCGGTTTCCGATCTAGCTTGTCGCAGGCCGTGCGTAGCGAGTTACCGACCGGGTGATGTCCACACCGTCAACGCCACCGACGCATTCGTCATCGTCCTCCCACTCTTCGAACTCCCCCCAAGCTGTTCGCAAAGCCACCTCCAGCCGTTCGGTGTAGTTAATCCTGGGGAAGCCCAGTGCCTTTGCCAACGTTCCATCTGTTGATGGGAGAAAGAGAACGTCGTCGCGCGGTGCAAAGTGGCGGTCGAAGCTATCTCGCGACACCTCGTCGTTGTGGTAGTCATCGTACTCGGGCAGACCCTCGAAAACGCGCACTTCGGACTGCACCTGCAACCACTCGGAAAGCTGTGCCTCAGTGAGTTGCTTGCCACCGAAACGATAGACCGGTAAGTCCCGTCCTGGGCACAAGGGATGCAGGTCTGCCAGCGCATCGACATCATTATTTGCAGCCGAGTCAATCCATTCCTCAGCCCATCGTTTCCAAGCGTCATGAGATGCCATGGGCAGCGATTCGCTGCGGGCTAAGTCCATATTGTTATGTCCCAGAACGACGCCAACAAGCCTCGGCACGGTTCCGCTTTGAAGCCCACGGTGTGTCGTGATGGCGCGGGACAAGTAGCCGTTTCTATAGCCGATTCGTCCCGCCAGAAAACCTGATGTCTCACGCAGGTCAATCAGCCTCTGACGGTCCATATCCCTATAGCGTGGGTGCACCCTCGCCAAAAGCGTGGCAGGTGCCATAATCTCCCAATCGTCAGGGTTCACGACAGCCTCGGCCTCTCGGTCGGCATCTTTGACGCACACCTTGATATCGAGCGTCGGGCAAAGATTGGCGACCACGACTTTGAAGATCACTGAGTTAACGCGTTCGGTGACCGCTGCCCTACGCGCTGCGGCCGTAGTAGGGATCGGGAAAATGGAGGCAAAGACATCCCCAATCGGGTCGCGCAACCCTTCTAGAAGCTTCTTTAGAGTGTTGTCATCCAGTGCGACCGAGACCTTTGTGCCAGATCGCCGCAGTTCCTCGGCGGGGCTTGGTCGGCGCAGCGTTGGTCGCCCGTCGAGCCCATTGCCGAATTCAAGCAACCACTGGTCACTGTTGTCGCCACTGGTTCTCTTGAACCGGCGCGTGGTTACAACTATCTTGCGTCCTAGCATGAAGACGGAGAAAAAGCCGATACCGAAGCGGCCAATCGCTTTGAATCCCTTGGAGGCCAAACCAGGCAGTTCAGTCCGCAGCGATTCGCTGCTCCAAAGCGAATTGCCGAAATCCAGCAAGACCTCGGTCAGCACATAGCGGCTCATGCCAATGCCGGTGTCCGTCACGTGCAGCCAAGTGACATCTCCGTCACGAGCCAACGCAACTTCGATTTCCCCCTCTTTCCGTCCAATCTCACCCAATGCGCGCAAAGCACGCACAGCGTCGGCGGCGTTCTGGATCAATTCGCGCAGCGCCAACTCTGGACGATCGCCATAGAGTGTTGTTCCTCCGAGGCTGGCGATTACCTTTGGGACGTCGCCAATTTTCGGGGCGACATTTACTGGCTCCCAACCCACTGTCGGAACATTGGTAGCGAATGCCTCCGGGCTGGTTACGTGTTCGACCGACCCAGTGGCAAAGGGCTTGCGTCCTGCATCGCGCATCAGCGTTTGAGCGTCACGCAATTCCCGGTCGATCATGCAGGCCGCTTCGTACGCCAGCCACCAAGCTTGCCGATCCTTCGTGTCGAACGGGCTGCCTGAAGACAAGCGAAGCTCGCCACGATCGGTTCGTGCGGGCTGCCCCATCTTGGCTTGGAACTTCCAGTGCAACTGTGAAATTCCGTCGGGATCTCGCAGCGCAAAGAGAAACCATGGCGCGCGTTGGCCATCGATGTGGGCAACATCGGCAGTGCGAAGCAGGAAAGCCACCTTGAGGGCATCAATGGTCCATGTGACTGGCACCAGGAAGGCAGGCGCGTTAACGTGGCGTTGCTCGAACGTTTCGGCAACGCGATGGGCTGGCCAATGATGACTTTCAGCGATCTCTCCGATCAAGTCACCGTAGTAATCCCGCAAGTCAAAGTGCTCTAGCAGGTGAAATTGCTCGCCTGTGCTGGGAACCTTCCATGACAGCTTTGCGAGCTGGTGTGCCTGTTTCGCGTGCAGGTGTCGCAGCACCTGAAACAGCGCCGAGCGCTCTGGCGGCGATCCGGTAGCCGGTTCGATGTCCTCGAAGCGCTGAGCGATAAGGTCTTCCCACTCGATACTGCCCTTAATGCCGGCCAACCCGTCTTCGTATGTGGCGAGCACATGCGCCGCATCGTGCAGCAAGAAGGCACCCCCCAACACAAACGCCTCTGCTGGATTCAACGGATAATCAGGACCTGCAATCTCGTCAGCTACGCGCCACAGCGCATCGAGATGGGTGATGTCGTGAACCGTCAACTGCGGTAGCAGACCACCAATTTCACCGACCAGTCGCGCTGTGCGCTCTCGAAAGTGTAGAAAGGCCTGACGAAGGATTTCCCGCTGAGGGTTGAGGCTATCAGCCTGGTCCGCAAGCGTGCGCTGCCACAACGCGAAATGATCCATGGGTGTCATGTCGCCTCCCCGATTATGGCCATTTGTATCACTTGGCTTGTGGCACCAGCGCGACGCGCTGCTCCTCCACCTGTTTGGCACGGGTGACGATACGGTCGTGTGATGCCTTCAAGCGTGCGACATCCGCGATGAAATCATCCGGCTGCGGTATAGGAGGAGGCGCATCCATCGGGGCATCGTGAATGTAGTTCGTGCACCTAGTCATTCCGTCCCAAACTTCCTGAAAGTCCAGATTGTCGATGTATGCGCGCTTTAACAATTTGGTCTGAATGCTGTTGCGAAAGCGGCGAACAGTCTCGCCGAAAAGTCCTTCCTCAATTAGCCGCTCCCAGGTGTCGCGGAGTTTTCGGTAGCCATCGCGAGTGAGCTGTTCGTATTCCTCGATGTCTTTGTCCTGCTCCAGCGCTTTCTTGGCTCGCCGGGCTTGGTCAACCAAGCTGTTTATCCTCGCTGAGAGCTTGCCGGCCTCGAAGGGTAGTCCCTCCGCAGTGATGCCTTTGCTGGCACCTGCGGCTAATACGCGGCGTGCCTTGTACTTGGCTCCGGCCTTCGTTGCTGCCTCCGTGAGATCCCAGGCGAAGGAAAGCTCGTGAGTGAAAACGATGACTTGTCGCTTACAGGCTTCTTCCGCCAAGCGTTTGGCGAACAGCTCTCGGCGGCGGTTGTCGAGCGATGAGACCGGGTCGTCGAAGACGATACCTGATTTGCTTGGCGCGAGGCTGATCTCGGCAAGAAAACAACCGATGGCGATCGCCCGCTGCTCGCCTTCACTCAGAATGTCGGAAAGCTTCACCTTACCGATCGGCTTAGGGAGGTCCAGTTTCAACTGCTGAAGGCCCGCTCCTTTCTGGCCCCATAGATCGATCCCTACCTTGATGCCCGCGAGGTTGAAAGCTTTAAGTTCCGCGACTAAAGCATCATTGAGGCCCTTGGCAAGAGCAGTCTCGGTCATCTCCGTCGTCTTGCGAGTGATCACCGCCGTGTTGGTCTGTTTGGCGCACTCAGCCAGCTTGACTTGAATGATTAGCGAGTCAACGGCCTTCTCAACAAGAGGGACCATCTCCGCAAGCTTAGCTCTTGCATCAAGCTCGGCAAGCCGTGCTCGAAGCTTCGTCCGCACTTCATCCTTGACGGCCTTGTCCAGTTCGATCGCTTGGGCATTGAGTTTCTCGCGTAAGTTCTTGATGCTGGCCAAAGGATTTTCTGGCAGCGCGGCATAGTCCTTGATTTCTCGCGCCTTGGCCATCTCAATGATTCGGGCGCGTCGGGTATCCAGCGCCGTGATGAAAACCTTGAAACGTTTCGGAAGGTCGGGCTGTCGCTCTGCGATCTCGTCCAGAATCGTCTTGTCGGATGGAAATCCGGTGGGCTTTGAGGCGTCGATCGTCTTATAGATATCTCCGGCCTCCTGGCGCTGCTGTGTCGCCTTCTTCTGCGTGTCCGCTTCCAGAAACTGCGCGAATCGTCGTAGCCGATTCTTGGCTTCATCTTGAAGCGGCTGCTGACACAAGACGCATTGCACACCATCGTCTTCGGCCGGGAAGGGCTTGCCAGGATACGGACCTTGCTGAGCGAAGGCGATTGCCGAAAGAACTAACTCACGCCACGGGTCGATACCTGTGCCTTGCAATGCCTTGCCACCCTCGGCGAGATCATTCGCAGCAAGCTTTGATGCCTTATCTGCAGCATTGTAGGCGGCGAGAGCATTCTTCAATTTGTCTATGGCTTCGTCGGAGAGCGGTGCCACGGCTGTCGCCAGATCCGTCTCAAGAGTCAGGACACGTTGCGACAACCGGCGCAACTCGGTGGCCTTCTTCGCAGGGTCGTCTGTGAGCTGTTTGGCCAAACCATCGCGCTCCGCTTTCTCATCGTCGGTAAGAGTGGCGAGCTTCCTGACCTCTTGCTTGTCCGACTTGTGGCTCAGCGCTTTGATGAATGCACCAACTGTTGTATCCCCATGCAGAGGCAGGAGGGTCGCTAGGTCAAATTTCGCTTTCAGGCTTTCAGCATCCAAGCGGGCTTTGACTTCCCCGCAGGTTCGAACCATCTCTCGAAGAACATCCACGCCATAAGGAATGATATTGACTACCTGCTCGTTATCGACGAAGAGGCGGGCGCAGCGGTTGTCAAACACTGCGATGGCAGATAGGTCATCATGCGCTGGGCTGCCATCAGCCCAATCCGCTGACAAATCAGCAGCGGCGGACGTCCACTCAAAGGCAGCACGGGCTGGCCCTTCATCAACGGGCGGGTTGAAAACGTTGGGAAGGATGCTCTCTTGGTCGCGGGCGCGACAGGCGCTTTTGAGCACGCGAGCGTAACCTGACTTCCCTGCGCCGTTATCTCCGTAAATAATGGTCAACCCTTCGGTCTCCAAGGAAATTCCATCCGGGTGCTCCAAAGCATTGACGTTGACGAGCTTGCG
This sequence comes from Betaproteobacteria bacterium RIFCSPLOWO2_12_FULL_62_58, assembly GCA_001772005.1. Classification (GTDB taxonomy): domain Bacteria; phylum Pseudomonadota; class Gammaproteobacteria; order Burkholderiales; family SG8-41; genus DSOT01. The sequence goes on along the minus strand of MERI01000180.1, from coordinate 15,276 downwards.
GATAGCTTTGAGGGAGATCGACGCACCGGCAGGGGGCTCTGCAGGGATCATGGCAGGGTCGAGCCGCACGGGTTTGCGCCCGAGGAGGTCAGGAATGCCCGCCGATTCCATGAGGAGAGCTGTCAAATCATCGAAATCTTGCGCAGCCAGTTGTCCCTTCACTATGGCTCTACGTGCGGCATCAGAGAGCCAGTCCGGTAGGTCTGCTGACCATTTTGCGAGATCTTGAAGCGCTGCCATCTTCCACTCCTCATCGCAAACTCAGTACCCCTTTCCGTATAGCGTACTGGCTTGTCATTGGGAACAAACGACGATTATTCTGCGCCGCCCACAGTGCATTTACAAAGCGTGAATGCATGGCGCGAGAAACCGAGGAGTCTGACGCCCCGTAGAGCAACTGCGCATTGACGAGCGGGGCCGTAAACTAACGATAAGAAATTCAGTCCTGCGCTTTTCGCGCGTCTGGCCGATGGCGACGGTTTCGCGCTGATTCAGCGCTGCCGAACATTGCGCCGGGAAGCATGTTGCGCCTGTGCTCGGCTGATCGGCAATGCCGGCTACGTCAAAATGGCGCGAATCCCGCGAGCAACCCCTCTGGAACCGGCGGCAGGGCTACGAATGCGCCATCTGGAAGAAACGCCCCGTCGGCCGCGAGCACGCAAAGGTGGGGGTTGAAGTTCGCCAGCCGGGCGGACTACTCGCGCGCGAGCGCTGCCACATTCAGCATCACCGTCAGCGGTTCGATCGGCGACTCCCGGAAGCCGTTCTTCAGATAGAACGCCTTCGCCGTGGGCGACATGGCGTGAGCCAGAAGGGCGCGGACGCCGGTTTCGCCAGCGACCCGCACGGTGCGCAGGATCGCGTCTTTGAGCAGGCCCTGGCCGACTCCGCGGCCGGCCCAACCGGTGTCCACGGCAAGCCGTCCCAGGACCATCACCGGAACCGGGTCGGGCATGTTGCGGCGGATGTTGCCCGGCGCGGCGGCGTGCGCGACGGCGCCGGCCGCGAGGCAGTAGTAGCCGACAACGCGCAGGCCCTGGCAGACGACAAAGGTACGCGACGCGCCTTCGAGCTGATTGCGGCGCGCACGCTGTTTGAGCCAGCGCTCCAGGTCCGGCTCGGTGCAACGGAACTCATCGATCAGATGCCGGTCGACAAGCGGCTCGGGCGCAGAAAGCGGCCCGCCGGGCCGCACGCTAGCGCTCCCAAGGCGACCGCGAGGCCAGCAGGCGCTTGAGCGCCGCGTTCAGCCGCGCCGGCTCGTCGAGCATCTTCAGGAAGCGCCGGTAGGCCTTGCCGTCGAGGCCGAAGAACGACCGGTCGAGCAACAGGTGCTGTGCCCGTTCGCAAGCGGCCTCCAGCATGAAGTCGCTGCGATTCCGCCCCGCGAGACGCGCGGCGCGGTCGATCAGTTCCTGTTGCGAGCGACGCGCGCGGATATTGATGGTGGTGTCCCGGACGGCAGGCATGGCGGCAATCTCCAACGTAGGGACAGCGAGTATACGAACTTGTAGTGACAATGTAAATACAGAGCTGCGCCCCGCCCGGCGGGCTCGGGCGCCCAGTGCCCCAGATGCTCGAGGAAACACTAGCGGATTCCGGCGGCGGTCTGCTGACCAAGCGGATTGCCTGTCCGGGTCGAGGCAAGAGCGGCGCCGGTAATCATCACGTTTGACGTTAATCACGCCACACGTTACTATTGCACGGTGGCGATCAAGATGTTCAAGTGCGCCGACGCCGAAGACGTCGAGTTCGTGGACTACCACTGACGGAGGCAGACATGAGCAGGAAACTGAAACCCGTTTCGCCCGGCGAGATGCTGGCAGAGGAGTTCCTGAAGCCGCTGGGAATGAGCAATTACCGGCTGGCGAAGGAGATCGGCGTGCCCGCACAGCGCATCGGCGAGATTCTCGCTGGCCGGCGCGCGATTACTGCCGATACCGATCTGCGGCTGTGCCGGTTCTTCGGACTTTCGGATGGCTGGTGGCTGCGCCTGCAGGCCGACTACGACACCGAAATCGCGAAGGCGACACTCGCGAAGACTTTGGCGAAGATCAAGCCATGGGCGGAAACGGCGGAAGACGCAGCACGTGCGCACTAAATGCGCAGCGTGTGACAATGCCTTCACATAAGGGTTTGCAGAAACAATCAAATGGGAATAAGGCGTGAAGCGTGAGGAGTGAGGAGTGAGGAGTAAACCGCGATTCGGTTGGCACTTGGGTTTTTCGCCCCACGCCTCACGCCTCACCCGTCGAGAGGTTTCGACGTGAGCGACGATGACCTTATGCGCGAGGCGCTCACACTGGCGCGGCAGGCCGCTGCCGCCGGCGAGGTTCCCGTCGGAGCGGTCGTAGTGAAGCGCGGTGAGATCATCGGGTGTGGCTACAACCAGCCGATTTCCGGGCAGGACCCCACCGCTCATGCCGAAATTGTTGCGCTTCGTGGCGCGGCAAGCCTGTCCGGCAATTACCGGCTTACCGACTGCGAGCTCTTTGTGACCCTTGAGCCCTGCGCGATGTGTGCCGGGGCCATCATGCACGCCCGGCTGGCGCGGGTGGTTTACGGCGCTCCCGACCCCAAGACCGGCGCCTGTGGGAGTGTGGTCAACCTGTTCGCCGAATCCAGACTCAATCATCAAACCGCCGTCGTGGGCGGGGTGCTCGCTGCGGAGTCCTCGGGATTGCTGCAAGCTTTTTTCTCGGGACGCCGCGGTGTCGTGGACTGATCTGAATTAAGAATCAGGACATTATCGAGCTGTTTGAGCGCATGACCTCCGCCGCGTCCACATAAAGCTTCTAACAATCAATAGCTTAAAGAACACTTCTCCGCTCTATTCTGGTGCACGTGCCTGCATTGCAAGAACATACGGTTTCCCCATAGGTTGTGGCATGGATAACGCAATAAAGTACAGCTTGTGTTATTACGTTAGCGTTATTGTGCGTTGCGCCAAAATCATATAAATTGTGCGCTGCAACTACCGTTGCTTGCTGACAATTCCCAACAAGGGGGCGCATGAGGCTACAGGACAAGGTGGCGATTATCACGGGAGCGGGCAGGGGTATCGGCCAGGCAACAGCCGTCAAATTTGCCAACGAAGGCGCCAAGGTGGTGGTTTGCGATTTGACGCCGGAATGGATCGAGGAAACGGTCCAGTTGTGCAAGGAAACCCGGGGGGACGCGTTTGGCTATGTCGCAGACGTGCGCGACATCCAGGCGTTAAAGCTGATGGTTGAAGTCACTGTCGCCAAGTGGGGGCGGGTGGACTGCCTGGTGAACAACGCCGGCATCGTGATGGACAGCCAGCTCAAGAACATGACCGAGGACCAGTTCGACCAGGTCATCGAGATCAACCTCAAAGGCGTCTACAACTGCACCCGGGCGGTGGTGGACACCATGCTGCAGCAGCAGTCGGGAGTGATTCTGAACGCTTCCTCGATCGTGGGCCTCCACGGCAACTTCGGCCAGACCAACTACGCGGCCAGCAAGTTCGGCGTGATCGGCATGATGAAAACCTGGGCGCGCGAGCTCGGCAGGAAGGGCATACGCGCCAACGCGGTGTGTCCGGGCTTCGTCGCCACCAGCATACTCGGCACCATACCCGAGCGGGTGCTGCGCGCGCTCGAAGAAAAAGTGCCGCTCGGCCGTCTCGGCAAACCCGAGGAAATCGCCAACACCTTCGCGTTTCTGGCTTCCGACGAGGCGAGTTACATCAACGGCGCCGTGATCGAAGTGAGCGGCGGGCTGACGATTTAAAGGGCGTGAGCGGTAAGCGGTGAACGGTGAACAGTCAACGGTTAGCAGTGAACGGTAAAGAGTCGGCAGCTCGCCGCTGACGCGTTGTCATTCCCGAGCAATCGGGAATCCATAGGATGGTTCACGCAAGATGACGCGCCGTATAGGTTCCCCCCCGATTAAAGCATTCGGGGGCAGGCTCATTCACGGGAACGACACATCTTCTGAGCCATGGTCGTACGCACCTTTCTGCTTAAGGTAGCGTCATTGGCTATTGGCCCCTTTTATTTACTGTTGAACAGCGCCGCGATTTTCGTTTCATCGGGCGCCCACGTCACGCCTTTTTCCGTAATCAGCGCAGTCACCAGTTCCGCCGGTGTCACGTCGAACACCGGGTTTCTGACGTCGATGCCAGGCGGCGCCCAGCGCACTGCCCCGTAGCCCGTGACTTCCTCCGGTCCACGCTCCTCGATCGGAATGTCGGCGCCGCTCGCGATGCGCTGGTCTATCGTCGACAAAGGACAAGCGACGTAGAACGGGACGGCGTGACGCCGCGCCAGCACCGCCACGCTGTAGGTGCCGATCTTGTTCGCGACGTCCCCGTTTGCCGCCACCCGGTCGGCGCCGACGATGACCGCGTCGATCTCGCGACGGCTGATGAGGAACCCCGCCGCGTTATCCGCGATCAGGGTGACTGGAATATCGTCCTGCTGCAGTTCCCACGCCGTGAGCCGCGCGCCCTGGAGGAAGGGCCGGGTTTCATCGACGATTACGCTGATCTTTTTTCCGGACGCGACGGCCGAGCGGATCACGCCAAGCGCGGTGCCATGGCCGGCGGTGGCGAGCGCGCCGGCATTGCAGTGGGTCAGCACGCGCGCGCCGTCGCGGAGGAGCGCGCTGCCGTGTTCTCCCATCCGGCGGTTGAGACGGACATCCTCTGCGCTGATTGCCCGTGCTTCCTCGAGGAGCGCTGCGGCGATTTCGGTTTGCCCGCTTTCCCGCAAGGCGTTCAGTCGTGCGCGCATGCGCTCGAGCGCCCAGAACAGGTTGACCGCCGTCGGGCGGCTTTGGGCGAGCACATGGAAAGCCTGATCGAGGCCCGTTGCGAAGATGTCTTTCGGCTCTTGTTGCAAGCGCCGCGCTTCAAGCGCGATGCCGTAGGCGGCGGCGCAGCCGATCGCCGGCGCGCCGCGCACCACCATATCGCGGATAGCGGCTGCCACGCCTTGCGCCGAATCGAACGCGAGGTAGAGACAATGATCCGGCAGCGCACGCTGGTCGAGCATCTCGAGCTTGCCGTCGCGCCAGCGCAGCGTGTCGAACGCAGCCAATATTGCACTCCAGCAGCTCGCAACAAGATCGAGGACTCTAGGAGTTTGTCGGACTTAGGTCGGACAAACTCCTAATGCAGATGAATTCTTCTCAATACCCCTTCTTCTCAATACCCGTTCTTTTTAATACCCCCTTGAGGGGTACTTGACGGGTACTTGAGGGGTACGCCGATGAAAGCCTGAAGCTCATAACCAAACATACCAAGTTTACACTAAGGAGTTAAATGGGCTCGGTGTCTGAGTGAGGCACCCTCTTATTCGTCTGCCGGGTTCCGGTCCCGCTTGACCGTGGTTGGCGCGTTTCGTCCAGTATGGGACCGGAGCGCAAACCAGGGCAAAGGCAGGCATGCGCGCAAGACGGCGGCGCGCGCCAAAGCGGAAGCGTGTCCGCCCCCGCAACCGCCGCTCCATTCATAGACTGCGAATCCGCTATTGTCCACTGATGACGGCGAGGGCGGCGTCCTGCTGCTCCTCGGTATCAACCACGCCCGATCGCTGTATGAAGCCGACCTTGCCAAGCACGACATTCAGCAGCGGCTAGGTCTGCGGCAATACAACATTGGATGCGAACGCGCAGCACGCGGCCAGAATGGCGTTACAGGCGATTTAATTGACCGCTAAATCCGCTCAATGCCCGCTCGGACGCGGTCCTCTCCCGGGCAGGGGGAAGCAAGCATGAACATAAGACCCACGATGCGCAGTCCGGAACCTCCGGCATACCCGCTCCCGGCGCCTCGGCTCGGCGCGGCGGGATCGCGGATGGATTGAATTTCGTTCGTGTGTGTTCATGGCTTCATCCTTTCGAGGAACCATTCGCCCGGCAGCTCGCGCCCGATGCCGGCCCGGCGCGCAAGCTCGTAGACGCGCGGGGCGATCGCGGCGAACTGCAGCCCGAGCCCGACGTTGTTCTTGAACACGGTGATTTCCTGCGGGCTATTGCGCCGGGGCGCGCGGCCGGCCACCAGCTCGCAAAGGTCGTGGATCGCGTCCCAGGTAAGGATGCCCTTTCCCACCGGCACGGCGAGGTCACCCTGGTTCGTGTCGCGCGCGATCTGCTTCGAGTGCGCGACCACCACCGCGGCGCGGCGCATGGTCTCGTCGTCGAGCTCGCGGCGCTGCGTCTTCTGGTCGCCGCTCACGATGGAGATCACGTGCGCGCCGGACGCGAGCCAGTGGCCGTCCACCACGGGCGCGCTGGTGTTGGTCGCCGCGACCACCAGGTCGGAGCCCTCGACGGCTTGCCGCGCGCTCGCCACCGCATGAGCCGCGACGCCCAGCTCGCGCCGCGCGCGCTCGGCGAAGATCTCACGCCGCTCGGGGTTGGGGCTGAAGACGTTTACGCGGCGCAGCCTGCAGACCGCGTTCATCGCGACGAGATGCGCCCATGCCTGGCCGGAGGAACCGAGGAGGCCGAGGTCGCCGGCATCCTGGCGCGCCAGCAGCTTCGCGCTCAGCGCGCTGGTGCACGCCACGCGGTAGACCTGGATGTAGCCGTCGTGAATGATCGCGACTGGCGCGAGCTCTCTGAGGCTGAACAGGATGATGAGCCCGCAGTACGTGCCGCCGGGCCCGCGCGCGAGCTTTTCGCGCCGCGGGACGCCGTTGACCCTGGCCTCGCTCACCACATCGGAAGTGAGCCGCAGCGTCATGTAACCGGTCTCCGGCAGCGAGCCATCCATCGTCTTCAGGCAGTATTGAACATCCGGCTCGTCGAGCGGGACGTAGGTCTGGCTGCGCGCGCGCACCACCGCGGCGCCTTTCGCCTGCGCGAGGTACGCCTGCTCCAGCGCCTCCAGGCACGTCTGCACGCTGAAGACCTTTTGAACATCGTCGTTGTCGAGCAGCAAGGGCATGCGCCTATCGCCTCCGCCCGGGCTTCCCGATGATGCGCCAGCCCCGGGCGAACGGCGGCACGTGAGCGCTGCGGTCGGCGCGCGCCGCTAACGGCGCGCCTTGACGTTGTCGACAAGGTAAGTATATCCACCTTCGCGGCTCAAGGTGCGGCGTCGCCTCCGCCTCGAACAAGATCCCGCCGGGGTTGACGTCGATCGCGTGCCGCCCGTAGAGCTCGATCTTGCGCCGCGTGAAGTCGTACTCGTCCTCGCTCACCAATGCGGAAGTCTTAGCGCAAGAAAGGCGAGACGCACTTTGACGCAAGTCGAGTAGCGCTGCGCCGGATTTCGTTATTTGGTGAGGCCGAGCTCCACCAGCAGCGACTTCAGCTCGTTGTACTGGGCATCCCAGTACTTCCGCGCCTCGGCGCTTCCGAGGTAGTCGGAGACGGCGAGGTTGGCCTCGACCTCCTTCTTGTAATCATCGGCCTGGACCACCTTGGCGAGCACCTGATCCCAATACGCGATCTGGGCCGCGCTCATGCTCCTGGGCCCGATGATGCTGCGCCAGTTGGCCATGACGGCAGGCGTGCCTTGCTCCCCGAAGGTGGGCACCTGGGCGAGTGCGCCGCCCAGCCGCTGAGGCGCCAAGACCCCGATCACCCTGATTTTTCCGGACAGCAGAAGGCGCGCGGCAACTTGGGCGGGGCCCGCCACCACGTCGACATGACCGCCCAGGAGGGCCGTCATGGTCTCGGAGCCGGAGTTGAACACGACGATTTTCAATTTCCTGACGTCGGCGCCACCGCTTTTTGCGACCAGCGCGGCCGCCAGGTGGTTGACATTGGCAAGCGCGCTGGAGAGCGCGATGCTCACCGAACCCGGAGCCTTTTTCAGCCGTTCTATGAAATCCCTACCGGTCTTGAGCGGCGAGTCCGGACGCACCGAGATGGTGATGTAGTCGCGGAAAAGCACCGCTAGGGGCGTAATGTCGCTATGGCGCACGTTGAGCTTGCCGGTAAGCTCGTTGACCAGCATGGTGCTGGTCTCGATCATCAGGTAGTGCCCGTCCCCGGCATGCTCGTTGAGGTAAGCCAGACCGATGCTGTGCCCGCCTCCCGGTTTGTTGATCACGATCGCCGTGTTGTCGACCAGTAGTTTGCCGTCCTGCAGGATGCGGTGCACCAACCGGCCCAGGAGGTCGTTGGCACCACCCGCAGCCGCCGGGACGATGATCTCGATATTCTGCGTCGGTTTCCAGCCCGCGGACTGGCTGTGCGCTTGCAGCGAGAGCGTGCTGCCCGATGCGAGCATGCAAAGAGCAAATAGCGGTGAGGTAGCGTATTTCATATTTCCCTCCGGGTGGTTTGTGGTTGGCAGCAAACTATTATGGATTAACTGGAGCATCTTTCTCGCGCGCCCCGTTTCCGCGTTCTTCGTAGTGGCGCTGCTGCTGGTGTTTACCGTGCCGGTCGTGCGCCACTTAAAGGCGCGCGTCGCCGCCACGCGGGCGGGGGCAGCGCTGGCGACGCGCGAAGCCGGTCGAGGTCATGTTGTCGGGGACTCTCAGCGCTTCGGCTGGGGATATTTCGTGAGCGCGGTGTAGCCGCTCGCGCGCCCGAGCCCGCGCCGCGTCGGCTCCAGCCACAGCACTTCTTCAAGCGCAATGTTGGGGCCGAGGTTGACATCCGGCCCCAGCTCGTGGATCAGCCAGACCTGCTGCTCGGTGGTCGCGGTCTCGAAGATGACGTGCTCCGCACCGACGGCGCCGATCAACTCCTTCAGCACCGAGCGGCCGCCTTCTGACTTGAACAGGATGGAGATCTCGGCCTCTTCCAGGATCACGCCCGAGACGCCGAGCGCGAGCAATCGACTGATCTCGTCAGCGGCACGCTCGGGATCGAGCGCGGCAGTCGGATACTTTTCCCCCCACTCATAGAGCACTTTAAGGCCGACATCGAGATAGCGCTGTACGAAACCGAGTTTGCGTTCGGCCGACAGCCGGACGATGTTCTCCGAGATTTCTACGGTGGTTACGCCGACGCGAACGGCGTAACCGATTGCCTCGTCGACTTTTTCTTCCAGGTACGCGGCCTCGAACATGATCCCGCCAAAGAACATCTCGATGTCGTGTTCGCGGTACAGCGCGATCTTGTCGATGAGCAGCGATTCCGGAAACAGCCGCGGCGTGATGTTGCGCACCTTCGCGTAATCGATGAACGGCGCTGCAGTCTCGAGATGCGCGCGCAGGAGCTGCAGCCCGAATCCGGGGTCTCGCACAAGGGTGAGGCCGTTTTTTCTCGGCTTCCCAGCGCGTTCGATAACGCTGAGGAAATCCATTGCCTGTTTCATCGTTGCCTCCATCATTTGATAAGCCCCATGTCCGGCTCTCGCGGCCGCCGTCTTTGTTCGAGGTGCCGGGAGCAAATTGGGATGATCACTTCACCGGGCGAGTCGGATACTCTTATGCGTGCTCGATAGCCCCGGCCAGGCGCCCCAGCAGGGTAGCCAGTAGTGCAGACTGAAGGTCATCATACCTCCTCCTTATGGTGGGCGCCGAGACTACCGTCAACGGTAATCCGTGCCTCGATCATTGTTTCTATCGCATCGTCGTCGTAGTCGAGTTCTTTGAGTATTTCCCTGCTCTGCTGTCCGATTTTTGGCGCGGGCAGGTAAACATCACGAGCGCCACAGGAGAGGGAATTCGGGGGCCTGATGTCGTAGATGTTGCCTTCGGTCGGGTGGTCGATAACCCGGAGCAGGCCGACATCCTTCAGATGCGGATCCTCGACGAGCGCTTCGAGCGTGTTATAGGCCATCGCCGGCACATCCGCTTCGTTGAGGATCAGCAACCACTCCGCGGTGGTCTTGGTCGCCAAGGCGGCGGACCGCAGCCCGAAGTAATCGCGCACGTTCTGAAACCTCGTGGCAATGCTGCTGAAACGGGCGTCGTCTTTCAGTTCGGGCCGGCCTATGGCTTTGAAGAACGCGAACGCTTGAGCATCGGTGTTGGCGGCCATGCATATCCAGCCGTCCTTGGTCGGAATAGGCTTGGCCCACGGATCGAAAATGCGCGGGTCGCCCATTCCGCCCAGGGGCGGCTGAAATGTGCTGAGGTACAAATGTTCTTCAAGCACATACTTGGCAACGTTCTCGAACATCGGCACTTCGACGCACTGGCTTTCACCCGTGCGTTCGCGCGCGAACAGCGCGAGCAACAGCATCTGGGTAGCAACCAGGCCCGCATTTTTGTCGGCCATCACGATCGGCACGTAGCGCGGTTCGCCCGTCGCGCGGTGAAACAGGGCGGCAATGCCGCCCATCCCTTGAATGATGGGGTCGTAGGCGGGTTTTCCCGCATAGCGCCCCTTGCTGCCGAAGCCGACGATTCCGCAGTAAATGATCCTCGAATTGATTGCGCGCACGGATTCATAGTCGAGGCCCAGCGCGTTCATCGCAGCCGGGCGCATGTTCCAGATCAACACATCCGCGCGTCGAATGAGTTTTATCAGGACTTCGAAGCCTTGGGGTTGCTTGAGGTCGAGGGCGATCGAGCGCTTGTTGCGGTTCAGGTGCAGAAACTTGGACGACATGCCCTTGGTGCGTCCGCGACCGGCCAGACCGCGCGCGTGATCGCCGCCGGGCGGTTCGATCTTCACCACCTCGGCGCCGTAATCGGCGAGAACCTGCGTCACCATCGGCCCGACGACCACCGAGCTCATGTCGACTACGCGTATGCCTTCGAGAGGACCGCCCGCCATGGCCGCCGCCACTAAGCGAGTTCCGCGTCGGCGGTAAGCGCGAGTCCGCCTTGGTCGTTGGTAACCCACAGCTTGACCGTCTTGTTGTCGTCCGCGGGCGCTCCACAAACATGCAGAGGCCGGCCGACGAACAGCGGGCTCACATTGCGCGAGGAGAACCGCGCGATGGGCCTGCCAGCGTGCTCGCGCGCGATTTCGAACATCATCAACGTGGTCAGATTGCCGTTGACGATCAGGCCTGGATATCCCTCGACCTGGGTCACATAAGGAAGGTCGTAATGAATGCGGTGGCCGTTGAAGGTCAGCGCAGAAAACCTAAAAAGCATGACGGTATCGGGGGTTACGATTTTTCCCCATTTCGCCGGCGCCGGTGCGGCCTGCGATGGCGTGGGTTTGGCGTTGCGATCCGCAGCGTCGCGGTAAACGATACGCTGCAGTTCCGTGATCGCCAGACCGCGCGGGCTGTGAATGTCGGTCTTGACGGTGACGAATACCATTTCGCCGGTTCTGCCCTGCTTGAGCTCAACGTTCTGAATCACCGATTCCCGCCTCACCTCGTCTCCCACGCGTAAATCGCTCGCGAAGGTGACCGTCTTCCCGGCAAACATGCGCCTGGGCAGCGGCACAGGCGGCAGGAAATCGCCGCGCGCCGGGTGGCCATCAGGCCCGATCTGCGATTGCCGCACGACCCGGGGGAAAAGGATCGCGTGCCAGCCGATTGGCAGCGGATCACCGATCCTGGGAAACGGATCGTCCCGGTCGAGCAGCGCGCTCAGACGGTGGATTGTGGGTACGGTCACATAATCGATCGCCGTCTCTTTTTCGCCGATCCACTTCTTCAGCGACTCCAGTTCCTGCGTCATTGAGATCTCCTGCTCACCGATCGGTGCAATGACAGGGACTCTAGCAGGCAGCCTGCATTCCATAAAGAAATGTTTTATTATGCCAGTATTACGGATCGATCTACCTGAGCGCCATGAAACTTCAGCAGCTGAAGTATCTCTGCACCATTGTCGACGAGGACTACAGCATCACGAAAGCTGCGGCCAAGCTGCACGCGTCCCAGCCGGGCGTCAGCAAGCAACTGCGTATGCTCGAAGACGAACTCAAGACCAAGCTCCTCGTAAGACGGCGCAACCGCGTCATCGCGCTGACCGAGGGGGCCCAGGTGATACTGCCGACGGCGCGGCGCATTCTCAAAGAGGCGGAAACATTGAAGCAGTTACTCGTGGATGCAGGAGATCCCGCGAAAGGACAGCTTGTCATCGCAACCACTCACGTGCATGCGCGCTATACGCTGAAGCCGATATTCAGGCGTTTCAGAGCTAAGTATCCGCGGGTCGCGATCCACCTGCTCCAGGGGAATCCCGGCCAGATCGCGCACTGGGTTTCGACCGGCGAGGCTGATCTCGGACTGGGCACGACACCCATCGATCTTGCCCCTGGGCTGGTGAGCATTCCGTGCTTTCGCATGCACCATTGCGTCATCACGCCACCCAAGCATCCACTGCTCAAGCAGCACCGGCCAACGTTGAAGGCGATCGCGCACTACCCGCTGATTTCGGCGGGTGTCCGGTCACGGCTGGAGAATCTCATCGCTGACCGTTTTGCTTCTCATGGTCTCCGACCGAATATCGTGATGCACGCGCTCGACCTCGAGACCATCAAGCAATACGTGCAGTTGCATTTCGGAATAGCGGTCGTTCCGACCATCTCGGTTAGCGGCCCAGGCAACAACGGCTTGCGCATGGTGAACATTGACCATCTATTCGAACCGACGATCGCTTCGCTGATTGTGCAAGACGACATGCCTACGCGCCGCTACGTGAAGGATTTCATCGACATGGTCGCTCCCCGCAAGAACAGCGCACGGCAGATCAGAGACGTTGCCCGCGTCGTTCCACCCGGCTAGGGCTTGCTCATCGGCTGAGCATGCCACGCAGTGCGCTCAATTGGAGCGCCCGTGGCTGTCTTTTCATATCGCGTGTACCCCAGCGGGATCGATCATGGGGTCTGGCGACGATATGAGGCCAAAGGCCTACTCCGCGCAGGCGATGTAATCCGCTCAACGCCCGCTCGAACGCGGTCCTCTCCCGGGGAGGGAGAAGCAAGCATGAACATAAGGCCCACCATGTGCAGTCCGGAACCTCCGGCATACCCGCTCCCGGCGCCTCGCCTCGGCGCGGCGAGATCGCGGCTGGATTGAATTTCCTATCGTTTCTTTTAGATCACGCGCTCGTTGCCGCCGTCCACCGGCAATTGCGCTCCGGTGGTCTTCGCAAACAGCGGACCGCACATCTCCGCGGCCAGCTCGGCAACGTCGCGGCTCGTGACCTCGACATTGAGCACGTTTTTCTTTTTGTACTCCTCGACCGGGATGCCGTAATGCGCGGCGCGCGAGGCCAGGACTTCCTCGGTCCAGATGCCGGTATCGAATACCGCGTTTGGATGCAGAACATTGACGCGAATGCCGTCGGCGCCCCATTCCAGCGCTGCGACGCGGGCAAGCTGGTTGAGCGCCGCCTTCGACGCGGAGTAGGCGGCGGCGCCCGGGCCGGGGGCCGCGACGTTCTTCGAGCCGATGATCACCACCCGCCCGGCGCGCGGAGCGAGCTTGAGGAGCGCATGACACTCCCGCAGCAGCACCAGGTTGGCATCAACGTTGACTTTCATGACCCCGCGCCATTCGTCGGTTTTGAGCGTCGCGATGGTTGCGCCTCCCGGGAATATACCCGCATTGAGTATCAGCATGTCCAACCCGCCGAAGGCTTTAACACCCGCCTCAAGCGCATCGGCTATTTCGTTTTCCGACGTAATGTCGCAGCGCAGCCCCAGGAAATCGTTCCGTTCGTGAAGACTCGTGATCCCCGGATCGATGTCCAGCCCGATCACCGCGGCGCCGCGCGCAAGCAGCGAATCCACGCACGCCCTGCCGATGCCGGAGGCGGCCCCGGTCACCAGCGTCACTTCACCGCTGAACACCGGCGGCTTCCCGCCTTGCTTGAGTTTGGCTTGCTCCAGATCCCAGTACTCGACATCAAAAATGTCCCTGGCCGGCAAGGCCCGATAACCGCCGAGCGCCGCTGCGCGCTCGATGACATCCATGGTGTGCGAATACAGATCGGCAACGATCGCCGCGTCTTTTGCGGTGCGCCCCAACGCGCACATACCGAGGTCCCGATCCAGCACGACGCGCGGCGCCGGATCGAGCATGGATTTCGTCTCTTTGGCGAGCGGTGCGTGCTGATTGAAGTAATCACGGTATTCCCGCGCATAGGCATCAACGTCGCCGCCGATCATCGGAATGCGCTTGGTGCGGATGACGTGATCGGGGGTTGCCGGGCCTTGCCGGGAGATGTCCTTCAAATCCTCGCGGTTGCAGAACGCCACACTGCGCTCGTCCGAACGCCCTGTCATCACCAGGGGAAAGCCCGCCGCTCTTGAAATTTCCGCGCGCAACCGGGCGGCCATGATCCGCGGCGGTTTGCGCGTACCGGCGCCACGCGGCACGGGCAGATCCCATGCCTTGTGACGCGCCAGATAGTTTTCCGCCATCTGCACCAGGCCGATCATCCTGTCGTAGGATTCCCGCGCCGTAGCGCCGAAAGAAAAAACGCCGTGGTTCATCAGCACCATGCCTATCGTCCGGGACCGGGCTTCCGCGGGAAACCTCGCGGCGCACAGCCGGGCGAGATCAAAGCCCGGCATGACGTAGGGAATGATGACCACCTTGTCGCCGTAGATTTCCCGGATGCGCTGCTCTCCGTTCCCGGTATTGGTAATGGCGAGCACGGCATCGGCATGGGTGTGGTCGACGTATTTGAAAGGCAGGATCGCGTGCAGAATGGTCTCCACCGAGGGCGCGGGCGCGGAGGCTCGCGTCATATGGGTGAGCAGCTCGTTGACCATCTGCGGATCGCTCAGCGCTTCGAGCCTGGAGAGCTTGAGCAGATGACCCAGGCGCACCGGCGACAAGCCCGCTTCCTCGATGAACTCCAGATCCCAGCCGCTGCCTTTGACGTAGAGGATGTCCTCTTCCTCGCCGGTGAGGCTGCGCTCCCGGATCTTGACCGAAGTATTGCCGCCGCCGTGCAGCACCAGGGACTTGTCCCGTCCCAGCAAGCGCGAGGTGTAGACCCGTAATCCCAGGTCGCCTTTGAAGTTGGCGGCTTCCGCGTCGTTCCACAGATTATTCATGGCACTCTTGCTTTGGACAAATCAGAACCGCTCGCGTTGAACGGCAGATTGCTGTCCGTTCCAACGGGAGCAATTAAAGCGGTGCCCATGGCATCCGCTTTAATCTTAATTATAATTCATACCCATGCCGACCCCGCCCTTTGTCATCCGACCCGTCAACTGGCAGGCGACCCGCGACCAGCTGCACGCGATCCGCAGAACCGTATTCATCGAAGAACAGAACGTCCCCGAGGAACTGGAGTGGGACGAGATCGACGAGCGCTGCTATCACGTGCTGGCGTTCGCCGCCGACGGCACGCCGATCGGCACCGGACGGCTGCTGTTGGACGGTCATGTCGGCCGCATGGCGGTGCTCAAAGCGTGGCGGGGCAAGGGCGTGGGCAGCGCCATACTCAAGATGTTGCTCGATCTGGCGCGAAAGGA
>MERI01000179.1 GCA_001772005.1 Betaproteobacteria bacterium RIFCSPLOWO2_12_FULL_62_58 | reverse complement strand
ATCTCAGTTTCGAGCAGCCCCGGAAACATCAATCTTCACTCGGAGTAAGCTCGATTTACCCCCTCAATTTACCCACTCGATGCCGTGAAGACCGATATATCATTCGGCTAGCTTGTCTTGTCCACGGAGCCTTTATGCACTCAGTGATCGTGTCATTGATTTTGCTTGCATTGTCCAGCAGCCTTGCACTTGGTCAAACATCGGATCAACTCTCGCAGGGCCGGTTGGTTGGGCAACTGCTGTATCTGCCGATCTATTCGCACGTCTGGCATGGTGACGTGGATGGCAGGGGTCAGCCAATGAAGACACTCGTTTCAGTTTTCGTGAGCATTCGGAACACGGACCCCGCGAAATCAATCCGCATAAGTTCCGCACAGTATTACGACACCGACGGCAAGAGACTCAGGGAGTACGTAACCTCACCGAAGACGATTGGACCCTTGGGGACCTACGAGATATTTGTTCCCCGAAGTGACGACACGGGTGGCTCCGGTGCGAATTTTCTGATTACCTGGAAATCGGATGCACCCGTGAGCCCGCCGATTGTAGAGGGGTTTCACGCGAATATTCCCCCGGGGAGATCCATTGCATTTACGACTTGGGCACGGCCGATACCGGTTGAGTGAGCACATTTATCGATCGCTTCAGTTTTCGTACAATCGTGGTGAGCCGTCGGCTCAGCAGCATCTTGAGCGACCCAAAGTTCTCACTTTCGCCCGGGTCGGGGAGCCAACTGACGCTCGAACTGGAAAGCGAGAGCTGCGACGTGACTGTGACGCGATACCAGACCCTGTGTTACGCCAACGGGGGCAGTGAAGGGAATTAAGGATGAGTGACTATCTGGAAATTTCGCTGCGGCTGCTTGTTGCTTTGATGTTTGGTGGTTTCGTAGGCCTGGAGCGTAGCTACCACGGCAGGCCTGCAGGGTTTCGAACGCATACTCTGGTTTGCTTGGCATCCGCTGTACTCATGCTAGTCACGGTCTACGAGGGGCAATGGTTCGCAACGCGAGGAATGGAACGAGTAACGGTTGATCCGACGCGGATGGCACAAGGAATCATGACAGGTATCGGCTTCCTTGGGGCGGGCGTAATAATGAAAGAAGGGCTTTCGGTGCGCGGCCTGACAACGGCGGCGTCTATCTGGATTACCGCCGCAATCGGTATTCTCGTAGGGATTGGGTTTTATTTTCCTGCGGGTCTTGCAGCGGCATTGACGCTGGGCACGTTGTCGGCGTTCCGGTGGTTCGAGAACAAAATGCAGTCGCAGCAATACGCACAATTCATCGTGAGGTTTGCCCGTGAGTCGGCAATGCCCGAGACAGAACTGCGTAAGTTGGTCACGAGTCTTGCATTTTCGGTCGCCAACCTTCATTACCGACTCGCTGATGACGGCAAGCATTTTGAGTATCGAATGATGATACGCACGCGGAATCCCGATAACCTTCGCCAGTTGTCAGAAGCTCTTATCCAGATACCGACGGTGTTGGAATTCCGGATATCTCCAACCGGCGATTAGCGCTACTGATTCCCGGTACCCAGATTTGGCGCAACGGGTCGCCCCGTTCTGGGCAGCGCAGGCGTAGGGGTGGAACCTCCACCCTGTTGCGTCCACACCTGTGGGTGTGGACTGTTAGAAAGAGTTGCTGCCCGCCGGGCTGGTCAGCCCTTCGTGAGAGACGCCCCCGAAAATCTGGTCAAATTTCAACGATTGTTTACCATCTGAAGATAGATAGGATCGAACGGTGTCCCAGCCCAAGGTGCACCATAGTTGCGCCAGCATGGATGCCCAGATAGCCCCACATGACGGGACCCCAGAACTCATGAAATTCTTTGACCGCATGAGTGACCGCGCTCATGACGCCGTTCTCGGCGATCCCGAAGAAGAGCACCGCGCCGCTTGCAGCAAGGATGCTTCCCACAATGAAGCCGAGACCTTCAATCGCGCCCGAAAAACTGTCCTCTTGCTCAGGGTCTCCCACCTTAAGTTTGAGCAGTTCGCGAATGTCGCTCAAGACTGCATGCGGTATCCTTGTGAGGCGGCCGTATTTCATACCTAGTCCTTCGAAAGCTTCCATCCACAGAGCAGCTTACGCTTCAGATCGCTCTGAATTACTGATACAGATCAAGCGAATGCCAACACAATCGAGGAAGCCCGTCAGCGCTATGGTGAAGGCAATTATTAAGCCTTGGAGCGGAGAATGGAAGTTAGGACGAGCGATGCGCAGCAGCTAGTTTCTGGTGGTTACCCACGGAATACATAATGTCCGACACCCGGTTGCGCTGGATCGTGTTCGCCCTCGCAGCGGCCGCGTTCTTCCTGTCTTACTTTCACCGCGTAGCGCCGGCTGCGGTTGCCGCGGAGCTTACTGCGGCGTTCACGGTCAGCGGCGCGGCGCTCGGCGCGCTTGCGGGCACATACTTTTATGTGTATGCAGTGATGCAGTTGCCGACCGGCGTGCTCGTCGATACCGTAGGTCCGCGGCGCGTGCTCACTGTCGGATGCCTCATCGCGGGCGCCGGCTCGATGATGTTTGCCACCGCCGGATCCCTGACCACGGCCGCCGCCGGCCGCACGCTGGTGGGACTCGGCGTATCGGTTGCCTTTGTTTCGCTCCTCAAGCTCAGCGCCACGTGGTTCGATGAGCGGCGTTTCGCCACCGCCTCGGGGTTCGGCAACGTCATCGGGATTGTGGGCGCTCTGGCCGCGACCGCACCGCTCGCCTGGCTCATTACTCTCGTGTCGTGGCGCAGCGTCTTCACCGCCGCCGGCGTCGTGTCGCTTGCGCTCGCCGTGGCAATTTGGATTCTGGTGCGCGACCAGCCTCGATCCGACGGAGGCGTTTCGCAGCCGGCCGGAGCGGTACCGGCCGCTGAGCGATGGTGGCACGGACTCGCGGAAGTGGTACGCAATCGCGCGACATGGCCGGGATTCTGGATCACGTTCGGGATCTCGGGGAGCTTCGTGAGCTTTATCGGGTTATGGGCAGTGCCCTTTCTCACCCAGGTATACGGCATGTCCCCTATAGCGGCGAGCCGCCATACGAGCGTCATGATCATTTCTTCCGCCGTTTCGCTGGCCGGCGTCGGCGTGTTATCCGATCACCTCCGGCGTCGCCGCCCGCTGATCGTAGGTTCGACCGTGCTTTACCTCGCATGCTGGATCGCCTGGTTCGCCGGCATCGGGGCCGTATGGACTTATGTCATGGCGGCGTTCATGGGTTTCAGCGTCAGTGGTTTTTCGCTGGCCTGGACCTGCGCGAAGGAAGTTAATCGTCCGCGCTATGCCGGCATGGCGATCAGCATGGCCAACATCGGCGGATTTCTCTCCGCCGGTATCCTGCAACCGCTGGTCGGCTGGGTGCTCGACATGAGCGCCGGCGGCGCGGCACGGGCGACGACGCTGCAGCAATTTCGTCCGGCACTGCTCGTGCTGGCTGTTTTCGCGCTGATCGGGTTGATCGGCGCCCTGTTTATTCGCGAGACGCGCTGCCGTAACATCTGGACTGAGAAAAAGGAGCGAGCAGTGAACGGTGTGCGGTGATCAGGCTGGGTCCTGCGAGCAGATACGTTGTATGATCACCGATTACGCTGTGGGTGTCGTCGGCGCGTAGCGGCGATCATCTGCGGTTTATTGTTGTTTTTCTGATCTTTCAATTGCGCTTTAATCAAGGAATGAGATGAAGCCAAAAATCCTCGTCACGCGCGAAGTATTCGACGAAACGCTCGACTACCTTGCGCAGCACTGCGAAGTCGAATCCAACCAGGCCGACGTGCCGTTAGACCCGGAAGTGCTGGCGCAGCGTTCGCGGGATAAGCTCGGCGTGATGTGCTGCCTGACCGATCGCATCGACGACAAGCTGCTCGCGCGCTGCCCGCAGCTCAAGGTTGTCGCCAACATCGCGGTCGGGTTCAACAACATCGATCTCGCCGCGTGCACCGCGCGCGGCGTGATGGCGACCAACACTCCAGAGGTGCTCACCGACAGCACGGCCGACCTTGCATTCGCGCTGATGCTCGCGACGGCACGCCGCCTGACTGAGGCCGAGGCATATATCCGCGCCGGGCAATGGCGCGGCTGGCATCTGAAGCAGATGCTCGGCGTCGACGTGCACCATGCAACGCTCGGCATCATCGGCATGGGGCGCATCGGCCGCGTGATCGCCAGGCGCGCGCAGGGGTTCGACATGCGCGTGATCTATCACGACCCCGTGCGGCTTGCCGCCGACGTCGAGCAGCGGCTCAGGGCCACCTATGCGAGCAAGGACGAACTGCTGGCGCAAGCTGATTTTGTCATCCTGCAAATGCCATACATGCCGCAGACGCATCACCTGATCGGCGCGGCGGAACTGAAGAAAATGAAGCCAAGCGCGATCCTGATCAATTCAACGCGCGGCGGCATAGTTGACGATGCAGCGCTGATCCGGGCGCTCAAGGACGGCGCGATACGCGCCGCCGGTCTGGACACGTTCGAGGGGGAACCGAAGCTCGATCCGGAATTTCTCGAGCTGAAGAACGTCGTGCTGGCCCCGCATATCGGCAGCTCGACCGAGGCGACGCGCCGCGCGATGGCGATGACCGCGGCGAAAAACCTGGTGGCTGCGCTCACGGGCGCCACGCCGCCCAATCTGCTAAATCCAGAGGCGAAAAGCAGCCGCCGATGAATTCTTCTCAATACCCCTTCTTCTCAATACCCGCTTGACGGGTACTTGAGGGGTACGCAGATGAACGCGGATAACATCAGTATCAAAACCGCAAAGCAATAGACAGGATTTACAAGATCTCTTAATGCATTTGATCCAATCCTGTCAATCATGTAAATCCTGTCCATTTGTTTTTGAATTCTCATCGGCGTTTATCGGCGTTGATCTGCGGTTTCTGTTTTGGGGTTCCTTCTTATGCAACTTCACCGATTAGGCTTGCGCGAGGCGGCGCAGCGCATACGCGAGGGCAGCCTGTCCAGCGCCGAGCTCATGCGCGCCTGCCTTGCGCGCTGCGCGCAGCTCGAACCGGTCATCCAGGCCTGGCAGCACCTTGACGCGGAACGGGCGATGGACCTCGCCGAAGCCGCCGATGCGGCGCGGCGAGCCGGGAAGGCAAGCGGGCCGCTGCACGGCGTGCCGGTCGCGGTAAAAGACATTATCGATGTCGCCGGCATGCCCACCACCATGGGATCGCCGATATACGCCGCCAACATCGCCGGCGAATCGGCGCGTGTGGTCGCCAGGCTGGAACAGGCGGGCGCGCTGGTCCCGGGCAAGACCGTGACGTCGGAGTTCGCTTATTACACCCCCGGCAAGACGCGCAATCCGTGGAATACGGCGCACACGCCCGGCGGTTCCTCGATGGGCTCCGCGGCGGCGGTCGCGGCGCACATGATTCCGGCGGCGCTCGGCACCCAGACCAACGGCTCGGTGATCCGCCCGGCGGCGTTCTGCGGCGTGGTCGGTTTCAAGCCGAGCTACGGTGCGATCGCCACGCATGGCATGCTCGCCTTCAGTGGGACGCTGGACACTGTCGGCGTGTTGGCACGCAGCGTCGCCGATGCCGCCCAGCTTGCCGCGGTGATCGCCGATCCGGATCGTGTACTGGGCGCCGAAATCAGGGTCCTGTCAGCACTGCCGCGGCTGATCGCGGTGCGCTCGCCGGTTTGGCATCTCGCAGAGCCCTCACAGCAAGCAATGTTCGGGCAAAACATCGCCGTACTGCGCGCGGCCGGAGCGTTGGTCGACGAGATCGAGTTGCCTGGTCGGTTCGCCGATGCCCACAATGCGCAGCGCGTGATCATGGCTTACGAAGGCGCGCAAAATCTGGGCCCGGTGCAGCGTCGCCATCGCAGCGAATTGAGCGCCCGTCTCAATGCCTTCCTCGACGAGGGCGCGGCAATCGACGCCGCGAGCCATCGTGCGGCGCTGGAAATGCGCGGCCGCCTGCAAGAGGAATTCGCTCGATTCATCACGGGACACGACGCGGTCATCACGCCGCCGGCGCCGGGCGAAGCGCCGGCGGATCTGACACAAACCGGCAATCCCACCTTCTGCACGATCTGGACCCTGCTCGGCGTGCCGGCGGTATCGATCCCGGCAGGATTGGGCCCACGTCAACTTCCGTTTGGCCTGCAGGTGGTCGGCGCATCCCAGGCGGACGACAAGACGCTCGCGGTAGCGGCGTGGGTCGAGCAGCAGTTGGCGTTCGGCGGACTGAACGGTTGACTGGGTGGCAGCAAGCGGTGAGCAGTGAGGAGTGAGCGATGAGCAGTAAGCGGTGAGCGGTGAGCGGTGAGCGGTGAGCGGTGAGCAGACATCGGCACGTACGTTTCCTCCGTTCACCGTTCACGCATTGTCAAGCTGAATATTCACGACTACGGAAGAACGTGATGAGACTGGGATTTATCGGACTCGGTGTAATGGGGCGGCCGATGGCGCTCAACCTCATGAAGCGCGGCCATCAGTTGGGCGTTTATTCGCGGCGCCCCGAATCCGCCGAGCCGCTCACCGCGGCCGGCGCGCGCGCCTATGCAACGCCCGCCGAGCTTGCGGCGAACGCGGAAGTCATATTCACCGTGGTCACTGATTCGAGCGATGTCGAACAGGTCGTGCTCGGCGAGAACGGCGTGATTCACGGCGGACGCGCCGGCAGCGTGGTGGTGGACATGGAAACGATCTCACCGACGGTTGCTCGCGATGTCGCCCTCGCGCTGGCTGTCAAGAACATCGACATGCTTGACGCGCCGGTGTCGGGCGGGCCGATGGGCGCCGAACAGGCGGCGCTGTCGATCATGGTGGGCGGCAAGGATGCGGTATTCAACCGGGTCGAGCCGCTGTTCGAGTGTCTTGGCAAGACGATCGTCCACATGGGCGACCACGGCGCGGGCCAGATCACGAAGGCCTGCAACCAACTCGCGCTGCTGGTCACCGCGCAGGGCACGGCGGAAGCGCTTGCGCTGGCGAAAAGCTGCGGCGTCGATCCCGCCAAGGTGCGCGAGGTGATGCTGGGTGGCGTGGCGGCAAGCCGCGTGCTGGAGTTGTTCGGCAAGCGCATGGTCGAGCGCAATTTCGCAGCCGGCATCGAAACCCGTCTTTACCACAAGGACCTGCACATCGTGCTCGGTCTCGCGCATGAGCTGGGGCTTGCAACACCGGCAGCCGCGCTTGCGATGCAGCACATCAATGCCCTGATGGGGAGGGGAGAGGACGGCAACGACCTGTCGGCGCTGATCAAGGTGGTGGAGGGGATGAGTGGGGAAACGAAACGATGAACGCGGAACGCGGAACGCGGAACGATGAACGGAGAAAGTGCTTGCCTTTAATTCATCATTCATCGTTCATCATTCATCGTTTGAGTCAACGGAGGTTGGCATGAGCTTTACGGCAATCGAGCAGAGTACCGCACGTCTTCACCGGTCCGAGCTGGCGGTACCGGGGTCGACGCCGGCGCTGTTTGAAAAGGCGGCGCAATCGGCGGCTGATGTGATCTTCCTCGATCTCGAAGACGCGGTCGCGCCCGACGACAAGGAGCAGGCGCGGCG
>MERI01000178.1 GCA_001772005.1 Betaproteobacteria bacterium RIFCSPLOWO2_12_FULL_62_58 | reverse complement strand
ACTCGAGGTTGTTGAGCACCGCGATACGCGGCTGGTAGTGCACGAACTTAGAGCGCTTGTCGAAGAACGCAGTGTCGTATTCGTCGGCTTCGATCACGAAGGGCGAAACGCGGGACGTTTCGCCCTTAATGTCTCGCTCCGCGAGACCGGAAGGAATATTCTGCACCCCCCCGGAATTAGAGTTCAGTCCCGGGAGACGCGCTGATACACCAAAATTGTTCGGTATTCCCCCTATAAGGAATCCGGGCTTCAGCCCGGATTCCTCCAGGATCCAGGCGAGCATCGCGGCGGTCGACGTCTTGCCGTGGGTACCGGCGACCGCAATCACCCACTTCCCGGCGAGGATGTTCTCCCTCAGCCATTGCGGTCCGGAAACGTAAGGAAATCCTCGATCGAGGATTTCCTCCATCAGCGCGTTGCCGCGCGTCACCACGTTGCCGATGACGAACACGTCGGGCTGCAGTCCGATCTGCTCCGCTGTGTAGCCCTCGGTGAGCTCAATGCCCAGGGCGGCGAGCTGCGTGCTCATCGGCGGGTAGACGTTGGCGTCGCAGCCGGTGACCTTGTGGCCGGCCGCGCGGGCGATCGCCGCAAGGCCGCCCATGAACGTGCCGCAGATGCCGAGGATGTGGATGTGCATCGGGAAAAAGGCCGCTAAGGCCTGTCCTGAGCCCGTCGAAGGGACGCCAGGATAGGCCGAAATTCTTATCCGTAACGCGAAGTTGGGATTTTATCGCGTATACCGCTGGCCCGCAGCGCGAATTATGAACGCCCTTTCTCGGTATTCATTATGGATTTTCCGGCGCCCGTCGGAAAATCCACCAGTAGAAAACGAGCGCGCCCAGGATGAGCGTGATCAGCGTATACAGCGGATCGAGCTCGCGCGCGGTGAAAATCGAATCGGTCCTCAGCACCGAGCCCTCGTAATTCGCCACCAGCACCAGCAGCAGGTTGTTCGCCGCATGCACGCCGATGGCGAGCTCCAGCCGGCCGTCGCGCAAAGTGACCGCCGCGAGCAGCAGCCCGATCGCGAAATAACTTGCCGCCATGAGAACCACGCCGTGCTGCCGCACTTCCGGATTCAGGAGATGGGGGACGGTGAAGACCACGCCGCTCAGCACGGCGACCAACGCCGGCCGCCGGATAACGATCCCCAGTCCCTGCATGACGTAGCCGCGAAACACCAGCTCCTCGGTCGTGGTCTGCAGCGGCGTCAGCACCAGCGCCAAGGCGGCGAACATGAAGAAGCGATCGGGATTGAAGCTCAGGTAGTAGCGGTCCGCGTAGAGCAGGTGCTCGATTGCCGTGATGATGAGGCCAATGACGCACCACGCTGCCGCACCTTGGGAAATGCGTTTCCAGTCGAGCGCGCGCTCGGCGCTGATCAGGCTGAACAGCGGGCGCCGGTGTATCACTCTCACTGTCAGAAACAATCCGCCCAGCATCATGACGATGCTGAAATTTACCGCGATGTAGTCGAGCAACGGATCGGGCGACCCGCCGCCGGCGAGCCAGACATAGGGCACGAAGCCCAGCACCAGCCAGAAGAAAAGAATCACCAGCGCGCCGAGTACGTAGCGCCACCACCGGTTGCGGCCCAGTTGCGCGAGGGCGAGATAGCGTTCGGTCTGCGATTGCATGAATGAGAGTGACGAGAAGAAGTGACGAGAAAAGGTGACGATAAAGGGTGACGAGAATGGTCAAACCCGGTGCTTGCTCCCGTCACTTCCTTTCGTCACCATCTTTCGTCACTTCCTCCTCCTCACCCGTCACCTGGCTCATAAGCCAGGTTGGGCGCGAGCCAGCGCTCGATTTCCGACAGCGGCATGCCCTTGCGCCTGGCGTAGTCCGCGACCTGGTCGCGGCCGATTTTGCCGACCGCGAAATACTGCGATTGCGAGTGCGAAAAATAGAACCCGCTCACCGACGACGCCGGATACATCGCATAGGATTCGGTCAGCTCGATGCCGGCCCGCTTGGCGTCGAGCATTTCGAAAAGTGCCCCCTTTTCCGTGTGATCGGGACACGCCGGATAGCCGGGCGCGGGCCGGATGCCGCGATACTGCTCCCGGATCAGCGCATCGTTGTCGAGGGTCTCGTCTTTCGCGTAACCCCAGAATTCCCGGCGCATGCGCTTGTGCAGGAGTTCCGTGAACGCCTCGGCGAGCCGGTCGGCGAGCGCTTTGAGCATGATGCTGCTGTAATCGTCGTGCTTCTTCTCGAATTCGGCGAGGCGCTTTTCAATGCCGATGCCGGCGGTCACCGCGAACGCACCGATATAATCGGCAACGCCCGAGCCTTTCGGCGCGATGAAATCGGCAAGACAGAGGTTGGGCCGGCCCGTCGGCTTCACGTTCTGCTGGCGCAGGTTGTGCCAGGTCATGAGCGCCTTCGAACGCGATTCGTCGGCGTAGAGCTCGATGTCGTCGGTATTCACGCTCGCCGCCGCGAACAGGCCGAACACCGCGCCGGCGGTGAGCCACCGGCCGTCGATGATTTTCTTGAGCATCGCTTGGCCTTCAGCGAGCACGTTACGCGCCGCCTCGCCGACCACCGGGTCGTCGAGGATCGCCGGATAAGGCCCTGACAGCTCCCAGGTCTGGAAGAACGGCCCCCAGTCTATGTGCTGCGCAATCTCGGCAAGGTCGTAGTTCTTCAGCACCTTGATGCCGAGCATCTCCGGTTTGGGCGGCGTGTATTCGGTCCAGTCGGTCTTTAGCGCATTGGCGCGCGCGCGGTCGAGCGTGATCAGCTCCGGCCCCTGTTTCCCTTCGTGCTGCGCGCGGGTGCGCCCGTATTCGGCCTCGACCTCCTTGAGATAGCCCGCGCGCATGTCGTCGGAGAGCAGGTTGCTGCACACGCTGACGCTTCTCGACGCATCGGGCACCCAGATCACGGGACCGTGATAGTGCGGCGCGATCTTGACCGCGGTGTGAGTGCGCGAGGTGGTAGCGCCGCCGATCAGCAGCGGGATGTCGAACCGCTCGCGCTCCATCTCGCGCGCGTTGTGCGCCATCTCCTCGAGCGAAGGCGTGATCAGGCCCGAGAGCCCGACGATGTCGCACTTCTGCTCGCGCGCCACCTCGGAGATCTTCTTCCACGGCACCATGACGCCGAGATTGATCACCTCGTAGTTGTTGCACTGGAGCACCACGCCGACGATGTTCTTGCCGATGTCGTGCACGTCGCCCTTGACGGTGGCGAGCACGATCTTGCCCTTGGGCCTCACATCGCCGAGCCTGGCCTTCTCCGCTTCGATGTACGGAACCAGATGGGCGACCGCCTGCTTCATTACGCGCGCCGATTTCACCACCTGCGGCAGAAACATCTTGCCCGAGCCGAACAGGTCGCCGACCACGTTCATGCCATCCATCAGCGGGCCCTCGATCACCTGGATCGGCCGCTCGAACTTCTGCCGCGCTTCCTCGGTGTCCTCGACGATCCAGTTCGTGATTCCCCTCACCAGCGCGTGCGTGAGCCGCTCTGCGACCGGACCCTTGCGCCACTCGAGGTCATCGGCCTGCTCCCTGCCCTTGCCTTTCACCGTTTCGGCGAAAGTCACCATGCGCTCGGCGGCGTCGGGCCGGCGATTGAAGATGATGTCCTCGACGCGCTCCAGGAGATCCGTGGGAATCTCGTCGTAGACGCCGATCTGCCCGGCGTTGACGATGGCCATGGTGAGGCCGGCTTTGATCGCGTGGTAGAGAAAGGCGGTGTGGATCGCCTCGCGCACCAGATCGTTGCCGCGGAACGAGAACGAGATATTCGACAGCCCGCCGCTCACCTTCGCGTAAGGCAGCGTGGCGCGCATGATGCGGGTCGCCTCGATGAAGTCCTTGCCGTAGTTCGCGTGCTCCTCGATGCCGGTGGCGATGGCGAAGATGTTGGGATCGATGATCACGTCCTCGGGCGGGAAACCGAGCTCGTCGACCAGAACGTGGTAGGCGCTCTTGGCAATTTCCACCCGGCGCTCCAGCGTGTCGGCCTGGCCTTTCTCATCAAAGCTCATCACCACCACCGCCGCGCCGTAGCGCCGCGCGAGCCTCGCATGTTTGACGAATTCGTCCTTGCCTTCCTTCATGCTGATCGAGTTGACCACCGGCTTGCCCTGCACGCATTTGAGGCCGGCTTCGATCACTTCCCATTTCGAGGAGTCGATCATCACCGGCACGCGCGAAATGTCCGGTTCGGAGGCCATGAGATTGAGGAAAGTCGTCATCGCCCGCTTTGAATCGAGCATCGCCTCGTCCATGTTGATATCGATCATCTGCGCGCCGTTCTCGACCTGCTGGCGCGCGACCGACAGCGCCTCGGCATAGTCGCCGGCGAGGATCAGCCGCGCGAACGCCTTGGAGCCGGTGACGTTGGTGCGCTCGCCGATGTTCACGAACAGCGTATCGTCCCCGATGTTGAGCGGCTCCAGGCCTGAAAGCCGCGTCTTGCGCTCGATCTGCAGCACCGTGCGCGGCAGAATGCCCTTGAGCGCCTCCGCGATCGCTTTGATGTGGGCGGGTGTCGTGCCGCAGCAGCCGCCGGCGATGTTGATGAAGCCGCTCTTCGCAAAATCGAGGAGATAGGCGGCGGTCTGTTCGGGCGTCTCGTCGTAGCCGGTAGGCGCGAGCGGGTTGGGCAGTCCCGCATTCGGGTAGGCACACACGTAAATGTCCGCGACCTGCGCGATCTCCTCGATATAAGGGCGCATCAGTTTCGCGCCGAGCGCGCAGTTGAGACCGACCGAAAACGGTTTCACATGCCGCACCGAGTTCCAGAACGCCTCCGGCGTCTGGCCCGAGAGCGTGCGCCCGGAAGCGTCGGTGATGGTGCCGGAGATCATGACTGGCAGATGAATTCTTCGGCTTTCGAAGAATTCATCAATCGCAAAAATTGCCGCTTTGGCGTTAAGCGTATCGAAGATTGTTTCGACAAGGAGGATATCCACTCCTCCTTCTATAAGGCCGCGTACAGCCTCGGCGTATGCGGCCTTGAGCTGATCGAACGTGACATTGCGGAACCCCGGATCGTTGACCTCGGGCGAGATCGAAGCCGTGCGGTTGGTGGGGCCGAGCGCGCCGGCGACAAACCGCGGCCGCCGTGGGTCTTGCGCTTGGTACCTGTCAGCAACCGCGCGCGCAAGCTTCGCCGCTTCGCAGTTCAGCTCGTAGACCACATGCTCCAGGTGATAGTCCGCCTGGGCGATCGAGGTCGAATTGAAGGTGTTGGTTTCGATGACATCGGCGCCGGCTTCAAGGTACTGCGCGTGGATCTCGCGAATGATCTGCGGCTGGGTCAGCGTGAGCAGGTCGTTGTTGCCCTTGAGGTCGTGCGCGAAATCCTTGAAGCGCGCGCCGCGGTACGCAGATTCCCCCAGCTTGTAGCTCTGGATCATCGTGCCCATGGCGCCGTCGAGAATCAGGATGCGCTCCTGGAGCAGCGATTCGAGCTTTTCAATACGGTTGTTCATTTCGTCTTGCGGCCGGGAAAAACCATGCTGCAAAAGTCGGTAATTTTATCACGCACGAGCCGCCCCAACTGGCGGTTTGCGAGCGATTGCGACTATAATTCTCCTTCCGTGATTTGCAGTGAGTTTCTGAATGAAGCACTTCGAACCGAAAGAAGCTTACGAGTTTCTCAAGAAGAACCCGAACACGATCTTCGTCGATTGCCGCAGCGAGATGGAGTATCTGTTCGTCGGCCATCCGGCCGGCGCCATCCTCGTGCCGTGGAACGACGGGCCGAACTGGGAGGTCAACCCCGACTTTGTCGCCCACGTCAAGAAGGCAGCGAGCGTCGACCGCCCGATCGTGCTCATCTGCCGCAGCGGCAACCGCTCGCTCGACGCCGGTCACGCGCTGGAGGAAGCCGGCTTCACCCACGTCTACAACGTGCTGCACGGCTTCGAGGGCGAGCTCGACGAAAGCCATCATCGCAACGCCAAAACCGGCTGGCGCTACGAAGGACTGCCGTGGGAGCAGTGCTGAAAGGCAGGATCGAGGATCATTCCGGCTGGATTCCCGCGGCTTTCGCCACTCTTGCCCATTTCACGGTTTCCGTCTTCATGAAAGCCGCAAACTCTTCCGGCGAGCTCCCAACCACCTCCGTACCAATGTTGGCAAGGCGTTCCCTGGCTTCCGGCGTGTGCAGTATGGCAACGACTTCCTTGTGCAGCGTGGAAATGATTTCTCGCGGCGTGCCCGCAGGCGCCAACAGGCCGGACCACTGCACCGCCTCGTAGCCGGGCAATCCCGCCTCGGCTACGGTTGGAACATCAGGCAGCGCCGGAGTGCGGGTGGCGGCAGTGACACCCAACGGACGCATCCTGCCGGTCCGTACGTGGGGAATGAGGTTAGACATGCTGCTCGTGGCCGTCAGCGCGACACGACCCGCCAGGAGGTCGACGACGCCCGGCAGGCTGCCTTTGTAGGGAACATGGACCATGCGGATCTTCGCCATGCTGGCGAATAACTCGATCGTCAGATGCGGGTTGGTGCCATGCCCCGCCGATGCATAAAGGATCTCGCCGGGGCGCGCTCTTGCGAACGCGATGAATTCCTTCACCGATTTTGCCGGTAAAGAAGGATGTATGACGATCAGATTGGCCACGAACAACGTCTGTGTGATGGGAGCGAAGTCGCGTAACGCGTCATAGAGCATTTTCTTATAGCTCGCCGGATTGGTCGCGAGCGTGCTTGGACTCATCAGCAGCGTGTAGCCGTCGGGGGGTGCGCCGAAGCGCGGAGCAGGGATCGGCGCAACGCGGAGCAGGGACCCGCATCGCGGGATGCGACCGTGTAGTCGATCATGGCGCGTCGTGTCAAATGCCGATCCATGCGCGTCGTCGGGGTCAGATCCCCGGGGGTCCCTCTTCCACCCTCCGACGCGCCCATTCATGGGGATGCGACCGCGTAGGCGCGCGTACGACCGCGGTTCTACGTTCGGCGCTTGCATCCCGCTACCGGGTCGCATCCACGCGCCAAGGCGCGCGGAACCTGCTCCACCGTCCGCGGTCGCTTGGCGACGATCTCGCTGCCGATTATCGTTCCGGCGCCGGGCCGGGTTTCCACCACCACCGGCCGGCCCCAACGTTTCAACAATTCTTGCGCGATCAGGCGGGCACCGATATCGCTGCCGCCGCCCGGCGCGGTGGGCACGATGATGCGAATCGGCCTGCTTGGATAACTCGCCTCTGCTGCCTCGGCGCCGGACACCGCACATGCCAGGAGCAAGCCCATTACCACACGAATCGTGTGATTCATCGAATCCTCCTTTTGCGGTTACTCGCCGCTGATCGCCGGCGGCACCCATCTTGGTTTCTTATGCGTGCTCCATCACCACCAGCGCGCGCCGCGGGATCGCTTCCATGAAGAACACGTGTTTCCTAATATCGAGTTTAGCTCATCGCATTGGCCCATGGAATTAACGTTGAGCAATTCGACTACCCGAGCGTCACACCGAGCAGCTTGCCGATGAGATAGGTGAAGCCGCCGGCCGCGGCGCCGATCGCGAGCATCCGCAGCCCACTGTAGGTCGCGCTGCGGCCGGTGAAAAGCGAAAGCGTCGCGCCGACTGCAAACAGCATGATCCCGGTGAGCGCGACGGCCACCATCAGGCTCGTCGTGCCGCTCGCGAACACGAACGGCAGCAGCGGAATCGAGGCGCCGGCCGCGAACGAGAAGAAGGAGAACAGGGCCGCACCCCACGGAGAACCCAGGTCCTCCGGATTCAGCCCCAGCTCCTCGCGCGCCAGCGTCGCCAGTGCTTTTTCCGGGTCAGCAGTCAAGCTTTTTGCCAGGGTGGCCGCCTCTTCGCGCGAGAGGCCGCGCGCCTGGTAGATCAGCGCGAGTTCTTCGGCTTCTTCTTCGGGATACTGATCGAGCTCCTGCTTCTCAAGGCCGATCTGGTATTCGTACATCTCGCGCTGCGAGCGCACCGATACGTACTCGCCCGCCGCCATCGAGAACGCGCCGGCGATCAGTCCCGCCGCACCGGAAAGCAGGATCAGGCTGTTGTCGGAAGTCGCGCCGGCGATGCCCAAGATGAGACTGGCGTTGGAGATCAGACCATCGTTCACGCCAAACACCGCTGCACGCAGGTTGCCGCCGGACTCCACCCCGCGATGCCGGCGCCCCACGTCGTCGAGCGTGTGCGGCATCGCATGGCCGGGAAATGCGTGGGTATAGAGCGACATCCCGCGTACCTTCATCGCAGCGAGCACGCCGCGCAGCGGGCGCGGACCCAAGCGCCGCACAAGACGGGCGACGATGCGGGTGCGCAGATCGGGAACGAAACCGTCCGGCACCGGCCGGCCCGCCGTGCGCGCGTGGCGCTCCCAGATCGCGGCCTGCTTGTCCGCTTCCTGCGCGAGTTCGGAGAACAGCGCCTGGCGCGGCGTGCCGGCTTCAGCCTCGGCGACGACGCGATAAAGCCAGGCCGAGCGCTTTTCTTCCCGCCAGCTGTCAAGTTCGCGCATCGTCTTGAGATCCGGGTTCGAGCCAAAGGTAGGCGAGCCACGACGCGCAGCCGACAACAAGCAGTCCCGTCATGCCGAGTGCGAGGGTAATGCCGGAATGCGACAGCAGGGGCGAAATCGCGCCGGCGATGATGGCCGAGGTAAAGCTATGCACGAACCCCAGAAGCGACGAAGTCATGCCGCGGTTCGCCGGGAACAGCTCCAGCGCAATGAGGGTGACGCTCGGCATCGCGAGCGCCATACCGATGGCGTAGATCATCACCGGCAGCACCGACCACGGCAGCGCCGGCGCCGCGAGCGCACCGTAGGTGACATTGAACGCCGCCGCACTGAACATGATGCAATACGCGATTCCCAGGGTGCGCCCCGGCGAGACTTTGCCGGCAAACCGCCCCGACAGAAATGCGCCGATCATGACGCCGGCGATGGCCGGCACGAACAGCCACGCAAATTGCCTCTCGTTCAGTCCCAGCAGGTTGTAGACGAACGCCGGCGCCGAAACGACATAGATGAAAAAGCCGCCGAAATTGAATGCGACCGTCGCGCAGAGCAACAACAGCTGCGGGCTGCGGGCAAGTTTCCAGTAATTTCCGGCAAGCGGGACGAGCGCGAACGGCTGGCGCGCCGAAAGCGGGTGCGTCTCCGGCATGCGCCACCACGACACGGCGAGAAGCAGCAGCGCGTAGAGCGTCAGGAAGACGAACACCGCGCGCCAACCGAACCAACCCAGCAGCCAGCCACCGAGCACCGGCGCGATCGCCGGGGCGAGCCCGAAGATGATCGTCACCAGCGACATCAACCGCTGCGCCGCGTGACCCTCGAAACTGTCGCGGATGATCGCGCGTCCCACCACCATGCCCGTCCCGGCCGACATCCCCTGCAGCACGCGGAATATCAGCAACTGAGGGAAGTCGTACGCGAACACGCACCCCACCGACGCCATCGCATAGATAATGAGGCTCACGAGTATGACCGGGCGCCGCCCGAATGAATCGGACAGCGTGCCATGGAACAGCGTCATCACGGCAAACGGAAAGAAATAGACGGTCAACGTCTGCTGCAGTTCGGCCGGTGTCAGCGCAAGATCGCGCCCGATCGCGGGAAAGGACGGCAGGAAGGTGTCGACCGAAAACGGCCCCAGCATGGCGAGGCCAGCGAGAAGCGCCGCCAGAATCGGCGCGGAAATCGGTTGACGCTGCAACTGAGGCTACCTTTCCCGGTGCTGCATCAACTGCGATCGGCTTGCTGGCATTGCCCTCGCCGCCCGCGAACAGTTCGGGCGCTTTCGGCTGGTCCGCAAGCCTGGGCGGAACGAAGGGGCGGCATGCCTTAATGCGGCTCCAAGGACCGTCCTGAATTGCAAAAAATGTAAATCAGCGCCGCCACTCGAATCCATACCGACCATTATACGATCCTCAGGTTACAACCCCATTCCGCGGTCGAATGCGGTCGCGTTTCTGTCACAATTCCGTCATCGGCCTGTAATAAACTGGCACGTAGAATTCAATAGGGACGCGTGCAAAATCATGGAGAGCATTATTCTCATCGTCGAAGACGAGCCGGCCATACAGGAACTCATTGCCGTAAATGCCGAGCACGCCGGGTACCGCGTGCAGCGTGCGAGTAGCGCCGAGGAGGCGGACGCTCTGCTGCGAGCCGCCCTGCCGGACCTGATCGTTCTCGATTGGATGCTGCCGGGCATGTCGGGGCTTGCATACGCACGCAAGCTGCGCGGCGCGGACCGCACCCAACGGATTCCGATCATCATGCTCACCGCCCGCGCCCAGGAACGCGACAAGGTCGACGGGCTGGAGGCGGGGGCTGACGACTACCTCACCAAGCCGTTCTCGCCGAAGGAGCTGCTCGCCCGCATCAAGGCGGTGCTCAGGCGCCGAGCACCGGAGCGCACCGATGACGTAGTCGAAATCGCCGGCCTGCGGCTCGACCCGGCGACTCATCGCGTGGTCGGCAACGGGCGGGAAATCGAGCTCGGCCCGACCGAGTTCCGGCTGCTCCACTTCTTCATGACCCATCCCGAGCGCGTCTACAACCGGCGCCAGTTGCTCGACCGGGTGTGGGGCGATCACGTGTTCGTGGAGGAGCGCACGGTGGACGTGCACATTCGCCGGCTGCGCCACGCCTTGGAGGCGAGCGGGCACGATCGGCTCGTGGAGACCGTGCGCGGCAGCGGCTATTGCTGCCGGACGAAATGACGGCACGGCGGCGCTGGCGCAAGCGACCGTTTCTGCCGCCGTGCGATAATCGCGCCATCCTTCCACTGCACGGAGTCAGGTGGACCATTTCCTGATACGGATGGCGGCCCTCGTCCTGGCACTCGCCGTGATTTCGCTTCTGGCCGGGCTGGCTTTTGGCAGCGCCGTCGCCTGGGGGATGTTCGGGCTGAGCGTTCTCGTTGCGCTCGTTTTCCATGTCTGGCACCTGCGCGCGCTCATCGGGTGGCTGTCCGATCCCCAGGTCGATCAAGTGCCCGAAGGTCGTGGAATATGGGAGCACGTCTTCGCGCAGCTTTACCATTTTGCGCGCGGCGCCGCTCGCCAAAAGAGCCAGCTCGTGCGTGCGCTGGCCCGGTCGCGCCAGGCCGGGCAGGCGCTGCCCGACGGCGTGGTGGTGCTCGACCAGGACAACCGGATCGAGTGGTGCAACGAGAACGCCGAGGCGCATTTCGGTCTCGCGCAGCAGGCCGACGTGGGTCAGCCGATTACCAACCTCGTGCGCCAGCCGGAATTCGTTGCCTACGTCGATGCGGGCGATTTCAGCAAGCCGATCCAGTTGCGCGCCGCGCGCGGCGGCCTGTTGATCTTGTCGGTGCAACTGATCCCCTACGGCGATGCGCAGAAATTATTGTTGTCGCGCGACATCACCCAGCTCGAAAAGATCGAAACCATGCGGCGAGACTTCGTCGCCAACGTCTCGCACGAATTGCGCACGCCGCTCACCGTGCTCGCCGGCTTCCTCGAAACCGTGCGCGAACTCAAGCTCGACCCGGTTCGCATGCGCGATTACCTCAATCTCATGGGTGACCAGACGACGCGCATGCAGCGCATCGTGGATGACCTGCTGACACTCTCCACCCTCGAGTCCGCGCCGGAGCCGTCAAGAAACGAGCATATCGATGTCGCCCGTCTGCTCGCCAAGGTTAAAGACGACGCCAACGCGCTGAGCGGCGGCAGGCATCGCATCACGCTCGATGCGCCGCCAGGCTTCGACCTTGCCGGCGCGGAAAGCGAGATCGCGAGCGCGTTCGGCAATCTGGTCAGCAACGCGGTCCGCTATACCCCTGCCGGCGGCGAGGTTCGGATCGTGTGGCGCGCCTCGCCGGCCGGCGCCGAACTCGTGGTCGAAGATACCGGCGTCGGCATCGAGGCCCGCCACATCCCGCGCCTGACCGAGCGCTTCTACCGCATCGATCGCGGCCGCTCGCGCGAAACCGGCGGCACCGGGCTCGGGTTGGCGATCGTGAAGCATGCGCTGATGCGTCACCAGGCCACCCTCGAAATACAAAGCGAGCCCGGCAAAGGCAGCCGTTTCACCGCATGTTTCCCGGCACGCCGGGTCGTGCCGGCGACGGTCCGGCCCGAGAACGCCGCAACAACCTGACGGCGTTGGGGGGCGTGGCCGGCCGCGATTCTTGCGTTCCCTCTCAGGGATTCGTCACAAAGCTGTAACAATCGCCGGCTAGACTGCCGGCGGGTCCAACACGTGACAAAACTCAGGAGTGCGTTAATGCAAAAAGCATTATTAGCAGCAGTCTTCGGCGTATTCGCCAGCGTGGCGGCAGCAGCGAACATCACCGGTGCCGGCGCCACGTTTCCCTATCCGATTTACGCCAAATGGGCCGACGCCTACAAAAAGCAGACCGGCATCGGCATGAATTACCAATCGATCGGATCCGGCGGCGGCATCAAGCAGATCACCGCCAAGACCGTGGACTTCGGCGCGTCTGACATGCCGATGAAGCCCGAGGACCTGACGAAGGAAGGGCTCATGCAGTTCCCGGCGATCATGGGCGGGGACGTGCCGGTCTACAACCTCAAGGGCTTCACATCCGGTCAGCTCAAGTTCACCGGCGAACTGCTCGCGGACATCTACCTTGGCAAGGTCAAGAAGTGGAACGACCCGGCGATCGCGGCGCTCAACCCGGATGCGAAGCTGCCCAACGATTCGATCTCGGTGGTTCACCGTTCCGACGGCTCGGGCACGACATTCATCTGGGTGAACTACCTCTCCAAGATGAGCCCGGAGTGGAAGCAAAAGGTCGGCGAGGGCACCTCGGTGCAGTGGCCTACGGGCGTGGGCGGCAAGGGTAATGAAGGCGTGTCCGCATACGTGCAGCAGATCAACGGCGCGATCGGCTACGTCGAGTATGCATATGCCAAGCAGAACAAGCTGGCCGTCGGCCAGGTGAAAAATCGCGACGGCAACTTCGTCATGCCCAACATAGACACCTTCAGGGCTGCGGCTGCGGGGGCTGATTGGGCGAAAGCCCCGGGAATGTATCTGATCCTTACTGAGCAACCGGGCAAGAACAGCTGGCCAATCAGCGGCGCTTCGTTCATTCTCATGCACAAGATCCAGACCAAGGCCGAAAACGCCAAGGAAGTGCTCAAGTTCTTTGACTGGTGCTTCAAGAACGGCGACCAGATGGCGACCGATCTCGACTACGTGCCAATGCCCGATCCGGTGGTGAAGCTGATCGGCTCCGCCTGGAAGGACATCAAGGATCGGTCCGGCAAGGCGGTGTACTGAGAGAGCGATGAGTACCATCCTCCAGTCTGCCATGACCGATGTCCCGCCCGTTGATATGACCGATTCCCAGCGCGGTGGGCCGCAGCCGCGCAAGCGGCGCGCGCAATGGATCGATTTCGCGTTCGAGTCCGTCACCAGGATCTTCGCGATCCTGGTGCTCGGAATCCTCATTGCCATACTCGTGTCCCTGGTGATCGGCAGCGCCCTCAGTCTGGAGAAGTACGGTCTCAGCTTCATCTGGCAATCCGACTGGGATCCGGTCAAGGAGCGGTTCGGCGCCCTGGTGCCGATCTACGGGACACTGATGACATCGCTGATCGCAATGGCGATCGGCGTTCCGGTGAGTTTCGGCATCGCGCTTTTTCTTACCGAGATGTCGCCCGCCTGGCTGCGGCGGCCGCTTGGCACCGCGATCGAGATGCTCGCCGCAATTCCATCGATCATCTACGGCATGTGGGGGCTGTTTGTCTTCGCGCCGCTGTTCCAGTCGCACGTGCAGCCCTTGTTGATCGGCGGGCTCGGCGGCTTGCCGGTGGTTGGCGGGCTGTTCGAGGGCCCGCCGTTCGGCATCGGCATGATGACCGCCGGCCTGATACTGTCGATCATGGTGATCCCGTTCATCACAGCGGTGATGCGGGACGTGTTCGAGTTGGTCCCCCCGATGATGAAGGAATCCGCGTACAGCCTCGGGGCCACTACGTGGGAGGTCGTCTGGCGGGTGGTGCTGCCCTATACCAAGGTCGGCGTCGTGGGCGGCATCATGCTCGGTCTTGGCCGGGCGCTTGGCGAAACGATGGCGGTGACCTTTGTGATCGGCAACGCTCACCGGCTTTCGGCGTCGCTGATGGCGCCGGGCAACAGTATCGCCTCGGCGCTTGCCAACGAGTTCACCGAGGCGGTCGGCGACCTCTACTATTCGGCACTGATCGAACTGGGTCTGATCCTGTTCGTCATCACTACGATCGTCCTTGCAATTTCGAAATTTCTCCTGATGCGGCTCGCGCGTCAGGAGGGCGCGCGCACCTAGGATGAAGCCATGAGCGCGATCGGCTCGGACAACAGCGTCTACATTGCGCGCAAGCGCCGCAACGTCGTAATGCTCACGGTGTCATCGCTGGCGCTTGCGTTCGGGCTGTTCTGGCTGATATGGATCCTGTCCACGCTGCTCTACGAGGGAGGCAGCGCGCTCGCGCGAGTGTCCCTCTATACGCAGATGACGCCGCCGCCGGGCGCCGATGGCGGACTGCTGAACGCGATTCTCGGCAGCCTTATGATGGCGACGGTCGGCACGCTCATCGGCACACCGACCGGGATTCTTGCGGGAACCTACCTTGCCGAGTACGGCAAACAGGGTTGGCTGGCGTCGGCAACGCGATTCCTCAACGATGTGCTGCTTTCGGCGCCTTCCATCGTCATCGGCCTGTTCGTTTACTCGATCTACGTCGCCCAGGTCGGGCATTTCTCCGGCTGGGCCGGTTCGATCGCGCTGGCTTTGCTCGTGATACCGGTGGTTGTCAGAACCACCGACGACATGCTCGAGCTGGTGCCCAACAGCCTGCGCGAAGCTGCGGCCGCGCTCGGTTGCCCGACGTGGCGCACGATCATGTTGGTGACCTACCGGGCTGCGCGCACGGGCATCGTTACCGGCGTTCTGCTGGCGGTGGCGCGCATCAGCGGCGAGACCGCGCCGCTGCTGTTCACCTCGCTGAACAACCAGTTCGGGTCCCTCAATATGAACGCGCCGATGGCGAACTTGCCTGTCGTCATTTTTCAGTTCGCCATGAGCCCTTACGAGAACTGGCAGCGCCTGGCGTGGGGCGGGGCGGCGCTGATTACCCTTGCGGTGCTGGCGCTGAATATTCTGGCGCGCGCGCTGTTCAGAAAGAGTGCCTGAAACGAGGAGCGCCATGCAAGCCCAAGCCGCAGCAACAACTCCGATCATGAAGCCGTTCGTCACGGAAGCGCGCGGCGCCGTCGCCCCGGCCGAGTCCGCCACGAAGCTGCGGGTTCGCAATCTGAATTTTTACTATGGCGGTTTTCTCGCCTTGAAGTCCATCTCCCTGGACATTCCCGAGAAGCGGGTGACCGCGTTCATCGGGCCCTCCGGATGCGGCAAATCGACCTTGCTGCGAACTTTCAATCGCATGTATGCCCTTTATCCCGAGCAGCGCGCTGAGGGCGAGGTCATCATGGACGGCGAGAATCTCC
The DNA here is from genome assembly GCA_001772005.1 of Betaproteobacteria bacterium RIFCSPLOWO2_12_FULL_62_58. Classification (GTDB taxonomy): domain Bacteria; phylum Pseudomonadota; class Gammaproteobacteria; order Burkholderiales; family SG8-41; genus DSOT01. The sequence goes on along the minus strand of MERI01000178.1, from coordinate 2,140 downwards.
TGACCTCCAGGACGGATGTTGCGCTGATCCGCGCCAAGATCGGGATGGTGTTCCAGAAACCCACCCCGTTTCCGATGACGATTTACGAGAACATCGCGTTTGGCGTGCGGCTGTTCGAACGGTTGGGGCGCGGCCAGATGGACGAACGGGTTGAGTTGGCGTTGACCCGGGCCGCCCTGTGGAACGAAGTCAAAGACAAGCTCCATCAGAGCGGCAACAGCCTGTCCGGCGGCCAGCAGCAGCGGCTGTGCATCGCCCGCAGCATTGCGATCAAACCGGAGGTCCTGTTGCTCGATGAACCGTGTTCGGCGCTGGATCCGATCTCGACCGGCCAGATCGAGAAGCTGATCGATGAGCTTAAAGAGGACTACACTGTGGTGATCGTGACTCACAACATGCAGCAAGCCGCCCGGGTCTCGGATTACACGGCTTACATGTACCTCGGCGAAATGATTGAGTTCGGGCCGACCGACGATATCTTCATCAAGCCGAAGAACAAGCAGACCGAGGATTACATCACCGGCCGGTTCGGATAACTGTACCGCGTGGAGCGTCCCATGACCTCAACCGAACACCTCTCCAAACAATTCGACATCGACCTCGAAACGCTGCGTTCGCGCGTGCTGCAGATGGGCGGCCTGGTGGAATCGCAGATCCTCTCCGCCATCGAGGGCTTGTCCACCGGCAACCTGCAGTTGATCGAGCAGGTGATTGCCGACGACCACCGCGTCAATGGCTGCGAGGTGAGCATCGACACCGAGTGCAGCCATATCATCGTGCGACGCCAACCTGCGGCGGGCGACTTGCGCACGATCATGGCCATAAGCAAGACCGTGACCGACCTCGAGCGCATCGGCGACGAGGCCGAGAAGATCGCGCGCATGGCCAAGCACGTCCACGAACGGGACCGGCTGCAGATTCCGCGGCTTGCGGACATCAACCACGCCGGCGACATTGCGGTGGCGATGCTGCGCAAGGTGCTGGACGCGTTTGCGCGGCTGGACGCCGCCGAGGCCGCGACCGTGATCCGCGATGACCTGGCGATCGACGAAGAGTTCCGCTCCATCGTGCGTCAGCTTATTACCTTCATGATGGAGGATCCGCGCACCATCTCCACGGCGCTGGAGATCGTGTGGATCGCAAAAGCGATCGAGCGCATCGGCGATCATGCCAAGAACATGGCGGAGCAGGTGATCTACATGGTGAAGGGCACCGATGTCCGCCACACCGCCTTCGAGCAGGTCGAGCGTGAAGTGCTGAGCTGAGCTTTCGAGGCCACATGCAACGTGCGCAAGGAGTGGCGCATCCTGCATCTCAGCGATGACTGGCTAGGAGTTTGTCGGACTTAGGCCTCGACAAACTCCTAATACACGCGTCGAAGATAAAGCATTGGAAACGGTTAACGGGGTGCTGCGTGTGAACGATAAGGTCTACAACGTGCTGTTTCTTTGCACCGGCAATTCGGCCCGCAGCATCATGGCCGAGGCCATGATGAATTACCTCGGGCGCGGACGATTCAAGGCGTACTCTGCGGGCAGTCACCCGACCGGCCAGGTCAATTCGTTTGCCGTCGAGGTGCTGCGTGCCATGAAGCTGCCGGTAGACACTCTGCGCAGCAAGAGCTGGGATGAATTTGCGACGCTGGACGCACCGCAACTGGACTTCGCCTTTACGGTCTGCGACAACGCGGCCGGAGAAGTGTGCCCTGTGTGGCCCGGCCAGCCAATGACCGCCCACTGGGGCGTGCCGGATCCGGCTGCATTCGATGGCCCGCCTGAGCAGAAACGGGAACTTTTCCGCGAGATCGCGTTGACTCTGCGGCGACGGATTGAGCTTTTTCGCGCTTTGCCGCTTGCCGATCTGGATCGGATCTCGCTCCAGAACCGGCTCAAGGAAATCGGCAAACGCTGACATGGCTCCCGGCGAGCGCATTGCCGCGGAGGCGCGTGGCACCGCTTTCCTGCTCATGGCGATTATCGGCTGGGGCATCATGGATGAGCGGCTGGCGGATGGCAACACCCCAATCGCGCTGCTCGCCAGCAGCGCCTGTCCAGCTATGATGCACTATTGAGCATTACGTATCCGCGTGACACTCATCCACACCACCCCGCCTCCTGTGGAGGCACCCCTCCTCTCATCA